>CANFGH010000046.1 GCA_947446285.1 Chloroflexota bacterium
GGTTACCGCCCCAACTCAGGAGTCGTCGGCTGAGGCTCCATTTTCGGTCCAGGCTTCCACCATTCACGTATCGCGATCCAACCACGACATCATGATCAACCGAAAGACCGACCATAGGGCCAATCGCGGCAATTGGATGCGAGAAATCCGCGTCCATCTCAAAGATCAAATCAGCACCTGACGCGAGCGCGTCACGAAAGCCCGAGATGTAGGCATCACCAAGACCGGTCTTCGCACGGCGATGCAAGACGGTCACCCGGCCCAGGCTGTCTTGCGCGAGGCGGTCTGCGATCACGCCGGTGCCGTCCGGGGATGCATCGTCGACAACATGGACGCGGACCCGTGGCACGAGTCTCAGAAGCGCCGAGACCATCGGCTCGATATTCTCAGCCTCGTTGTAGGTCGGAAGGACAATGCAGATATCCCTTGGATCACTCTGCGTCCCCGAATGAGCCGGTCGAGCCGGAGTACTTTGCATGGGATCGGCCGTCATTTCGAGTTCTGAACGGCCGGTACCTGACCATTGGCTGCATCACGGCTCAGCGGTGGAATACCGGTGGCGTAGACGGTGGTCTGGCCGTCTCGAAACACTTGAGCAAGCCTTGATTCTGGCTGATCAAACTTTGACAGGCCAGGTACTCCGTACGCTTGCCTTTCCAGATAGCCAACGACCAAGAACGTCACACCGTACGTCTCAAGAACCTGTCTGGCTTCAGCGACTGACTGTGTGCGATAGACCAGTTCAACGTCCCGCTTTCGTCGTTCAATCTCTGGATTGATGCGGTCACCTCGCCAGAGACGTTCATGCTGGTCCCAGCCGAGCACCGTTGGAAACCCTGACTGCGTGGAGAACCTGGAATATTCGCTATAGGGGCCTCCGGACGCCTCCATGACCACCGGAGTCCTTGTTGCAGCGTCTTCAACCCCGTTTTCGGCAAGCCAACGCGCGGCGGCGTAGTCCTCCGGATGAAACTTTCGCATCCAATCCATACCGTCAAGTACCGGCTCGTTTGCAAAGGCGTTTGTCCGCAACCCGGTTACCTTGACCGGGTACATCAGCATGCCGCCGATCAGCCCGATCCCAACGGTCAAAACCGCCGGAACCAGCAGTCGCGACAGGAACAAAAACCCAGCGCGGGCAACCTCGCTTGCAGACGCTCGGGTCTGGCGAATGACCCAGTACGCAAGCGGCCCGCCGGCCAGGCCAAGCATGAGCCATGATTGGTAGTAGAGTTTGAACACCGTGTTCATTCTGCGAAGCGACCCACCGTAGAAGTCACGGATGTAAAAGACCTCACATGCGGCAAGCAGCGCGAATGCCGTACCCACCACGGCAAGAGCGAACCCGAGCCCAAGCCCACCTCGCAAGCTCCCACGAACGGTACGTCTCTGGACTGAGAATTGATCGTCGGGGTCAGTGGGTTCACGCTCATCTGGGGCCACTGCTCGAAGAGCGCCGTAAATCGAAAGCCCCGCTAGCGCCACGGCCAACACGTAGGTGCCGGCTCCACGGAGCTCGAGCGCGGCGACCAGGCCGACTAGAACCGAAATGCCAACTGGTAACGCGTACAAACGCATTCCTTGGCGGGCTGAACCAGCGATGTTCGCACCGACAATCAAGAGTGGCAGCACAACCCACGCGATCTGCAAGCCCCAGAACTCAATGAATTGCGAGAGCAGGCTTCGTTGTGCGACAAAGCCAATGGGCATCTCTCCCGGGCCCGAGACAACTGGTGGAGTGAATGTCGCGAGAAACGGGAAGACGAGCAACGCTGACATGACCGCGGTGCAAAGAACAACCCATCCCGTTCGGGCAAGAATCCTCAAAGTGGAAAAGCCGGGTTCACGTTCGTCCGGGTCTGCATGCCGGGGCCAGGCCCCGGCAGTGCCCGCGGCGCAAATGAGCAGGAAGTACGCCGGAAAGTCCCAACTATTTGCAAAGTAGAGAACCGCAATGAGCGCCGCAACGGGCAAGATTTCCCGTATCGGATCAAGTCGGGCGAACGCCCGCCTCCACTGCGGGACTTCATGGTCAGTCAACGCTCCCCGGACGGCGAATTCAGGCGGCGAAGACGCGTCTCCATCTGCCATCAAGACCCCGGTGGCCCACCGAAACAGCTCCGGTGGATGCACGAGCCACCGATACGCGATGCCGACCGCAAGCACGGTAAACGGCAGCGCCATCACATGCGGATGCAGGTCGCCAAGAAGGAAACTGAAGGCCGGAAACTCGTTGATTGTGTAATCAATGTCCCGATCACCATCCTTGATGACAAGCACCCGTGTCGCATTCCATCCAATCCCACCCCAGAAGTCCTTCTGCCACACCCCACTGCCGTCGAAGCTTCTCAGGACCGTCCAGAGATTGCCCGCAATGAGGACCAGGAACACAGATCCCAAGCCTGCGGCCACATACGGCCAAGCAGCGTCCAGTGACCACCCACCCCGAGGGAGTCCGGTCGTTGTCCGAACGACGAAGTTCGGCCGGGACCACGCGCCTGAAATATCCCGGGTGACCGTGTATCCCACGCTGAAGATGCCAAGTGCCGCCAATGCAAAAACCGTGGCGAGGGCCAGATTGAACCCCTCTGCCGGAAGCACACCGGAAAGTTGGATCAATAGGCCGTACACGAGGTACCCGAAGTAGTAGTAATTGATAGTCGGATTCGGCATTCCCGGTGCAGGGGAGAGCCAAGGGTCAATCGGTGGAAAAGAAGCTGATCTGGTAACCGAATTGAGGAATGCGAAGTCCATGAACTTCTCAGTCCCGGCGATGTCAGCCGCGCGCGCGCGGATTAGTAAAAACCCGACAAACGCAATCCCAAAGATGGCTTCCTGAAGCAGGATTAGGCCTTGGCGTCGCGCCATGAATACCTGCAAGTTACGCCGGTGCTTGCCGGCGCCCCACCAACTTGCTGCACCGAGTACAAAAACGACGATCACACTTGTCGAGGCCTGGTTTTCGAGCAGCCCCGTTACGCCAAGCCACCACGAGATGAACCCGAATGCGACGAGGGCCACCGTCTTGTTCAATGCGTACCCGCGGTCCGCAAATGGATGGAAAAACCTGAAACTGGCAGGAAGCGTGGCAATGGATATGACCTGCACAACAAGCCACCACCAAATCGCCACGATCATCTGGTAAGCCCCATTTCCCTCACGTCGCAGGTGCCTTGGGCAAGCCACCGCCGCGAGAAACCCGACGGAGCAGCACTCCTGCCCCGCGGGTTCGCATTTCAGGCCATCCCTCTCGGCTAGGGGGCCGAAATGGCCTGAATGCGGCCATTTCCAGAGTCGACAATGAGCAACGTGGCTCCGTCCGAGACAATCCCCAACGGCAGGTCGAACTGTCCTCCGGCCTTGCCAACCGTGCCAACGATTGAAAGCGCCTCGCCAGACGGGCTGAACTTCACGATGCGGTTGTTGGGAGGGTCAGTCACGAATACATAGCCCTGAGCGTCCACTGCAAGGTAGGGCTCGGTACGTGGACCCGACTGCCAACCTTGGATCGGAAACTCGGCCAGGTACTTCCCACTTTGGTCAAGCTTCTGGATGCGACGGTTATTGGTATCCGCAACGTACATATTCCCAAGTGCATCAAGCGCGATGCCGATTGGCTCATTGAGTTGTCCCGGACCACCACCGCCCTGACCGAATTGGGCAATGAACCTGCCCGTTCCATCGAACTTCTGAATCCGCTTGTTTCCAGTGTCGGTGACATACACATTTCCCTGCTGGTCCACGACGATGCCACGAGGCCCCCAGAACCCACCGTTCTGGCCGGTCCACTTCACCAGGAACTTGCCATTCGGGTCAAATTTCTGGATCCGGTGGTTCCAGGTATCTGCAACGAAGACATTGCCGTCGCGATCAGTGGCGACGCCCATCGGTTCCTTGAACTGGCCGTCTCCAGACCCCTCGGTCCCCCATGCAAGCAAGACCTTCCCGGCGCGATCGACCTTCTGGATCCTGTGGTTCCCGGTATCTGCAATGATGAATGCGTTCGGACCTGCGGTCGCTATCCCTCTGGGCAACGTGTACTGACCATTGGCCTTCCCGGTCGTGCCGAACTCCGACAACAGCTGGACCGGGACTGCCTTACCGGCATAGGCTTCCGGATTGATCCTCGGGGCGCTTGGGGCTACCGGCGCGCCACCAACCTGGGGCGTGCCAGTTGAGATGCCATCCTTCAGGTAGACGTAGAAATCGTAGGAGCCAAGGGCTTGGGTGGGCTCACGATAGATCAGCCATTGCCACAGGCCCGAGCGTGTCTCGGCGTTCGTGATCACATTCCTGAAAGACTGCAACGTGATGTTCCGGTAGTCCTCGGGATACCACCACCTCATCTTGTACTTCGTCTTCGTGTACCCGTTGAGGAAAGGCGCGTTCTTTTCGTCATCCTCAAGCGCGATCAAGACAATTGGCTTGGTCGCTGGAGCCGTCAACTGCGCCGGATAGTCCACATTCTTGTAATCGCGCAGGTACCACGAGAACGGCCACCAGGTTCCGGACTGCACGGTCACCCCGATATCGCGACTGTTGGCGGTCTGTTCGAGGCTGATTCGCTCGATGTCACCCATGACCTTCTTCACGTCAGGGGCCGTCTGCGTATAGACCAAGAGATCACGGGGCGTGTCCGGCCGGTCGAAGTTCACGGGCCACCCTGTGTGGATGCACCAGAAAGAAAGCAGGACGGCGACAGTGGTCGTGCTGCGGAGCTTCCATGGGTTGGAAGAAGGATCACGCCACACGTCACCGATGAACCGCGCTGCGACGAAGACCATTGGAGTCGCAATGTGGATCACAAGCCAGGGCATCTTCTCGCCTGCCCAACTGTAGATCGTCAGCGCACCCCACCCCCACCAGAGGAGAAAGCTCGTTACCCACGTCGGTCGACGCAAGTATTCGACCGTCCCCGCAATGAAGAAGACAAACGGCAATGTCTCATACGCGCTGAGGATAAGAATGTAGTAATACCAGGGCTGATTTCCACGCTGGACGCCATGTTGTTCCAGCCAATACCGAATTCCCCCGATGAGTCCTTCACGGATGCCACCAAAGTTCGTGAACAAGCTGGTGAATAACACGATGAAGATCAGGAAGAAGATGACAATGCCACCGGAAAAGGTTCCGAGACCCCAGAAACCCTCCCGGTCACGCCACAGCTGAAACCACGCACTCGTGAAGGTGCCATTTGCACCACGTTCACGAGCGTTGCGTTCGTCAAACTCCGTTGGGCGCAAACGGTCGTACACCATCCCCGCGAATGCGCCGAGGACTAGACCGATGAACCCGCCCCCGATTTCAAAAAGTTCCTTCTTGTAAATGCCCACAACTGCCGAGAGGAAGCCACCAACCAGTGCACCCACCGCGGCCACCTGGACAATCCTGCGCATCGGAACAGTCCCGTGCTCCCAGATGGCGGACAAGACCATGAAGGTCCCGAGGAGAAAGAACGTGATGAACGTACTTTCTTTTGTGGCGTACGCAAATGAGAGCCCGACGCAGAAGGTGTAATACCAAGCTCGTCTCCGATGAAGAATGAACCCGACAAAGCCAGTCATTGCAAGGAGCGTCCACGTCGCCGTGTACGAATCCTCACGAAGCATCCGGGCAAAGTAGATAAAGGAAGGGGAGAACACGAACATCGCCAACGCGATGATCCAGCCGGTGGTCCCGAGCCAACGACGCCACAGGAACGAAATCGCCACCAGTCCGACCCCGAAAAGAGCCGGAACCGCCCGCGCCGTCGCTTCCGTCGCACCAAAAATCCAGAAGCTCGAAGCGACACTCAGGAACTGGAATGGGCCGTGAAGCAGCGGGTTGTACTTGTAGACCTGTCCGCGAAACGTATCCCATGCAAACTTCGCGTGCATGCTCTCGTCATGGTGCATGGCGCGGTCGCCGACGTTGTAGAACCGCGATATGAGCGTCGTCATGACAAGAATGAGGACAAGAAGCGTCTGTCCATAGTTCAACCCATACTGCCAAGGTTGCCGCAACCACTCCAGCACGTTGGGACCAACCGATGGATCGTCGTCCGCGATGACGAGTGAAGCACCAGATGCCGAGATGCCACCCTCTGACAATTCCTGTCCCCGCGCGGGCTGAGCGACGTCGTCACCGTCCACCCGGATGGCCCGCGAGGCACGCCTGCGCAAGTCCCAGCGCCCACGCTCGGGTTGGCGGACACCATCTTCCGCCGGAACCACCGCTGGCGACATAGGTTCAGCGGAGTCGTCAAGCGACGCAGCTGCGCGCGTCAATGGGACCTCATCGGGTTCAAGGTTTGCATCTGCTTCACTTCGATCAGACGACCGCTTCGTTGACACGCCCTACCGCTCCTGAACCTCGGATCCCCTTGGGGGCCCGACCTAGCCACTATCCTGGCAATTATCCCGACCAGCCTCAGTGCGGGCCTTCCATGCTTCCTCACTGGATGAATGAGCCTTCCGGCGCAAGCGCCTGCGTCCGACCCTGCCGAGCGGCTTCAGGTAGAAACTCGAAAATCGTCACCCCATCCGCATCATAGACTGATCGGAACAGGGTAGGCGCCGACGCAAACTTGGCGATACCGGATGAGGCGTAGTATGCACGTTCAAGATCGCCGACGTAGACGTACCGAACGTGGTACCGGGAGAGGAGTACCTGCACGACGTCTGTGCTCGTGGTGTTGAACATCGATTGGACGTCACGCAAACGCCCGTCCACCTGAGGTGCGTAGGGACCACGCTGCTGGGCCTGATGCCACCGCCACCCTAGTACTGCGGGTAGGCCAGTGTATTTCGAAACCCTGGAACCCCAACGGTACTCAGGCACCGATGCCTCAAGGACCACCGGAGTGCCTTCGATATTCAGAAGCATCCACCTGATCGCAAGGTAGTCGGCAAATGCCCTCAATGTCGCGCCACCAGGGTTCGCCGGCGTGACTTCGGTGCTTGCATCCTGCACGGTCGCCGTCTTCATGTATGCCATTCCGTCAAGCGTCGGGGGCAACGGGGCAAACCGATCCGCGATCCGGGCAGGCACTGCTCCAAGTGGGTACGCCATCACCGCGAGCATGAGTGCCGAGGCGATCGAAACCCAACCCCAGTGACGCAGCCCAAGTGGCTTCACCCTGTTGCGATCAAATACTCGCGCTAACGCCCAGACAAGCGTTGCACCTGATACCAGCGACCAGAGGACCCACACCTGCAAATAGAACTTGAAGACCGTGTTCATTCGCCCGATATCACCGGAAAGTGCGAAGTACTCGACAAAGATGCCAATGGCAGCCCCGGTTGCCCCTAGCGTTGCCGCGAAGGCAAGTGCAGGTTCACGACGGCGCTCCCATGCCACGAGGACCATGGCCAATACCATTGTGATGAGGAACGCGATCAACGATGACCTAGCGATGGCGAGGGTCACGAGGATCAAGACGAATATCACGCTTAACGCGACATACCATGTACCGAACAATGTGCTCGACGGAAGCAGGGCACGCTCGTGTCGCGAAACCCGCTCCCACGCATCAAGGTTTCGCAGACGCATCGCGACGTATCGCCCCCAGCCGGTGGACCGCCAGACCGGCCATCCCACCAAGACGACGAACGTAAGTAATTGGAAGACCATTGCACCATGAATGATCAAATAGTCGACCAACGTTGATTTATCAGTTGTCCACAAACTTACTGAGCTATACACAGTTAGGTAATTCGACCAGAAGGGCCGGTACCAGAGTGTTGACGTGAGGAACATCACGACCGAACTCACCATGACGTGAACGACGTCGGTCGAAGTGACTGACCCACGCCGTGCGACCCTCGCAATACAAAGCGCGATCACCGCCAAGAGCAGGTGGGTTGGGTACTCCCAACTGTTGATGACATTCAAGGCACCGACGATCCATCCCAACCCTGCCCCCACCAGCACGTTCCTGAGAGTGACTACGCCAAGAAGGTGACTGAAGGCGGTCCTACGCCGAAGATCAGCCAACGGAACGACGTGCGTCGCTATGCCGAGCAT
Organism: Chloroflexota bacterium; assembly: GCA_947446285.1. Classification (GTDB taxonomy): domain Bacteria; phylum Chloroflexota; class UBA11872; order UBA12225; family UBA12225; genus UBA12225. The sequence continues at coordinate 8,005 of CANFGH010000046.1, forward strand.
CACCCCAGCCGACACGACCTGATAGGGAATGCTGATCATGTGCGCGTGAAGATCGGAAAAAAGGAAGGTCCAGAACGGGAACTCGTTGATGGTGTTGTTCGGGATCACCCGCGATGAACGCCAGAAATCGAACCCTTCAAGCGATCCACCGCCAAGAAGGACCGCCGGCACCCCAGCCACCAGGGCTGGCAATCCCGACACCGGCACGCTGCCGGCACCACTTGCAGACCTCGCTAGTCGATCGACAAATTGCCCGAACGCATCGAGGTTTCCAACCACGGCGAGAAACGTGACACCGGCGATTCCACCAAACAGAATTGGCTGATACTTCCTCGCGCCCCCACCATGACCGACGACCGTGTTCCACCCGAGAACAGTCAGGTTTGAGGCGACCCCAAAGGTCGCACCGACAGTCATCGCGTACACCGTGGCGACGCCAATGTTGAAACCGACAGATGGAGCAACGCCGGTCAACTTCGCGAGTGCGCCGATCAGCACGTAGCCGAAGTAGTAATAGTTCAAGTAGCCGCCCGCGTACCACGGATCGTACGGCGGGAATGACGCCGTCTTGATGACCGCATTCAGATACGCAAACTCCATCGGCTTTTCACCACCGCGAGCGGGGTGCCAGAGATCTGGGTTCAGCGATCTGATCAGGCAGAAGGCAGCAAATGCTCCGATCGTGACCAACTCAATCGTGACGATCGTCCGCCAATTCTCTCGGACCCACCGCGCCCACTCGCGACCACTGCGCCTGAGTACCGGGATCACTGGCAACACGCACACGGCGCCCGCGACAACGAGGGATAGGCGGGTCCAAGGGAGCACATCAACAGACGCGAATAGCCATCCCACCCAACTCACTGCCAGGAGACCAATGGGGCGCGACAACCCGTATCCACGATCAGGCAGAGATGGTAGGACTGACCAGACAACTGGCCACGCGATCACCCCCAAGACAGAGAGCATGAGATACCAGAGGACAGGAGCAAGCAGCCATGACCCGCTTTCCAAGGAAAAACTATCGCCCCACGTCCCACCCTGCGTGACAGTCTCCCGAGATGTCACGGTCAACTGGAGGTTCGGGCGTCCAGCCATGATGGGCGGAATGTTCTGGACATTGTCAAGTGACACAGCGGTCAGGATCTGTCTCACCCGGGTCGCTGAAAAATCCGCATCCTTCCGGAATATCAGCACCTTTGGGTGGTCGTAAACGGTGAAGGCTTCCTCAGCCGAATCGTCATTGATCACCCACGGGCCAATCGACGGGTAGCTTGGAATGGTGGCGGCAAGCGAAAATCCGAGGTCGCCGGCGAACAGGCGTCGATAGTATTCAGTGGTCACCGGATAGCGTTCGGGCATCCGGGGAATCGACCCATACAAGCGATTGCTCGTGATATTCATGTACGAAGATTGAGACAGCATCTGTATGATTGTGTCAATCTTCTTCGGTTCGTCCGGGTCGTAGAGCGGCAGTTGCGGGCCAGCGTACTTGCCATGATCGAACCCTGGAATTGGAAGCGGTAATGGATCGTCCCAGTGCTCATTCGCGAGGACTGCTGGGGGAGGCACGTTGCGGTAAATCCACATCGACGCCTGACCACGGCTCACCGGGCGCGCGTAGATGCGGGTGAAGGCAAATGACCACCCTGACGAATAGACCAGAACGCTCACAACCACAAGCCAGCCGGCGAGTGGGGCGATTGCTGACGGTGCGGTCACGTTGAGCCCGGAAAGCCTCAATCTCACGGTCTTCGGCACGTCATTCGATAGGAATGACATCCCATGACGAATCCTGTCCCTACCATTCCTTAGCGCGTCGAACAGCGAAACCAGGCCCCAAGCGCCGAGGATCACGAAGAATGGGTAGGACGGAAGCAGGTAGCGCATGGTCTTGTTGAGCACCGACGAAAAGTAGAGGAAGCAAAGGCCGGCCCAGAACGCAACGAGCGCGTGTTGCCATCGCTGCCGAGAGGCACCAAGCCAGCACGCGCCGAAGAAGCTTGTCCAGACCGCGATACCTAAGGGTACCCCTAACCCCCAGTTCACCATGTGCCGTAGCGGAAATAACACTTTAGACGTCTCGGCCCACTGGATGCTCGGAGGGAGATCGACTGACCCGTCCTGGGACTTTGCCTGGTAGTCGATGTTGTCCAACCACTTCGGGTTCAGGCGAAGGTCGAACATACTTGGGCCTGCAAATGCATACGGTTGCGCAATCCGGAATACGAGGACCGCGACAAGCGCCGTGAGAATCCCACCAGCGATGACCGCAGTGAGGGATCCATCCTCCCACCACTCTTCCACCACGCTGGCGAACGTCGGCGACGGCTTCTGCACTTCCCCATCGTCAGTGACTTGCTGAGGACGTGCCCGATGTGCCTCCCATAAGTGGATCAGGCCCGCAAATGCGATCACCGGCATGAACACCACCATCGAGAGCTTCGTGGCGAGGGTCAGGCCGAGGAGGAGACCGGTAATTGCGAAGTCGCGCCATCGGGCGAACGCCACAATGTTGAGGCAAGACCAGAAGCACGCTAGGACGAGCGTGACGAGAAAACTGTCAAAGACAAAAAAGTGTGCCTGTTGGATATGAAGCACACATACCGCCAAGAGCGCCCCGGCGAGCAGGCCAACCCGGGTTCCAAACATCCTTCGGGCAATGATTGCCACCAAGGCAACGGAACCAGTGTCGGAGAGTGCTGAAAGTGACCGCCCTATCAGATGGATCCGGTCAAACCCACTGGATTGGAATAGGGTCAGTATCCATTTCGTCGCAAACAGGGGAAACGTTCCGTAGACAAAGAACCCATACCCCACATTGTGCGGGTTAAGACCCGACCGGGCGGAGTCAAAGTAATATTCCCAGATTGGTGCAGACCGGGTTTGGACGGTGGTGCCGTTCGCATTGGTTGCCACAAACCCTGGACGAAGCGCGCCTTCGACCATGAAGAGAAATCGCTCATCTGGGTGAAGTTGACTACCGTTGTCCCAATTCACCCCCGTGAACCGAAGCGCCGCAGCCAAGGCAATGATGAGCGCAAAAACCCAATTCTCAAGACGACGAGAACGTTGCACGTTAAACGGCCTTCGCGTTCCAAGCGGATGGCCATTCATCCCGGATGGAACCGCGAAGGCATCCGCCATCGGGGTGTAACCGTCCAGTTCTGAAGCCTCTTCGTGGACCGCGGATTCCTCTTCGGGATGTACGGGACGGATCGGTCCTGGATCATCGTTCGGTCCAGAGGTCACGTTATGCCTTCCTCGCCACAAAGAAGAAGTAGGAACCGTTAGGGACCGCTATTTGCCTTGCCCATGACGCCAGCGCATTCTCGAGTGCTCGCTCCCACGGAAGGTACCGCCATTTACCCGGCCAGAGGATCCATCTTCCGGTAAGTCTCTTCGTCACCAGTGTCGGAACCCCGTAGTAGTGACTAAGGTCGAAGAGTGCCATCACATCTGGAAGCAAATACGAGGTCCATTTTTCAACTTTGAAGCCCGCCTCTTGGAGGCGGTCCTGCCATCCATCACGATTGTACGTGTGAAAATGAAGGGAGATCCGGTTGAACCATTTTCCGTAGGCTGCACCAGCGGAAGGGAATCCGATACGAGCGAGCGTTCGGGACCAGAAAAGTGATCCAGCAAACTGATCACTTGGAACGGTGATTATTAACTTGCCACCTGGTGCGAGAACTCGGTGGATTTCCCTCAGGGTTTCCTCAAGGGGCGGAATGTGTTCGAGAACGCAATTGCTTACGACCGTTGGGAATGATCCGTCCGCAAACGGCAGTGCCTGGCCACCACACGCAAGTGCCATTCGATAGACACCTGCCTGGTGTGCCTCACGAACGGACGCAAACGCTGGATCGATCCCCACGTCAATCCGCGCACCGTACGAAGGAACCAGGCAAGCTCCAGCAAAGTGCCCGTCACCGCACCCGACATCCAGTACCGGGCCGATAAGCGGTTCAGCCCCGACCATCAGGGTCTCGACGACGCGGATGATTGCGCGGTGCACGGGTAAAGTCGAGAGGTGCTGGCGCGCGATCGCATGCGCGCGGGCCAAAAGGCTTGCCGTGGCAAACACCTGACCATCGTCAGCAATTCTCAGCAGTCCGGGGTTTGAGGCCGACCCGATGTCAGTTCCCACGCATTCGGCCCCAAAAAGCGCGACCAAGTACCCGGACGCTGCATGCCGACAGTTTGGTCATGACGTCAGGCTCTCCACTTCCACAGGTCGACGATCGCGAATCGGCCGAGCAAAAGACCCCGGACGAGACAAAGGGCGCCGGCAAGGCTCAGTGTGCCGAACCCGAGGGCATGCAATCCAACTGCAAGACCGAGTGCGATCGGCGCGGACACGTTGAAAACATCAAGTGCAAGCACCGTGATGCCGTGATACACGCCAAGCGAAGCGGGTGCCGATGGAATAGTCATGCCCAAGTTTGTGGCGACGAGGACGAAAGTCGCAGCATCCCACCCGGTTTCCAGGTGAAAGGCGAGGGTGCCGAGGTAGACCTGGCAAATTGCGAGCAACCAAAGGACCGTACTCGCCGAAACCTGAACAGCCAGCAGCTTCCCCGATGACAGACTACTCGCGGCCCGCAGCAACTCATCAGCGATCCTTGATGGACGCACGCGCCTGAGGACCGGCAGTGGATCGATCCGCGCTTCCGCCCAAGCAACAAGTCGTTGTCTCACCGACGCGGCGCCGACAAACCCAACGACCAGGACTGCAAAGACCGCGGTCACGCTGATGCCAGCCGTCCGCGCCCAGACGGGGAGCGGCACGATGAGTGATAGCGTTCCTAACATCAGCAGCAGGGCAGCAATGTCGAACAATTTCTCGATGACGATCGTTCCCACTGCTCGACCAGTCGGGACGTTTTCGGTGCGGCCCAGAACGGCCGCCCGTGTGATCTCCCCAACTCTGCCGGGCAGGACTGCAATGAACAAGTAGCCAATGAGCGTCGCCTCGACCGCCGACCAGAACCCTGAACGTGATTCTGGTCGAAGCAAGGCCTGCCAGCGCAACGCCCGACATGCAACCGTGATTGCCGTCAAGGCCACTGATACTCCCAATGGATATGGGTCTACACCACGAAGTGCGTTGATCGTCTGGTCGACGTCAACGGTCCGGGCAAGGACCCAGATGCACCCGATGCTAATGCCGACTCCGACGAGTGTTGAGGAATAGCTCCGCGAAGACTGCGCATTGGGTGCAGTCAGTATCATTGTCGGCGCCGGTCCCGCGTAGGTTCTGTCACGTGAATCGAGGTCGACCTGTTTTCGCGTCGTCCCTCCGCGTATTTATCAGACCGCACTAAGGAGCCGCCGATACGGACCCTGGTGGGACCTCCACGGTGACGAACAACGGATTCCCCATCGTCTCCGGAAAGGCTGCAATGGTGACCGTTGATTGTGGATACCACTGCTTCAACTGGTCCAACGAGGGACGGTCGTCGGGATGAACGATATAGAGGCGCTTGCCCGGTCGCCCATCGTGGGTGCGCGCAGCGGCAGCGTTCTCGATGATGGGATGCCACTTTACGTCCCCGGCCTCGATAGCAACGAGGCGCCAGTCGACCCAGTAGGGCCCCGGCAGGATGAATGCGTCATCCTGCCGTCCGCCAAACGCCACAAACCCCTTGACGACGTCACCGAAACGGCTTGCATGCTGGCTCGACAGGGTGTGCTGCGCAGGATATGTCGTGAAATACGCGTCAAGGTTGGACTTCCAGATTGAGCCGATGACTGCAATCGTGAAAACCCCAACGAGGATAGAGCCAAGACTACTAGCTGGCGTGGGCTTCTGAGGCCTCAGGAGCGATCGGATGGTTACCTGCTGACCCTCAGTCCTGGTGGGCGCTTGCGCCGCTCCGCCAAGCCATCGCGCAAGTCTTGTCAGCACGGCGTAGAGCGCAGTCGCCGTCAACAGGGCCACGACCGGTATCGCCGCTCCCATTCGCACGGTACTTGGGTTCTCACCGGGATAGGCAATGCTCATTGTTGACGGGAGGAGCGCAAAAAACAGAAAGATACCCAGATGCAGTTGGCGGATATCTCGATGCCGGATCAGCGAATACATGCTGTATCCAACGCCAAGGACGAACAGGCCTCCGCTCACGGTATCCAGGATCGGAAGCCCAGGAATGGTATTGACCCAAACCGCGTCACCTCTCCAGTTGAAAAAGAGGAGTGCATTCACGATATTTTGAAGAAACATCAGCACGGCGTTCGGTGGGACGGCGTTCACCTGGTCTGAGGCGAGTCGTGACATGCCCCGGAACAGGAACATCTGCGGTTCCTCCGAGGCATACCGTGCCAAGGGCATGAAGACAAGGATCGCGGTTGCAGTCATGAGAACCGAGTCGGCCAGAAGCCTCGACGCGTGCTCGACCCGACCCGGCCGACGTCGGTCAATCAGGTAGGCAATGCCCAACGACACTGCGACGCCTATCGGGACCAGTCGGAGAGCGGTGTACGTGTGCTGTGCAATGCCAATGACCAGGCCCAGGAGAAGGAAGTCATTCCGCCGCCGATCCCGCAGCGCCTTGAAAAGGAAATACGCGATGGCCGCTCCGAATGCCGGCGGAAACGGGAATCGAAGTCCAACCCGTGAGACCTGCAGGAGCCATCGCATCGCCACCTCAAGCGACAGCGCCACGAGTGCTACGCGAGTGCCACTGACAATCCGAGCAAACAGGAAGGTGAACGGCAACGTAAGGAAGCCTATGAGCACCGTCCCGAGCTTCATGGTCAGGTAACTCACCCCAGCAAGGGGAGTCATCAGCGCGATGAGATAAAACTGCATCGCTTCTCGGCCGGTATTCCTCGGAAAGAAAATGCGGTATTGACCATCAAGGACATCCTGGACGTCGAGAAGCTTCTCGGCGTGATCGCTGGTCATCTCGCGAGGCACCTCGGCCACACGCCATGAGAGCACGAGTGCACCCGCAATGAGCAGCACGATCACCGCGATGGCCATCGGCGTCAAGCGCAGTCCATCCGATGGATGCCAACGAACGCCCTGATGCCTCTCAGACGGCTTCCCCGGACGCTGATCGATCTGCCTGCGTTCGGGCGTGAGGTAGGCGAGACCAGAAGTAAACAGTTGAAATGCAGTTCCCTGCCGATCACGCTCCCAGCATGCCCACATGAATGTCACGACTGACGCGACCCAAACCGCCACATTTGTCGACGTGAACTTGTTTCCGCCACAAAGAACAAAGGTAACCGCACCCAGGGCTGCTGCGACAGCCACCAGCCTTTGAGAAACCTTTCGGGGAGCCAGGCGAACGGTCGGGTTCCGCGCTTCAATGGACCGCGCTGCAAGTTCTCCCACGGTCTTCGGGGTCGTTGCGGGGATCAAATCCTGCGCGCGGGTCTCATCATCTGCCCAATCCGCAGGGATCCGATCACCAGCCACCGCAATCCCTGCCAGAAACATGGCGCAACCAAACAGAAGACCCGAGAACGTCGTGACGCCATTACCTAACACCGCCGGATCGGCATGGTTCTGAAAGTACAGTACCGATGCAAACCCAGTCAGTACGCACGCTGTGCCGAGGGTTTGGGTCCGGTTCGCCAACAATCGCCCGAATGACGAATGACGCGATAATCCGCGTCCCCTGCCAACTTCGGGCCGCGTCGTGAATGGTCCAGACCCAGTCACGACAGTCGGCCACCCAGCACCTGGCAAGTTTCACCTTGCGGCGGCGCGAACGCAATTGTCCAAGTCATTCGGAGCCCAAGGGGGTGGTGGATATTTTCTGACACAGGGTCTCATCAACAGATGACGGTGCCGTTGAAACTGATCGTCGCACCGAGCACACTGATTTGATCGGAAGGGTACCGAGTCGCTCGGGCGAAGTGCGTGGCACACTGCCACCCACGGACCGCAATGAATGCAGGTTTCCCGATGCCCGGAAAGATCTACGACGGTGCTTGGCACATCCCTGAACCTCGATGACCTTGTTGCCGCCGGTCTCCTGATCGTCGGCGAAGGCACGCTCATTGAGGCCGGCGTTGAAATATGCCACCCGACGCGAGCTGGCGAGCGTCGCCGCGTCGCCATTGGTGCGGGATGCCACATCCGGTCCGGGACCGTGGTGTACAGCGGCGTCGTGCTTGGTGACCGTGTGCAGACCGGGCACCACGTCATGATCAGGGAGAATGCAACCGTCGGATCGCACAGCGTGGTCGGAACCGGGGCAGTGGTTGAGTTTGGAACGATCGTTGGCGAACGCGTGCTCATTGAGACTCGTGCGTACGTCACCGCACTGATGGTTGTGGAAGATGACGTCTTCATCGGTCCAGGCGTGGTCACGACCAACGACAGGCGCATGCTCTGGCGACGTGAAGGCGCCGGTCAGCGCTTGGTTGGCCCAATTCTCAGGGCCGGGGCGCGGATCGGTGGAGGGGCAGTCCTTTTGCCGGCGGTCGAGGTAGGCACCCGGTCAGTCGTCGCGGCGGGTGCGGTTGTTACCCACGATGTGCCAGCGTTCGCCGTGGTCGCGGGAAACCCCGCCCGGATCATCCGGATGCTCTCGCCCGACGATGAACCAGTGCTGGACGTGGGTCAGTAGGTCGGAGTGCGTCGGGTATCCGGACCAAAACGCCGCGACAGCGCGAGGCGAACGAGGTCACGGACCGTACTGAGAATGCTGCGCCAGCGTGCACCGGTCGCACGACCCGCTGTGCGAGGCACATAGCGGACGGGAATCTCGACGATGTAGCCAACCTGCTGGCAACGGCGCAAGAGTTCCGCAAACAGGGCTGGGCTTCCCGTGCACGTGAGGGCATCCCGGCTGACAGCGTCACAGCGGTACATGTGGATGTAATTTGGATTTCGCACCTCTATTCCAACAAGTTGGCATACCGCCCACTGGTTCACCATCGAGAGAAAGTCGCGCCATGGTGAGTAATCGCCGCGGGTTGCGGTATATCCGGCGACGGCAGCGACACCCGGACGCCCCGCATCGAGGTACCGTCGGACATCTCGAAGATCCATCGCGAGATCCGCGGGGATCACCATGAACCATTCACCTGAGGCAAAACGGATGGCGGTCGCAATTGCAAAACCGACCCCGCGATTTTGCGCCAGGCTGATCACTTGGATGCGGTCATCGCCGTCCACAGCCGACCTGAGTTCACGGTCGGTGCCATCCCGACTCCCGTCGTCGACGACAACCAGTTCCCATGCAACCCCGAGAGCCTCGAGTGCCACCCGGACGGCGCTCACCGAAGCGGCGATCTGCGTGGCTTCGTTGTACGCTGGCATCCCGACGGTTAGAAGGGGGCGTTTCGCACGATTTCCCTCGAGTGAACCAGATGACGGCCGAAGCATACTGTTCATCGAACCCAGAACTTTCGCGCCTGACCGTATCGTCCAGCGAAAAAAAAGTCACGGGCGGTCACGAGCGCTAGTTCAAGTCTGTTGACGCTGAACGGGCTGGAGGTGACGGCCACCACGTCACAGTGCAGGGTGCCAGTCATTTTGGGACACTCTTGACGATATGTCACAAGGGCTTCAGGAGCATTCGGGGCACGGAGAGGGCGAAGACGTCGACCGTCCAATGGCTTGGCCCGTGACTTCATGCAGTGTGAAGCATCCGGGCGTCACCTTGGGGAACGAGAAAACGACCCCGTTTTCCACCACTGTTGCGTTGGACGCATCTGGCGCCAGTCCAGTAGTCGTGCAGAACGGCGACTTCGGCTGGGTCATTGGCCCAAGTGCACGTGGACGGCTCGAGTTCTTTGCCGTCATCCTTGTCGGAACGTCCTGGGACCTGCTCGCACAGATCAGCGTTAACGCGGACGAGGCACCGGATCGCGCGACCGGTTTTTCGATTGGACCCGCACTGCAACACACGGCGCAAGTGACACCATTCGGTTCCGAAAACGGTCCGATCAGGCACGTACGACACTACGAAGAAGCTGGAGCGCGGCGGGACTGGAACGCCACTTCGCAAGCGTGGTCTGATCGACATCCCACGCTCCACGTCGCAGTGGATAGTCGGGGAACCCTATCAGTCGCGTACGGACAGGATGCGCTCCTATCGGCCGGGCTCGCGTTCATCACTGGTTCACCCAACGCTCTCGAATTCCCTGAGCCTTTCAGGAATGCGACGGCAATTCAATCAGGCCGACTTGCACTCGTGATGACGCGAAGTCAACAGGACGGTCGCGGAACGCCGACGTCGGTGTGTTTGCTTACGCAAGAAGCTCGTCAACAGGACAGTCTAGGCCCGGATACCGGTCAGTGGGCAATCGTTTCGCAAATCTCGCTCAACGGTTTGTCTGGAAACCCGTTACGCGCGGACCTCAACGAAGAATCCGATCACGCCGACTTCGCCTCACGGCCAAGACACGCCGCCGATCCCCCGGCGCATCAACCTCATCGTGTCGATGCGGGCATGTCCACAGTTGAGCCATCGGACGGCTCAGGCGATTCCGAGGGTCGCGTCAGTTCCCAACGGTTAGACCAGAAACTGTCTTCGACACTCCATTCACTTGCACACCGCGTTCGCGGAGCAAGCGTCTCTCTGGCGACGATCGCGGCTCTCGCGTCAATGATCATTTATGCCGCCAGCCGTCTCGTCAACCTTTCGGGCTTTCCCATTTACTTCCACGGGGATGAGGCCTATCAGATTGTTGCGGGGCAACGTCTGATTGCATCCGGTTTCCGGAATGAATTAAATGTCCTTTTTCCGCTCTACTTCTCGAATGGTGGATCATGGGCGCCCCTGCTTCCGGTCTACTTCCACATCGTCTCAACGTCCCTTTTCGGCACGTCGGTTGAAATCGCGCGAGGGACGTCCGCAGTGTTTTCCATCTTCGGCGTTCTGGCAGCCACACTCCTCGCCCGGGACGGAATTCACGCAAGGACCTGGTGGGCAGTCCCGCTCTGGTTCACCATCGTCCCTTCGTGGTTCCTGCATAGCCGGACCACGTTTGAGACGGTGTATGCAGTCTCTGGATTCGCAGTCTTCCTTTTCTGTTATGTGAAATACCGCGCAGGCCACATGGGTGCCGGCTATGGTGCTATTTTGGCAGCAGCTTTCACGTTCTATACCTATACAAATGGGCAACTGATCATCGGACTTGCAGGACTGCTCCTCGTAGTCTCCGACCTGCCATACCACTGGACTCAACGGAGACACCTCCTCCCGTTCCTGGCGACAGGGGTCGTTTGCCTGGTTCCGTACATCATGTTCCAGCGGGCCGCTCCAGATGCAACTGCCGATCAACTTTGGCGGGTGTCGTCGTACTTGGTGCTGGATATCCCACTCGCAGAGAAAGTCCGTCAGTTTGCATTTCACTACTGGGGCGGGCTCTCACCGACGTACTGGTTTCGGCCGACCCAACTGGACCTCGGTCGGCACCTCATGCTCGGGTACACCCACCTGCCCCAACTTTTTGCCCCGTTCATCCTGATCGGGATTCTCGTATCGTTGTCGAGAATTCGGATAGCCGTGTACCGGATCATCCTGATCGCGCTCATTACCGCGCCGATTGGGGCAAGCCTGACCGACGTCGGCATAACGCGCGTCCTCGCAGTGGTTGTGCCCGCGACCCTGCTTGCAGTCGTGGGACTCGAATGGCTCATCGCGATTCCGTTGCCTGCTATGTCGGCGGGACGCCTTGGCTTCCTGCGAAAAC
>CANFGH010000047.1 GCA_947446285.1 Chloroflexota bacterium
CATCGAACGCTGGTAGGCCCTCGCAGCCTTGACCTGCGTGACCGGTTGGCGCCCTGTTGGTCTCTCGCATCAGGGCGTACCGGCATGACGATATCTTTCGCTTCTGAGTGGTACGGTGACGTCATTAGGCCCATTCGCGACGCGTTCGGGCTACATTTCGGGGGTCTTTCGCATGTCAATCACGCCCGATGCCGTCTTTCAGTTCGGCAATACCGCCGTCGCCGTTGTGCCATTGCCACTCATCGACGCCCCAACGCCGACCATGCTGGTGTCCGCGAACAACTGGCTGAGCCCTGAACCCGGAAGCGTCGCCAGCTTCATCATGACCCGGGCAGGCGATGAATATGCAACCGACCTGCGTGCGGCCGTTGCCCAATCCGAAGAAGAAGGGATACCGCCGGGTGCAGCGGTACCGATCCGGGGATATGGATTGGCTGATGAGGTTGCCCGGCAGGCGGTGATCAACGTGGTCACCACGGTTTATCCAGTACGAGGCAGCTATGAGAACCGGATCCCGGCCTCACCGCAGACGGTCTACGCGGCGGTGAGGAACGGTCTGGCGGTAGTGGCCTCGGTAGGCGCACCCGGCACGTCGCTCTCTCTCATTGGAGTACGGCCGGGCTATGGGAGTGAAGCTCCTCCAGTCATGGCTGCCGCGTTGGCCAGGGCCCTGTTCGATCACCTGACCTCGGGCGTGAAGCTTGATGGCGTCCTGATCTGCGAGACTGACCCGTCTCGTCGTGCGCTAGCTTGCGAGGCGCTTGCGGCTGTTGAGCGGGCGAGCCAGGAGCAGCCGGAGACTGAGGGCGCAACGGCCGGCGACGATGCTGCTGAGGCGGTGGGCCCGGCGGATCATGGGTCTGAGAGTTCCCCGCCTGTTCTGTGGATGTCGCGCGCTCAAGTAGAAGAATCCGAGGAACTGTACGGGTGGCCGTTGCCAGATTGGCTTCCACTGGTCGCACCAAGGGAACCGGGCAAGGGGCTTGGCCTGCCGTTGAGTGCGATGCAGGCGATCACGATTCTGAATGCATCCGCGCCCGCGCCCGTTCCCGGCACGGCCCTGCCGGATGGTGTGGTTTGGAACCCGGCAGGAGCTTCACGTTTCCTTCAGTTCGGGTGTGGGTGGCTCACGAGTGAGATCGAGGAGGCAAAGTCCGAGGGCAACATTTCCGTCGCACTTGGAATGGTGCATTTGCTCATTCAGGTTGCGAGACAGTGGCACGAGACCGAGCCTCTCGGACTTCAGCCATTGGTGCAGTTGGCGACAGGATGGTTCGAGGCATCTGAAGTCTTCAGGTCGATTGACCCGGTGCAGGCGGTTGGGTCCGCCTACCGCGGGGTGCCGTTCGCAAGGGCGGCTGCGACGGTTGATCCGGAAAATCCGCATGCGTGCCTCATTCTAGGCCGGTACGCGGTGTTCTTTAATCAGACTGAGGCCGCGCGGGCATCCCTCGGAAGGGTGCTTGAACTTGCGCCCGGATCCCCACAGGCCGACCTCGCTTCAGTCCTGCTCGAATCGTTGACGATGGTCCGCTCGGCGGAGTAACCCGTCTTTCCGATGTTCCATTGTCACCCAACTGCTTCCCCGGCGTAGCCGTGCAAGCGGTGCGTGGAATCTGGTGCCGTTGAGGCCCTAGACGTCCGTGCGGAAACTGTCCCCTTTCGTAATGCCCTGGACCGTTTTCGTTCGGACGCGACTGCTAGGGTTGAAACGTCCTTGAGGTATCCAGTTTTTTGCCTGGTAGGCCACGAGGTGCCGAGGTCGAAAGACTCTCGACGACTTGACGGTCTGCCTAGCCAATGACAACAACTAGACCCGACCTTTCGCCGTTCGCCCGCTGGGGGCGCGCCATGGATAGGCACCGTAGGCCTGTCTTATGGCTCTGGCTGGCTTCGATGGTGTTGCTTCTCCCCTTGCTCCCATTCCTGCCGTCCCGGCTTCGGACAGGCGGTTTTGACGATTCAACTCTCCCGTCAGCGCAGGCACAGGCATCGCTGCGGGATGACCTTGAGTTTCCAACGAACACTGCGGCAGTGTTCTTCCGGATCACATCCGGGCATGAGTATGTGGAACCCGGAGCAAGACGGCTGATTGGCGATGCAATCGCCCGGGTGAGCGCCGTCTCGGGTGTTCGACAAGTGATCAGTCCGGAATTGAACAGCCGACAGCTTGGCCGGTCGGGCAGAACCGCCTACGCGCTGGTCACGCTTGACACGGAGGCAGGGTCCGGGGGCGCGCAACTGGTTGAGCTGGAGCGGGCATCCAGCGTCGTGCAACGGGACGGCATCTCCGTGGAGACACTGGTAGTCAGCGCCGACTCCTTTTTCAGGGACCTGCAGGATGCCACGACCAATGACCTTCAACGGGCGGAGCTCGTTACCCTCCCAATCGCCGCACTAACACTCCTGCTCGTGTTCGGATCGGTTGTGGCTGCTTCACTCCCGGTAATTGCTGGCGCGGCCACGACTGTTCTTGGGCTTGGCGGCATATTGGCGCTGAGCTTTCCGGCAGACATGTCGGTATTCACCCTGAACCTCTCGAGCATGCTCGCACTGGGCCTGGGGACCGACTACGCACTTTTTCTGGTCAGTCGGTTCCGTGAGGAAATGGACCGTGGTGCGACCACTTCTCAGGCGGTCGAGCGAGCTGTTGCGACAGCGGGACGTGCTGTCTTCTTTTCGGCGGGAATGGTGCTTGCGGGCCTCGCGGGGCTCCTGAGTTTTCGAATCGCGTTTCTCAGGTCTCTCGGGTTTGCAGGCCTCGCCGCGGTCGCGGCTGCCGTCCTGGTGTCGATGACCTTGCTTCCCGCCCTCTTGGCGGTCCTCGGGCCACGCATAGACTCTTGGCGGATTTGGGGGAGGGACGCGAACGCTGGCGAGGCCACAAATGGATTCTGGGCGCGTGTGGCGGGTCTGGTACTCAAGCGCCCATGGCCAGTCCTCTTCGTATCGCTTGTCGTTCTCCTAGGCGCGGCCGTTCCCTTCCTTTCGGCGCGACTTTCGACCCCGGACGCGCGGATCCTTCCAGTGGACTCAGTCTCACGACGCGCGGCAAACCTCATGGCTGAGGAGTTCGATGCGGGAGACGCGGCGCCACTTCTAGTGGTGGCACACGCGCCCGGCAAGATCACAGAGCCGGGTCAACTATCGGTCCTCACCGATCTCACGAGGGCGCTTCAGGACGATCCTCGGGTTGCGAGAGTTGACAGTCTGGTGTCGTTAGACCCGCGCCTGACCCGCGCTCAGTACGAGCTTCTCTTTGCGCGACCGGAACTCAGTCCTGACCAGTGGGCACGCGGACTTGCGAATGCGATTGCGCGCGGAAACACGACCCTGTTGCAAGTGGTTCCGGCGCGCGATCCCCTTGGGCCGGAGATTGCCGGGTTGGTTGATTCGTTACGCCTGACAGTTCCCGCGCCGGGTTGGCGGCTTGAGGTTGCAGGGGTGAGCGCTTCGGCAATCGATCTCACTCGCTCGCTCTATGGTGGGTTCCCGTACGTGGTGGCGCTTATTCTGGCGACGACCTACGGGCTTCT
The DNA here is from genome assembly GCA_947446285.1 of Chloroflexota bacterium. Taxonomy (GTDB): domain Bacteria; phylum Chloroflexota; class UBA11872; order UBA12225; family UBA12225; genus UBA12225. The sequence goes on from CANFGH010000047.1 coordinate 3,537, forward strand.
ATTCCTGACGTTCCGGTCGGTTCTGCTTCCGGTGAAGGCAGTTCTTATGAACCTGCTCTCGCTGGGTGCCAGTTACGGGGCACTTGTGGCGGTTTTTCAGATGGGGCTTCTTTCGGGATTGCCGGCACCGTTCGCGTTCCCGCAGATGGGATATGTGGAGGCGACGTTGCCAATTCTCTTGTTCTGCACGTTGTTCGGGCTTTCAATGGACTATGAAGTCTTTCTCCTCAGCCGGATCCGTGAGGAGTTTCTCTCAACGGGTGACAACTCCCGGAGCGTCACCGTTGGATTGCAGGCCAGCGGAAGGGTCATCACTGGCGCCGCGGCAATCGTTGTCGCAGTGGCCGGATCATTCTCACTTGCTGCGGATGTTGTGCAGATCAAGGCGCTCGGACTAGGCATCGCCCTCGCAGTACTCGTCGACGCGACCTTGGTGCGAGGATTGTTGGTTCCAGCCACACTCCATCTTTTAGGGGCGTTGAATTGGTGGCTGCCTACCTGGCTGGCCCGAGTTTTTGGGCCGTCGGCAGGAGTTCATTCCGGTTTCGCAGCGGTGGATGGCCAGGTGACCAAAGATCCTCATGAGGATGATAGTGGTGCAACTGACCAGGTCCCATTGCCGTCAGGATCAATTCGATGATGTCGCCGAACAGTCGGACGAGACGATCGCTTGCCACGATGGCCGGGGCGGCTCTGTTTGGGGCAGGATGCAATGTGCCGGGCGCGGGTGTTTCTGCCCCTGTGCCGACGATCGCGGTCCCGCGTGCGCCTGATCCTCCGGTCCGGGCATTGCCCCCAGTGAGGTTCCCTCAGGACGAGGGTCCTCACGATGTACTCGCTGAATGGTGGTATTACACCGGTCACCTCTATGCGCCCGCAAAAGACTTCCCGAAGGCTTTCGGGGCGGAACCACAAGCTCTCAGGCTTCCTGATGAAGGTGGCGACGACAGCCCGTATGCGGATGAGCGCGAATTCGGTTTCGAGTTCGTGATCTTTCGGGGGGTTCGTGGTGATCGGCCCCCTGGGTACGCGTCGCACTTTGCCTTGACCGATGTAGACGGCGGAGGATTTGCGTACGACCAGCGGGTAGAGATTGCCCTTTCCGAGACTGCGCTGCCCTCCACGACCAAGGTAGCGCTCGCCGATACGGACCCACGTCCACCGGCAGCGGCGATACCGGTGGCCAACATGCCGGCATTGTCGTTCGCTCCTACTGATCGACCTGGCGGGATCGTGTCGCGAGGCCCCGAGGGAGGTGGCTTCGACCTTTCTCTTGGCGGTTGGAGGATGCGTGGTGTCGACGGGCGCGATCGCTTGTGGGCGGCTGGACCGGGCTACCGTATTGATCTCGAATTGTCGGGTCAACGACCCGCCGCGCTCCATGATGGCGACCCGCCTGGCAAGGCGGGGCTCATTGATTTTGGACCGGCCGGTTACTCCTATTACTACTCGCGCACGCGTATTGGCATCAACGGAGAACTCGGCTTTGGCTCAGCGACGTCAAAAATCCGGGGTACTGGCTGGATGGACCACCAGTGGGGAGATTTCCTGGTGCTTGGCGGGGGTGGATGGGATTGGTTCTCAGCACATCTGGCCGACGGGCGCGACTTGACAATATCTATTGTCCGTGACGACACCGGCAAGGTTGTCCTGAGCTACGGCACACTTGTGCTTGATGACGGTACGGCTGTCCATGTGGGTCCCGAGGCGTTTTCGGTCAACGGTACCCAAACGTGGAAGAGCGGACGAACTGGATACACCTACCCAACATCGTGGAGGGTGGCTGTCCCGTCTCATGGTATCGACCACGAATGGACGTCGCTCGTTCGTGACCAAGAGTTGGTCACGACTGCAAGTACGGGAGTGACGTATTGGGAAGGTACGGTCAGGCTCCGCGAGACCTCGACCGGACGCTACGCCGGACGCGGATATGTGGAGCTGACGGGATACTCAAAGTAGGTTTTGCGCTGCCCACACTGAACGCGATGCTCAAGAGGTTCGGATCGTTTGCCTCACGGTGGTCGGGCGATCAGGCGAACGGCAGAACCCACTTCGCGATTGCCTCGGCGACACCATCCTCGGAATTCGATTGGGTGATCGCCTTCGCGACGGATTTGAGAAGATCGGGTGCCTGGCCCATGGCGATGCCGAACCCGACATCACGGATCATCTCGAAGTCATTCATCTCGTCGCCAATTGCAACGCACGCTCGAAGGTCGGTCCCGAACTCGGCTGCAAAGGCCGCGAGACCGTGAGATTTGTTGACGCCCCGGGGCCGAACGCCCGCAACATGGTTTGGATCGTCCGGCGAAAGCCAATCGGCCGACCAGAAGACGTCAAACTCTGGGTCGCTGCCCGCTAGCCGGACGAGCTCGGAATGGGCGCTTCGCGTCGTCTGGTAGTCGCCGCACGCTCCTAGCCAACCCGTGCGGACCGCCACGCGGGACAGCATTTCTGGACCGACGGCGACGATGTCATCGATCCGCATCCACGCGTGGGCGAACAGTTTGGCGGCGGGGTGGGCCACATGGTCTGCCCAGGTGAACATCTTTCCGCCATCAGACGGTGCCTGTTCAACAAGAGGGGTTGCACCTACGCCGATAATTGCCTTCAGGAGACTTGCGACATGCTCTTCCGGGATGATCCGCTCCCATCTCACCAGTTCCGTGCGCAGGTCCACTGACGCGCCGCCGTTGTTCACGATGGCCTGCGGATCGGCTTCGCCGTCGCGAGGAATGGTCAGACCGATCGAAGACGCCAAAGGCCCCACGCCCGTGTGGAAAGCCCGTCCAGTGCAGAGCACCACGTGGACGCCGGCCTCGCGTGTCGTTTGGATCGCTTGGTGTACCTGTGTGGATACCGTGCCATCCGGTTGGATGGTGGTACCGTCGATATCCAGCGCGAGAACGCGCACCCGGTGCATTGGTCGGTTCATTGCCACGGTCATTTGCCGAAGTATGCCTGTGAGTGATCCCGTTCCGCGCTCGTCGCCGGCCGAATTGGGATCCGCTGATCGGTCACCAAGGATCCAGTGGGACTGCGACTCGTACAGGTTTGAACGGCCAGACGCGTGTGAGGCACTTCACCTCCGGGTGGGGTAGCGTCGTATCATGTGGCACGCCATAGTTAGTGCTTCGACTGAGAGGGAGCCGTGACGGAGAACCCAGGGGACCAACCGCTCCGACGAACGCCCCTCTTCGAGACGCACGTTTCGCTCGGCGGCCGAATGGTTCCATTCGGTGGCTGGGAGATGCCGGTTCAATACCCCGCCGGGGTGCTCGCGGAGCACCATGCTGTCCGCAATGGCGTCGGCCTTTTTGACATCGGGCACATGGGCCAAGTTGAGGTCTCTGGTGCTGGCTCCCTCGAGTACCTTCAGTGGCTTACGCCTGGTGACGTATCGAGGTTGGAGGACGGTCAGGCTCAGTATTCGTTCCTGTGCGCCGACGATGGAGGTGTTATCGACGACATCATCATCTACCGGATCGGGCCCGACCAATTTCTTGTCATTGTCAATGCGTCCAACACCGATGTTGATTTTGCGTGGATGCGAGCACACCTCGTAGACGGCGGCCGGGGTGTGAGTCAATATCTGGTCAATCTGACGCTGTTGCGCCCAGACAGGACCCTTCTCGCATTGCAGGGTCCCCAGTCGCTTGAAACCCTTCAACGGTGTTCGGCTACCGACCTGTCGGGTCTTGGCTACTACCGTGTGATGAGTGCGATGGTCGCAGGCGTGGATGCACTTGTCGCGAGGACCGGATACACGGGTGAGCGTGGCTACGAGATTGCGTTTGATGAGTGTGACGCGGGCGCGGTCTGGAACACCCTTTTGGAAGCCGGTGCCGAATTTGGGATTGTGCCGTGCGGACTGGGTGCTCGTGACACCTTGAGGCTTGAAGCCTCGATGCCCTTGTATGGACACGAACTTGCTCGGTCGGTGAACCCGTATGAGGCCGGTCTGAGCCGTGTCATCCGCTTCGAGAAAGGTCCGTTCGTCGGTGCCAAGGCGCTACAGGCGGTTCAATCATCAGGAAGGGTCAGGGCCCTGATTGGACTTGAACTGACTGTTCCTGGGATTGCGCGGATGGGTCATCAAATCCTCCTCCCTTCTGGCGAGGTAATTGGCGAGGCAACTAGCGGAGGACCTTCACCAACGCTTCGAAAGTCGATAGCGATGGGCTTTGTGCCAGTCGCCCAAGCGATAGAGGGCGCTCATCTCTGCGTTGAAGTGCGCGGGCGTCGCCTGGATGCGCGCGTTGTGGCGATGCCTTTTTACAAACGCGCCCCAGCGAAGCGTCGGGAGGCGTCCCCACCGGGTTGACCGCGGTTGAACACGAAACGTGGTCCGGTTGTCGCTGGCGAGAGCCAGAGCGAAGATTGAACTGGCCAAGGACTGCCGTTGAAGGCGTTCGTGGTCCCAGAATGATGCAGGCAGGTACGAAATGTCGAACCCGACGGATTGCCGGTACACACGTGAACACGAATGGGTCCGCAAGGATGGGGACACCTATGTCGTTGGGATTACCCATTACGCTCAGGACTCGCTTGGAGACGTCGTATTCGTCGAATTGCCGGAAGTAGGTGCATCCATTTCCGAGGGTGCGTCATTCGGCGTGGTCGAATCAGTAAAGGCGGCATCTGATCTGTACGCGCCACTCAGCGGCGAAATTGTCGAGGTGAATGAGCGTCTGCGCGATGAACCCGACCTCGTAAACCATCATCCGTACGACGCTGGATGGATGCTGAGGGTGCGAGGTTCCGCTGGTGCATCGCTCGATGGACTGATGGATGCAGATGCATATGCTGTGTATCTCGAAACGGTTCACTGAGTAGCAGGTGCTTGGGTCAGGTGCTCCGCGACAATTACCAGGATTGTGGTGACAGCGGGGCGGAACGTGAAAGGGGCAGGACTGCCGTGAGCGGATTCATTTCCACCACACCGGCGCAGCGCGATGCGATGCTCAGTCGCATCGGTGTTTCGACGATTGATCAACTGTTCGAGGATCTCCCATCGGAGCACTACCGTCCTGACCTTGATCTCCCGGCCGGGTTGAGTGAACTCGAGACATGGCAGTTGCTGCGAAAGCTGTCGGAAACCAACTTCGATCTTGAAAGGCACCCGAGTTTTCTCGGCGCAGGTGCGTACCGGCACTTCGTGCCCGCGGCTATCGGGCACCTGATCTCGCGGGGCGAGTTTCTGACCTCGTACACCCCATATCAACCTGAGGTCTCGCAGGGGACGCTTCAGGCTGTGTACGAATGGCAAAGCATCGTGTGTGCCTTGACGGGCATGGATATCTCCAATGCGTCGGTTTATGACGCCGGGACGGGGACCGGCGAAGCCGCGCGAATGGCGTGCGCCTTGACACGACGGCGCCGTGTGCTCGTACTGGACACCGTCAATCCTCGCTATCGTGAGGTGCTCGCGACGTACGCATCCGGGCCAGACATCGACGTCGAGACGGTATCTGCGTTTACGGCGTGGCCTGACGGCACGCTTGGCCGGGTGACGGACTTTTCGTCCAAGATCGATGACAGCGTTGCGTGCATGATCATCCAGCAGCCGAACTTCCTCGGTTGGATGGAACAGGTTGAAGGCCTTTCTGAGGCCCTGGCATCTGTCGGGGCAATTCTGGTGGTCATCGCTGACCCGGTTTCCCTTGGGGTGATACGCCCGCCTGGCGCATACGGCGCGGGCATTGTGGTCGGAGAAGGAAAGTGGACGGGAGGCCCGGTTGACTTTGGGGGACCGTTGGTCGGCATGTTCGCCTGCCGGAAAGACTTTGTCCGCCAAATGCCGGGACGCATTGTCGGTTCCACGATTGATGGGGACGGGCGCAAGGGGTACGTACTCACGCTTGCGACCCGGGAGCAGCACATAAGGCGCGAGAAGGCCACGTCGAACATCTGCACGGCCGAGGCATTGATCGCCCTCGCCACGACGATCTACTTCTGCCATCTGGGTCCGGTGGGACTTCGTGAAGTTGCTGAGCAGTCAATCCAGAAGGCTCACTACCTTGCGTCCCGAATTTCCCAGTTGCCAGGCTACACAGTTCAGTCGACGGTGCCGTGGCTGTACGAGTTCCCCGTGCACTGCCCCAAGCCGGCGTCGCACGTGAATGAAGCCCTGCTGAGGGCCGGGATCATCGGTGGGTATGACCTCGGGCTCGAGGATCCGAGGCTCGCGCACTCGCTACTTCTTTGCTGCACGGAAGTGACCCCCCGGTCCGACATTGACCGCTTGGTCGATGTTCTCGGGTCCCTGTGACGGTACAAGTGTCGGAAGGATAAGACGTTGACGACGACCGAACACACGGAATCCGCGGTGCATGCCGGCGCGCCTCTCCGCCCGGCCTCTGGCCATAGCATCTTCGCAGGACGGCAGGAAGGCATTCCCGTTGTTTTCGAGAAGAGCGTCAAGGGGCGCCGTGCCGGCAAGTTGCCGGCGCTTGATGTGCCGACGGTAGACCTTGATGAGATCATTCCCGCTGGCGAACGTCGCCAAGAATTGCCATTGCCGGAATTGAGCGAACTCGATGTGGTGCGTCACTTTACGCGCTTGTCCAAGCGGAACTACTCGATCGAGAGTGAGTTTTACCCGCTTGGTTCGTGCACGATGAAGTACAACCCGAAGATCGATGAGAATGTTGCGGCCCTTCCCGGGTTCCGTAACCTGCACCCCTTGCAACCAGCCTCGACCGTCCAGGGAGCATTGCAGGTTATCCACGACATCCAACGGCAACTCGCCGAAATTACTGGCCTCCCTGGCGTCTCCACCCAACCCGTCGCCGGGGCTCATGGTGAGCTGACCGGGATCCTGATGGTCCGCGCGGCTCATCTCAAGCAAGGGCGCATGCGCCGGAAGGTGCTTATCCCGGATTCGGCCCACGGAACAAACCCGGCGACGGCAGCCATGGCTGGGTACGAAAGCATCACGATTGGTCACGACCGCATCACGGGTGAACTTGATTTTGAGGACTTCAAATCGAAACTCGATGATGACTGTGCGGCGATCATGATTACGCTCCCGAACACGCTTGGGCTGTTCGAGCGTAGGATTGAGGAAATCTGCCGTCTGGCCCATGAGGTTGGATGCTTTGTGTACTGCGATGGTGCGAACCTCAACGCGCTTGTGGGGCAGATCAGGCCAGGAGACCTTGGGGTTGACCTGTTGCACGTAAATCTGCACAAGACGTTCGCAGTCCCTCATGGTGGTGGCGGACCTGGTGGGGGTGCCATTTGCGTGGCAGCCGCTCTCGAGCCGTTCCTACCCGCGCCCTTGGTCGTCCAAGCGCCTGATGGTTCCTTTGCCTACGATGCCGATAGGCCCGACTCGATTGGGCGCGTCCACAGTTACCAAGGTAACTTCAACGCAATCCTGAGGTCGTATGCGTACATCCTCCAGCTTGGCAAGGAAGGGCTTGGGGACCTTGGGGCGAATGCCGTACTCAATGCGAACTACATGCGGGCGCTCCTTGCCGACGACTTCTCGTTCTACGTGGATCGCATTTGCATGCACGAATTCGTGCTGGATGGGCGACCGTTCAAGGAGTTCGGGGTCCGGACGCTAGACATCGCAAAGCGCCTGATCGATCATGGCTACCATCCGCCAACCATCTATTTCCCGCTTATTGCTCCAGAAGCGATCATGATCGAACCGACGGAGACAGAGTCGAAGGAGACGATGGATGCGTTCGCAAACGCGTTGATCGCGGTGGCTCACGAGGCGAGGACCACGCCGAGTGTCGTCCAGAATGCACCGCATATGACGCCGGTAGGGCGTCTGGACGAGGTCAGGGCAGCGCGCCAGCCGGATTTGCGCTGGCAGGCACCGGTTTCCTGACCGAAACTATAGTCAGGCCGGTCGTTGGATGAGTGAGACTCCCGACCGCCGGCCATGATTGCGCGAGGCGGTTACTCAGGCGCGTCCGCGCGCCGGAGCCGTCGGGCCAGAACGCCCGACGAGGCGGCGCATCAGGTCTTCGTCGTTCGGAGACAGTTCGATGGTTTCGATCAGTCGGGCCATTGCCTCGGGTGCGTCGCCATACGCTGCGACGGCACGACGCGCGCGGTGGATTGCCTCAAGGCGGTCGGGTGCGATCAGCAGTTCCTCCCGACGTGTACCAGTGGCTCGCAGGTCGATTGCCGGGAAGACCCGGCGTTCCGCAAGGCGCCGGCTCAGCACAATCTCGCTGTTCCCCGTGCCTTTGAGTTCCTCATAAACGACGTCGTCCTGACGGCTTTCGGTCCCAACTAGAACCGAGGCAATGACCGTCAGGCTCGGCCCTTCGTCAGTGGCGCGTGCCGCGCCGAAGAACCGTCGTGACGGTGCCAGAGCCCCGGCGCTGACACCTCCGGAGAGCGTTCTGCCCGCGCCGCGTCCAGTCGTGGACGCATTATGCGCCCGCACCAGTCGGGTGATGCTGTCAATAAGCAACACCACATCGTGCCCGTCCTCGACCAATCTGCGCGCTCGTTCAGCAGTCAGGTCGGCCAACGCTGCGTGGCGGGAGGTTGCGTCGTCGAAAGTGGTCGCCACGACTTCCACTGGGGTTCCCGTCGAGGTGGTTGGGGGAAGCAGGCGCGAAAACTCGGTTGCTTCCTCTGGTCGCTCGCCGATCAGGCAACAGATCAGGCGAGCGTTCGGGTGGTTGGCGATCACCGCCAGACCAATTTCCCGCAGAACCGTTGTCTTGCCTGCCTTGGGTGGTGAAACGACAAGAACCCGGCTGCCAAACCCAATGGGGGAGAAGAGGCCAAGCACCCGACCAGTGCTTGCGCCCGGACGTGACAGATTTATCGCACGGTCGGGATAGATTGCGGTGAGTTGGTCAAATCGGGGGCGACTGACCGCGTCGGAAGTGGAGTGCCCGTCGATTTCCATGACCTCGGTGGTCTGTGCAGTCCTGCCAGTCACTGATATCCGGGCGACTACTGCGTCCCCGACACGCACACCACGTGACAGTGCGAAGCCGGGTGGGACGACAGCGTCTGGTGTGGCCCCGGGCGCAAGCGCATCGATTGGTCGCTGTGCTTCCCGAATGACCATCACGCCATCAGGACGGGTGAGGGCGTATCCTCTGACCTCAATGTCGAAGGAGGCAGCGGTCGGAGGCTGTCGGTTCCTGAGGTGATCAGGTGCTCGCTGGCCTGCACGTTGCGCCGCATCTGCGGGGTTGCCGTCGGCAGGGGGCCTCGGGCGCTGGTTGTTCCGGTGTGGGCGTCGTGGACCACCTGACATCATCGACATAACGGTACCAGTGATTGCGCATGATCGGACAGGACACGGACGGTGGTTCGGGTCTGGCAGGTGCCACGTGCAGGTGTGGCCCATGGAAGGGAACCCAGGATGACTGACCCAGTTGGCGTCGCCTTCATCGGCTATGGGCGACAGGCAGAGTTCCACGCGCGCGCGATGGCAGCTACGCCAGACAAGTTCCGGCTCGTTGCCGTGAGCGATATCACTGAGAGCCGCCGTGCGGCAGCGATGTCAATTGGCATGCGCGCGGGCAGCCAAGTTAGCGACGCCCTTGGAGCTGATATCGAACTGGTTTTCATCACCAGTCACTCGAGTTTGCACTTCGAACACACCATCGCTGCGATCAAGGCTGGCAAGCACGTGATGGTAGAGAAGCCGTTCGCGACGACAGGTGCCGACGCGCGTGCAATGGTCGATGCCGCGCGTGATGCCGGGGTGCTGATTTCGTGCTTCCATAACCGTCGTTGGGACGAGGATGTTTGCAAGGTCCGGACCGCAGTGCGCGATGGCTTGTTGGGTGCATTGGTTTCAATTGAGAACCGCTCGGCTGGTGCGCGCCCGGCCGTCGGCTTCGGAACACCCGACTTCAAGCAGGAGTGGCGAATCACCGCAAACATGGGCGGTGGCACGATTTTTGATTTCGGGCCACACTGGTTTGATCAGGTGCTCAGTCTCAAGCCGGGGCATCGCGTCGTCCAGGTCTACGGTGACGTGCGACACCTGCGTTGGGGCGACGCCGACGACTTCTTCGAGGCACGTATCGTGTTTGACGATGGGTGCCGCGCGACGGTCGGGAAATGCGACTTCGCGTACCTGTCGCCACCCAAATGGCTCATCTACGGCACGGCGGCTACATTGCGGCATGACAACGACACCTGCATCGTCGAAACCGCAACGACAAGCCTCCGCGTCAAGGAGGGTGATGCCAAGGGAGACCTCTTTGGAAATCTCCACGAGGCAGTGCGGAACGGTTCGCCACTTCTGGTGACTGGCAATGAGGCGTGCCGCAACATCGAACTCATCGAGGCCACCATCACGTCCGCACGCGAACGCAGGGCCATTGACGTTGACATCTAGGGGTTGATGTGTTGGGTGGGGATTTCCGTTTGGCTTGCGGAACGAGCAAGCCAAACGGTCTTCTTTCTTGAGGCCTACTGGAGTTCGAGGGAAGAATAATCGCCGAGCAGGAACTTGTGCCCTCGCGGTTTTGAGGAAGCCCGCCTCAGTTCGGCATGGCGGCCAATCAGGCTATCTTCGATACGCTCCTCGATGTGTTCGATGCGAGCATGGTCGAGGACGATGCTGTGCGAGATTTCACTTGAGGTGATCCGGCATCCGTCACCGATGGCGGTGAATGGCCCGATGAACGTGTCGGTGATGATGGCATCGGCTCCAATGATTGCCGGACCGCGAATGACGCTTCGGACTACCGATGCCCCGTATTCGATGATCACCCGACCGGTCACTTGGCTCGTGGAATCCACTTCGCCGTCAATTCGTGTTTCAACGGTGTCAAGGACGAGGCGATTGGCATCGAGCATGTCGATATGCTTGCCGGTGTCAATCCAATACCCGGTGATCATTTCCGGGCGCACGTCCTTGCCGGTCTCGATGAGCCGTGAGAGTGCATCGGTGATCTCGAGTTCGCCCCGTGCGGATGGCTTCAGACCCCGGGCAGCCTCGAAGAAATGGTAGTCCAGGAAGTAGATGCCGACAATTGCCAAGTCACTCTTTGGCACGGCCGGCTTTTCCTGCAGTTCCACTACGCGACCATGCTCGACGACAGCGACGCCCAACCCTTGAGGGTTCGGCACTTTGTGCAGGAGCAGAATCGTGTTCATGGTGCCATCACGAAATGTTCGTGCTTGGTCAGCGATGCCTTCGCGGATAAAGTTGTCACCGAGGAAGACAACAAATTTGTCTGTCCCGACAAACGGTTCACAGATGCCCACCGCGTGGGCGAGACCGCGTGGGGCGTCCTGCTCGATATAGGTAACTGATGCCCCCCATCGCGAACCATCGCCGACCGCGGACATGATTTGTTCGCGCCCCATCGGGAAGTCAGCTGGAACCACAATGCCGATTTCAGTTATCCCGGCGTCAACGAGGTCTTCGATTGCGTAGAACAGGACAGGTTTGTTGGCAACTGGTACGAGCTGCTTGGCACCGGTGTAGGTCAAGGGACGCAGGCGCGTGCCCTTGCCTCCTGCAAGGATGATTCCCTTCACAGAACTGCCTTCCGAGGGGGTACGCCGTAAAAACTCGTGCCGGGCAGACACAGACGTGCCCGAAACGGGCGCCCCGATGGGTCAAACGGCGGCTTCGCTCAGGTGGCACACCGGGGCTACCGAACCCGGCTGCGATCCGCGCAAAATGGCGACACCCCATGCCCGGGAGAACCGGTCACGGGGTGTCTTTCTGGTGGGCCGGGGTGGATTCGAACCACCGTAGGCAGTCAAGCCGGCAGATTTACAGTCTGCTCCCATTGGCCACTCGGGCACCGACCCATGCACCCTGTCCGGAGCCACGATGAGCGGTCAGAACCCTTGCATTCTACCAGTCGGAGGTCGGAGTGTCTGACGTGATTTGGATTGGCTTGTATCGCGGCTATACTGCACGATCGGGGGCAGACGTCGTAATGCGGTGGTCTGCATGGCATGGAGGTGAAACCGGGTGATGAAACGACGAGCAGTCTTCACAAGTCTTGCGGGCACAGCGACGACATCCGGGCTTCTGCTGGCGTCGTGCGGAGGTGGTGCAGAAGAACCAAACAAGTCGGCTCCGGCGGGAGTGTCCGGTACGGCAACCAAGGCGCCCGCTGCTGGCGGAGGCACAGGTACGCCTGCACCAGTCACGGCCCAGACCGCGGACCCGAAAGCGGTGGCAAAGGTATTGCTCCCGAAGCTGGTTTCCTTGATCGATGCGATCAATGGCAAGGACGCCGCCAAGATTGCGACCACGAAGAAGGAACTGCAGCAGGAAGCTGACAAGTCTGACGAAGCGGTTCGTGCCTCGACCGGTCAGGCTTCCAATCAGGTCAACGCTGCATTGAACAACATTCGCCTCGCAGGCATGTCAAACGACATAAAGACCCTTGAGCGGGCGAAGGCATTGCTCGAAGAGGCAATGAAGTAAGTCGCGACCTGAACCGGGTCCATGTAGCATAGGACATGTTCCTGTGAAGCGTGGGCTTGGGCCGTAGCGAACCCTAAAGTCGGCAAGCCGTCGGCGTGGGCCTCACGCTCCAGGTTCGGAAGCGTCAATCTTGGCGGCAAGTTGCCGTGCATCAGGGTTCATGGAAACCGCTCGGTGCACCTCGCGGATCATGGTCTTGACCCGGGTGATCTCGGCATGTGATCGCGGATCCATCGGGTCCTGCGCGATAGCGCGTGCCAGTTTCCCTCGGTATTCAACGAGTCGACGAAGGCGACCGAGAACGATCCGGTAAGGGCTGTCTTGCGGGACAGAGACCGACTCGTCGATTGCCGGATCAGCCGTGGGTTCGAGGAGTGCGACCATTGACTTGGATTTCCTGTATATTCGGATTACGCATGGACGCGCCGATTGCCGACGGCCATGACCCGGTCGTAATCTCGGCAGTGGCGTCAATCCCGACCGGACCGACAACGGTTTGATTGCCGGTGACGTGCCACGGGCAGGGAGGATGCCACGTGTGCGGGATTCATCCCAGAATGACCCCGGCCTTCCGTCACCAGGGTCTTTCGCAGTGCTGTCAGCTACGAACCCGCCATGTGATGCGCCCGCGCTTCAGGTCATATGGCGAGAGTTCGACTTGAACACGGTCACCTATGCCGACCCGAATGTAATTCTTGCGCATCTTACCACCGAGATGGGCAAGCACCTGATGGCCTCCGTCGAGTTCAACCGTGAAAAACGCATTTGGAAGGGTTTCCTTAATTACCCCATCCATAACGATCTTCGTATCGTCAACCCGACCCTGCCGGGCACCCGCCTGGGGCTGCACCATCCGTATGCCTCACTCCAGCCCGCTCGTCTTGGTGCGGGACTGTCCCTGCCCTGAAACTCATTCACGTAGGTTCGGTTTGGAACGCATCCCGACCGATTAGTGAATGGTACCCGCTTGCGATGGTGTTCGTCACGCCTATAATCTGGAAGCGCTGGTGCTTCAGGTGGGTCACTATGACCAATTCGAATGTGTCAGGGTCGGTGTGACTGTTGTCAGACCGGTCGAGAGGTTCGCCGATGCCCAAATACATCGAACTCACCGAAGACGAAACCTGGGCAATTGACCTCATGGTTCGTCACACCTACGCCGAGTCGGGCTCGGTCATCGGTCAAGGTCTTCTCCTCAAGGTCATGAACCTGATCCTCGAATTTGAGGATCGCCGCAGCACCCCGACTTCACCGGTGGTCCTTCCGATGGCGGTGACCGAAGAGGAGTGCTGGGCGCTTGACCATCAAGTCAGGTGCGACCTGACCATCAACAACAAGAATGTAGGACGTGGGCTCCTTGTAAAAGTGTTCCGGACACTTACAGCGTTTGCGAACGAGCGGGACGCAACGTCCGGTGTGGCTTGGCTTGACGACCTTACGGCACGGTTGCCTGGTAACGAGGGAGGCGAACCTCAAAACGGCAATGGTGGACCGGGCCCTAGTGGTGGGACCCGCCTCGATGGGTCGCACGATCACCCCGGCGACAGTGACGACGGCGCAAGCCCGCCGCTGCCGCGAAGCACGTGACCAGAGATCAGTTACGGCCCAATACGTCGGTTGACTTCATTCCGATGCGAACGATTTGATGGCTGATGGATTTGCCGATTCCCTTCCAGCGCGTCTGCGCACTCAGGGAACAGCGACGCCCGTCGAATTCGTACTTGAGGCGCGGACAACCCTTATTGGCAGGTCGCCCCAGTGCGACATTCACGTGGACGAGCCGTTGGCCTCACGGCGCCATGCAGAAATTGTTCGTGAGCCTTGGAGATATCTCATATCTGATGTCGGAAGCCGAAACGGCACGCTGGTCAATGGAGAGAGTCTTGATGGCGAGAAACAACTTCGCCACGGAGACGTGATCCAGGTTGCTACAACCCGACTCCAGTTTGAAGATCCGAATGCGACCATTGTCGAGGCATCCGGACTTCCGCGAGCAAACCTTTCCGTCTGGGTCAATCAACATTCGGGAGAGGCCTACGCCCATGGCAAGGCGCTTGACCTTGCGCCTAAGGAACTTGCGTTTCTGACGCTGCTCTTTGAACATCCGGGTCTGATTTGTGACCGGGACTTGGTAGCAGTCAAAGTGTGGCCGGAGTACGGCGGACGCATTGGGAGCTACAACATCGAGACACTTGTAAGTCGCCTGCGGAGGAAATTGGACTTGGCAGGTGCGTCGCCCGATGTAATCGTGACGGTCAGGGGACGCGGCTACCGGCTGACAAACCCAGACGTGACCCCGGTGGCGGGTGAGCCGTAGGTCGTCCTGATCCACGGGACCGGTCGCGTGGGACGGGACTAGCAGTTGTCTCTCACAAGGTTGCTGACAGGGAAGCGATGCGGGAGAGGGGGGTGAGGCCGTTGATGCCAAGGTGCCGTCGGTCGTGGTTGTAGCCTTCCACGAAGGCGTCCAGTGCAAGGTGACGCTCGTCCTCGCTTGCCAGCGGGTGGAGGTATATGCATTCGAGCTGGACGGTCTGGAACCAGTGCTCGACCTTCCCGTTCGTCTGGGGCCGGTACAGCCGGGTCCGGCGGGCACCCACGCCAAGTCCGCGCACGCCGTCTTCCGTACTCCAGCGACGTACTGGCTTCCGTTGTCCGTGAGCACCCGCTGCACCGGGATCCCGAGCCGACGGAACTGCGCATCCATCCGGCGCAGGAACCCGGAGGCCGTCACCCCGCACTCGTCGGGGAGCAGTTCCACGTACGCCACGCGCGTCGCGTCATCGATGGCGGCGTGGATCACCGTCTATCCCGCCCCGCGGGAGCGCGACCGGCGATCACCGGTGACCCGATGTCCCGGCCCGCCGATGATGCGTCCGAGTTTCTTCGTGTCGACCAGGTCCGGCGGAGACCCAGGCGCACAATCGCCCGGTGGACGGTGGCGCGGGGCAGTCGCAGCACGAAGGCAATCCGGTCGGGACCCCAACCCAGTTCGGTCCGGTGGACGGTGATCGTCTGCTCCTGCGCCGGGGTGAGCGCCATCCGGGGGCACCGGGGCCGGCTGGACCGGTCCGCCAGCCCGGGCAGGCCCTCACTCGCGAACCGCTGCCTCCAGTGGGAGTACGTCGTCCGCGAGACCCCGGCATCGGCGCACGCATCGGCCACCGGTGTCCCCGACGCGACCACGTGCAGCAGCCGTGCGCGCCCGTGCGTGGTCAATCTGGCGTGCGGGTGATAGTGTTGCATCCGA
>CANFGH010000048.1 GCA_947446285.1 Chloroflexota bacterium
GCTTCGGCCTTAAACCTCTCCGAGGATTTTCACGAACGGACGGACATCCATATTCACGTTCCCGCAGGTGCCACCCCGAAGGACGGACCGTCAGCTGGAATAACGATTGCAACTGCACTCGTATCTGCGGCCACCCGCCGCCCGGCTCGCCGCGATGTTGCGATGACCGGCGAGATCACACTCCGCGGGCGTGTGTTGCCGATAGGTGGGGTCAAGGAGAAGGCGCTCGCCGCTCATCGTGCGGGCGTTCGAACCTTGATCCTGCCTGAGAGGAACCGTCGCGACATCATCGACATCCCTGCAGACGTACAGCGCGATCTCACATTCGTGTTTGTTGAACAGATGGATGCCGTCTTGTCGGTAGCCTTGACGCCCCTGCGAACGCCGGATGTGCCACTGGTCTGATCGAACCAAGTGACACGCGTGCATCTGGTTCGCCCGTTCATGAGTCGTGGGCGTACCAATGGCTGGCGGCGTGACTAAATCGGTTCAGGATCGCCGTGTGACACGACGCGCCGTGATTGGGGTCACAGTCACCTTGCCCGTGCTGGGCGCATGCTTGGCCGACACCGTTGCGGTTCCGTCGTTACCGGCGCCATCGCGAGCAGTCCAGAACACCGAGGGAAACCCTTGGGGCACAAACACCTTCCTCCATAAGGAAGTCGAGGCGTGGAAGCGCGAACAGACCCTTTCGATGATAGAGGCCGCAGGGTTCACCTGGATCAAGCAGCAGTTTCCGTGGGAGGAGATTGAGCAACCACGGAAGGGTCAGTTCTTCGACGTCAAGTACGTACAGGGCACGTGGGAGAAGTTTGACGAACTCGTCCGCTTGGCAGGTCTGTCGGGTCTCAAGATGATTGCGCGGGTAGACCGTCCACCCGCCTGGGCAAGACTGGACAAGACCCGCCCGCAAGGACCACCCGACAACCTGAATGACCTTGGCGACTTCTTGTTCTTGCTCGCATCCCGGTACAAGGGTCGTGTCAATCACTTCCAGATTTGGAATGAACCGAACTTGGGCGAGGAGTGGACGGGTAAGCCTGACCCAGTTGGATACACGGCCATGCTAAAAGTGGCATACCGACGCATCAAGGAGGCCAATCCTCAGGCGTCCGTCCTTGCCGCACCCCTTGCCATGAATGTGGAGCTTGGTCCGATCCATCTGAATGAAATGGATTTCCTTGATCAGATGTACCTGGCAGGCGCCAAGGGAACGTTCGACATCCTGTCCGCGAACGCCTATGGCATGGACCGGACCCCGGCAGACCCACCCTCCCGGCAGATCCTGAACTTCCGCCGTGTCGAGCTATTGCGTGCAGTGATGGAAAAGCATGGCGATAGCGCAACGGCGGTCTGGTTTAACGAATATGGCTGGAATGCAAGCCCAAAGGACATGCCCCGCGAGGAACTCATCTGGCAACGGGTAACCGACCGTCAGCAGGCGGATTGGACCGTTGAAGGCGTGGACTATGCCCGTCGAAACTGGCCTTGGGCTGGCGTCTTCTGCACCTGGTACTTCCGTCAAGTTGGAGATATTTCCCCCTCAAAATCGGAGTACTACTTCCGTCTCGTCGACCCGGACTTCACGCCTCGGCCCGTCTACCACGCAATCAAGGCAGTGGCTGGGCGAAAGTAATCCGGTGATCTCCCCAGACCACGTCGCGGACGGCGCACATCGTTCCCTCTCATGATCCGAACCGTTGTCGGTGTTTGCATTTGGATCATTGCGATCGGACTGTCCGGTCTCGGCTTATGGACCGGCCGCCAGGTCCTCGATCGAGGGGTTGTCTACGGAGACCCCGGTCTGCCATTTCCGGAACATGACGTGACAGCCCACGCCGTCAACACTCAACTTGAACTTGAACCAGATGATGTGTCGGTGGCGCGGACCCTTGATCTTGTAAAGGACGCCGGGTTTGGTTGGATTCGGCAGCAAGTGTCGTGGGCGGACATCGAACCCGGACACAAGGGCAATTTCTGGGACTTCGAACGTAATCGGCCAACATGGACACGGTGGGACACCATCGCGAGGTTGGCGCGTGACCGGAACTTGCGGGTAATTGCCCGTCTCGAACTCCCACCCGCTTGGTCTCGCCCAGAAGGGTCGTACAAGTCGCACCCGCCGGTCAACGTTCGTGACTATGCCGACTTCGCTGCAGCATTCGCGTCGCGGTACCGTGACCAGATCGGCTATTTGCAGATCTGGAATGAACCGAACCTTGCGGAGGAATGGGGGCGTCGGCCAGTCGACCCTGCGGCATACGTGGAGCTTCTTCGCGCCGGATACACCGGTGCAAGGCAGGGAAATCCCAAGGTTCGCATTCTGACCGCATCGCTGGCCCAGACGCTTGAACCGGACGACGAGACGGCCGCCGGACTTGACGACCTTGTCTATTTCAACCGGATGTACCTGTATGGCGCCGCGCCCTTCTTCGATATCGCAGCCGCTAATGGGTACGGTCTATGGACCGGCCCAGACGACCATCAGGTCGGGCCCTGGTATACAAACCTGCCACGGGTCACGCTGATCCGTGAGGTGATGGTGAGGTATCGCGATACGGCCAAGCCGATCTGGATTTCCGAGTTCGGATGGAACACCCAACCCGTTGACTGGACCGGAAGGCCATCGCCGTGGGGTCGGGTCGACGAGGCAACGCAAGCGTCGCACCTGAGTGGTGGCTATGCGCGGGCTGCGCGCGAATGGCCTTGGCTTGGTCCCATGGCAGTCTGGCTGATGAGACAGCCTCGCGCTGAGGTGGGCGACCCAACTCCGTTCTTTGCACTCGTCCGCGAGGATTGGACGACAAGACCGGCGTACGTTTCCCTGAAGGCGTCGGCGTCAACCCATGTCCTTGGTGTCGGCATGTGGCAGGAATCCGCACCAGGGGTGACCTACGAGGGCACCTGGCAGGTCACGGATGACCCAAAGGCTGCGGGTGGTGCGCTTCGTGAGACACCAGCGCCAAATGCGCACGTTCGCCTTGCGTTTGAAGGCACCCGTCTTGAAGTGGTGACTTCGGTTGGCCCGTCACGGGGCGTGGCGTATGTCACCATCGATGGGTCCTATCTTCTTGCAAACGAGCGCCCTCGGAACCGGTTCGGCCAGGCGACGCTCGACCTTGGATCGCCACGGCCCGCCGACGCAAAGCGGTTCCTCGTAGCGTCGGGGCTTCCGGATGGACCCCACGAGTTCGAACTTACCGTCAGTGGTGACGTTGGCACCGGTTCTTCTGCACCGGGTGTTGCTTTCGATGGGGTGGTGGTGTCGAGGGACCGAACTTTCACAGCCGAGACGGTCTTCATCCTTGGGCTCATCGCGTCAGGGATCGGCTTCCTCTGGCTGTTGCGTGCGCCAGTCAGACGGGCGCTGGTCGACGGTATTGGCTACTTTCGCGACGACTGGGCTATTCATAGTGGTCGGATCAAAGAGGAACTCGGTGCTGTCGACAGTCGAGCCCCCCTGGGCAGTTCGTACACGGGCGCCGATGTCGGTCCACCCACTGCAACCGATGAAATGTCATCCGGGACGATCCCTCATCGAGTTCATGCGAACGAGGTCAAGGGACCACCCCAAGGTCAGACTGTAGGTTGGCTTCAACGGGACTGGATTTCCGACGCCATTCTTGCCTTCCCGGCGATCTTGCCTTTGGCGCCGGTAGCACTCAGCACGACTGTTGGTCGGTTCTCGCCAGTTGAACTTGGTCTGCTCGGGTTGGTGTCACTCGCCTTCCTCAGGGCAATGCTTCGACCCCAGCCTAAGGATCCGTACAGTGAGAACGCATCCGGTGCCCGCGTGCATTTTCAATGTGATGGTCTTGTGGTTGCTGCCGTTGCCCTCGGAGTTGCGGGAACGGTCGCGGCGGTGTCATCTACCTACCCGAACCCGGCCTGGCGCGAGTGGAGGCAGGTCATCATTGAACCGGTCACGTGGTTCCTGCTCGCCAGATTGGTTGCACGACGCGAGGACGCCGGTAGACGTATGGCGATTGCGATGGTCGCGGGCGCGTTCGTAGTATCGGTCCTTGCGCTTGGGCAATGGGTCTTTGGCATCAGTCTTGTTGACGCGGACGGGGTCGAGCGCGCGCGTGCGCTCTACCCAAGCCCCAACAACCTTGCACTGTTCATCGGCAGAGTTGCTCCGCTTGCGGTAGCACTCGGCCTGTGGCCGAGTCCCAAGGGCAGCCCACTGACGCGATTGTGGTTGCTCGCATCCGTCGTGGTCATTGTCACTGGGGTGGTCGTGACGTATTCCCGTGGGGCGTGGCTTGCGGTCGGGATTGCACTGATTTGGATTGGTCGCAAATGGCTCACTTCGAGGCAAATTGCGATACGGCCTTCGCGAAAAGTATTCCTTTTGTTCACGGCCACAGTTGCTGGTGCAATCATTGTGATGTCAATGTCGGAGAGGCTCCGGCTCATGTTCGTGTCTGGCGGAACCGGCCTGTTGCGATTAAGTGTCTGGACCGGTGCCGTGGCGATGATCCGCGACCACCCATGGTTGGGCCTCGGGCTTGATCAGTTTGTCTACGCCTACCCGAACTACATGGGTGCCGACGCGTGGAGGGAGCCAAACCTTTCGCATCCGCACCAGTTCCTGCTCGATTTCTGGATCCGGTTGGGCGTCCCTGGGGTCCTCCTGCTGATGTTTGTCGGCATCAGGCTGATCTGGAGGCGTCGCGCTGGTGATCGCTTGCGGAACTTCAACCCCCTCGTGGTAGGCACTTCGGGTGCATTCATCGTATGGGCTATCCACGGCCTCGTGGACAACAGTTACTTTGTTTCAGACCTTGCGTACGCGACATGGGCGCTCCTGCTTATTCATGACCTCGCGACCGTGACTAACTCCTCCACCCTCAATTCGGGGCCTGGCTCATTTGATAAATCGAACGACTGAGCCCGGGTGGATTGAGCTTTGTGGCGCGGGGTATCACCGTTGATCGTTGGACTGGTCGACTGGGGGACTTTTGACGACCGATCAGCAACGCGTCCCGGTGTCAGGCCGGACCACCTTACGCACCGTTTCGACGCCCAGTTCAGCTGTTGCCGTGACTGTTGGTTATGCCAGAGATGGCATTGTGTTCTCGCACAGGACGGCCCCGCCACCCGCGTGGATGGTCGCGATCCCAATCGGGTTGGCCATCGCCCTCTTGCCCGCGTACTTGACCGCCGTGCTTCTCGTCGGTGTCGCTGGGGTTGCCGTCCTCATGGCACGTCCGCTATGGGCGCTCTTCGCGCTAGCGTTCACGGTCCCCTATCAGGGTCTCGCTGATTTCCGCTACCAGAACGTCAACATTACGCCTACCGAGGCAGTGTTCCTTCTCCTGGTTATTGGATGGGGCACGGCAAGGGCGGCCGGTAGAGTGCCGGCACCGTCGCTCAGTCCCCTGGTTATCGCGATCGGCTTGCTGTTGAGCCTGCTGATCCTTTCCTGTGTGGTTGCGCCAAACCTGATCCTCGCTGGCAAGGAGCTGGTCAAGTGGGTTGAGGTCGCAGGCGTCACACTGATCGGTCAGAGCCTTCTTGTTCGCATCGCGGATCGCCGGATGATGTTCCTGGTCATGACCGCGGCGGTGGTTTCGCAGGCGGTGTACGGATTGCTTCAGGCAACACAACACTGGGGACCTGACCATTTCATGATCGGGTCATGGCTGATGCGTGCCTACGGAAACTTCGAGCAGCCAAACCCCTATGCTGGCTATCTCGGGTTGCACCTGCCGTTGGTGTTGTCGGTGGCACTTTTCGGTGTCCGAACCCGCCCGGCGAGATGGTTCTGGGGAGGCGCTTCGGCCCTCCTCGCGGTCGCGCTGGTTACTACGATGTCACGCGGTGCGTGGCTGGGGCAAATCACGGGCATTCTGACTGTCGTGCTGATTGAAAGCCGTAGTGCGCGCCACGCAGTCCTGACGTTCGGGGGTCTGGGTTCGGTTATTCTGCTTGCGTTGTGGCCGGTCCTTCCCTCAGAGGTGACCGACCGAATCGGCAGCATTTTCGGCTCGCTCTTCGCCGTCTTCTCACTGGCATCGACGACACTTACCCCAGCAAATTGGGCAGTCATGGAACGCCTGTCCCAGTGGTACGCGGGGTGGCAGATGTTCAGTGCGAACCCCATCGTTGGAGTTGGGATCGGCAATTACAACACAGCCTATGCCACATATCGCCTGCCCGAATGGCCGGTGGCCCTGGGGCACGCGCACAATCACTACTTGACGATCGCGGCTGAGGCAGGACTGTTCGCGTGTCTCGCCTACATCATCGTCATCCTTGTCGCGATCCGGTCAACCCGCACGGCATGGCGAACGGCGACCACGAGATACGGTCGCGCAATTGCATTGGGCACCCTTGGCAGTATCGGGGCGCTAGCGACGCACAATCTTGTTGACGTGCTGTTTGTGCATGGGATGAGCGTAACCGTTGGCTTGTTGTTGGCGCTGTCGAGCGTCAGTGATGAGCGTGATCCGATTCCGTCTGGATTGATCTCACGGATCATGGGGTGATCGGTGTAGCTACCGACCGCCTTGGAGCCGATAAGCGCCACAGATGAGCAGGTCGCGTCCGGACATGACGTCCACTAGCGCAAGTCGCCACCGATCTCCGTGAACCCGTTTCCCCTTGAATGCGGTCCGAGTACCATCACCGTGTCCGCTTCCAAAACGTTTGGTTCAGGGCGGGAACTGACATCCGACTCCCTTTTTTGAACGGCCGTCAAGTCATCAGTGCACGATTTGATTTGGCCGGTCCGAAAAATTCGCTGCCGTGCTGACACAGTTGCCAACCACCAGTGACACACCTGCATGGAAAGAACGATGGCCACTCCAAAATCTGAGCCTCTCGGCGCACCACAAGATGTGACAAGTGCGAAGGCGGCTCCAATCGTAGGCGACTGGGGTCCGGCATCAGCTGACGGGACTGGCGGGATCGACAATCCCCCAATCGACGTTTCCGGGCGCTTCTTTACGTGGCGCACGGCGGCAAGTTTCCTCTTTGGTGTCGGGATCCTGGTGTGGGTCGTCAGATCAAGTGCGATAGATCCCGCCGATGTCTGGTCGAAGCTCCAGAATATTGACCTTGGTTGGTATGGGTTGGCCGTCCTGATCTACCTGACCACGTTCCCGGTTCGAGGCTTGCGGTGGCAGCGATTGCTTATCGACAACGGTGCAACGCTTCCCGTCCGGCCTCTCACGGAGATCATCTTCCTCTCCTGGTTCGTGAACAGTGTGATGCCCGGCAAGGTCGGAGACGTGTACCGCGCCTACCTGATTCGTGGAGAATTCGGACTTTCCATAAGCCGCACGGTTGGAACGGTGCTGGCCGAACGGATTGCGGACATCGTGATGCTGGTCACGGTGTTGGGGATTACGGGCGCAGCCGTGCTTGGCCAACGTGTGGATACGCACATTAGCGAGATGCTTGAACTGGGTTGGGCCGGTGTTGCGGTAATGCTTCTTGGGCTCTTTCTCATGCACCGGTTTGGCGACAGAGTGATGCGGATGTTCCCGCCGCGGATTCACGAGACCTACATGCGGTTCGCTGCAGGAACGTTTGCAAGTTTCAAGAACATCCCGTTGCTAGCCCTTTACACCGGCCTCGCATGGGCGTCAGAGGCCGGCCGGTTGTACTGCGTCATCCGGTCACTGGGTGTTGCGATCACACCGCTTGAAGCGCTCTTCATCGTTGCGGCGATTTCGCTTGCATTGATCGTGCCAACGCCTGGTGGACTTGGTGGCGTCGAGGCAGCATTCCTGGGGGTACTTCCGCTCTTTGGGGTTGCGACCCAAGTGGCCGTCGTCGTGGCGTTCATGGACCGTCTGATCAGTTATTACAGCATCATCGTCGCGGGGCTTCCTGCGTTCGTGCTTTCGCGGCGCGGTCGTGCGCACGCGAACTGATCCGCGGCGGATGTCGCATCGGTGAGGATTGCAATCGATTTCACGGCGGGGGTCCGGCAACCGGCAGGTGTCGGGAGGTACACCCGTGGCCTCGTTCGTGCCTTGGCTCACGCCGCTGATGACGATTACGAAAACCACTCGCTGACGCTTCTCTGGAGTGGCCGCAAACGCATGCAACTCCCGGCCAACTGGCCCGGCGTCACCACGCGCCAACTGCCTCTGGATGAACGGTGGATGACCGTTGCGGTGCAGCGACTGCGTCTCCCGTTTCCTGCGGACCTGTACGCCGGCGGAGCAGACATTCTCTATTCACCGGATTTTGCACTTGCCCCGAGATGGCGCGCTCCGGGGGTCGTCACGATCCATGACCTGAGTTACGTCCTTTTCCCCGATACGCACTTTCCGCCACTTCGGAAATATCTGGAGAATACGGTGCCCCGTAGCGTCCGTGCGGCGTCGCTTGTCCTGGCGGATTCCGACCAGACCCGTCGCGACGTCATCAACCATCTTGGTACGGACCCGGCGAAAGTGCTTACCGTTCTCTCTGCACCCGATGACGTCTTCAAGCCAGCGTCGCTGGCATCAATCGAGGCTGTCCTGGCCAAGTGGAATGTTGGCGGTGACTATGTGATTTCGGTCGGCACCATCCAGCCACGCAAGAACCTCCCGGTGATTTTCGAGGCACTACGTCAACTACCGGATAGCGTCAGGATGGTCCATGTTGGCCGGCCCGGATGGCTTTGCGATCCCATCTTTGAGGCCCTTGACCGAAGCGGCGTCAAGGATCGGGTCACAATCCTGTCGGGTGTCGATGACGACGACCTGGCTGCCTTGTACGGCGGTGCGGTTGCTTGTGTGTTTCCCTCGGTCTACGAAGGGTTTGGCCTCCCGTGTGTCGAGGCCATGGCCTGTGGTGTGCCAGTCATCGCCTCGCATGGCGGATCACTGGCCGAGGTTGTTCAGGATGCCGGGATCATCGTCGATCCATTCGACAGCAAGGCGATTGCAACGGGTGTCAGGCGTCTGATGGAGGATAGTGAGTTCCGGTCTGACCTGATCCGCCGCGGACACGCCCAAGCCTCATTGTTCCGTTGGGATGAAAGTGGCTTGAAGGTCCTGGAGGCATTCAAGGACATTGTCGGTCGGTGACCGATTCGCCATCACTGGGACTCGCTTCCAGTGGCGTTCGTTAGGCGTGGTGCCACGCGTTCCCATTCGTCAAGCGCGCGAAGGCAGGAATTGCACTCGGGCATTGCTCCCGATGCGCGTTTCCAGTTGTGCCAAGCGCGCTGGAACACCTCGTGTTCCGGCATTCCTTCAGAAGCTATCTGCGACGACGACCATGCCGGATACCAGTTGGTCCACGCCTCACGAGCGCGAAAACCGGACGTCCCGCTCACATCCATGTAAAGGATCCTAGCGGGGCGCGCCCTGGCTGGCACTCAAATGCATTGATCGCGTGAAACACGTATGGTCAGGCATGACAGAAGTACAACGTCTCCGCGCCGAACGTGACCGAACTGAAGCTGCGTGGGAACATGCGAGCGCTGGGATGCCGGAGTTCAAGGCAGCCGAACATGCCTGGGAGCAGACCCGCATCGCCCGCGCCGAGTATGACCGGCTGTTTGCAATCTGGAAGGCTGCGTCAGCGCATATGCCAGAAGAGGCAGCCTATGCGTCTGCGGACACCGCTTGGAAGCGAGCCCGCGACGCCCAGTAGGCGGGATTGACCCAAGGCGCCCACGACGAGTTCCAAGCCGGCACATTGTGGGCGTTTCGCGTCAGCCAACCGCGGACCCGGCACCCGGCACGGAATATTGGCGCACGACCGACTCGTCGAGCTCTACGCCAATCCCCGGATTTTCAAGTACATGTGCCATCCCGTGCTCATCCACCTCGATACCGAGACCACCGAACAGCTTAAGGTTCATCGGCGTTTCCGGTAGCGCGTACTCAAGATAGCGGGCGTTGGGAATTGAAGCGATCAAGTGCATCGACGCGGTCTTGATCAGTCCCGTGCTCCAGGCATGTGGGATGCACGGCAAGCCTCGATCGGCGGCTAGGTAGGCCACTCGCCGCGCCTCTGTAAGGCCGCCGCATCGGGTGACGTCTGGCTGCACGATGCTCACCTTGCCCCGGTCCATCAGGTCGAGGAACTCGTACCGGCCCATGCAGTTCTCGCCCGCAGCCGTGCGGATTGTTGTGCCAGCCGCCACCCGGGCGAACCCGACAAGATCGTCGGGCGGGAGAAACTCTTCCAGCCAGTAGGGGTGGAACGGTTCGATCGCGCGCGCGAAATCGAGAACACGTGACGCGTCCCATCCTAGATCAAGATCGGGACCCGGGTAGAACCCGAGGTCGATCATGAGTTCCATGGCATCGCCGGCCGCCTCGCGACCAGCTTCGACCAAGGCGGCATCGTGGGCGACGTCGAACCCCATCGGACCCCAGCCAAGCTTGATCGCCTTGAAGCCTTTGGCGCGCCAGCGCGCAACCTCGGCGAACGCAGCATCCGGGGTCTCTGGCATCAGCACACTGGCGTAGGCCGGGACTGACTTCTGGAGGGCCCCGCCAAAGAGTTTGTAGAGCGGCAATCCGAGTGCCTTGCCCTTGATGTCCCAGAGGGCGAGGTCAATACCGCTCATTGCCTGGATGGCTGCGCCCCGCCTG
Organism: Chloroflexota bacterium; assembly: GCA_947446285.1. Classification (GTDB taxonomy): domain Bacteria; phylum Chloroflexota; class UBA11872; order UBA12225; family UBA12225; genus UBA12225. The sequence continues at coordinate 10,557 of CANFGH010000048.1, forward strand.
CCGAACCACACGGACGCGCGGTACATCTTTTCCCAGAGACGCTCGATGTCGAACGGATCCTCGCCAATGATCGTTTGGGCAAGCCCGGTACAAACACGGTGAGATTTCGGCGCATCGATGATTGCGCGGATCACCTCAGGAGAGGAATCCACCTCTCCGACGCCCGTGATTCCCGCGTCGGTATGTACACGGATGACGATAGCGTCCTGAGCGCTGTCGTTGATCGCGAGGACGTCCGGCACGCGCAGGACGATCGTTTCCACTGCCGTGATCTTCACAGGTCTCTCCTTGCGTTCTCGGGTGCCTTGAGGGCATTGAACAGCGTTGGGCTACGTCCAGAATGAGGCCTCGCGCCCGGCCAGGAAAAGGTCCCCTAGACCGACGGGGGGATTTCGGCAGCCTTGGACTCCACGAGCCCGGAACGCTTTCGGGAACCGGCTGCGTCGACTTCGGCAATCTTCGATTGCAGGAAATCTCGATACGCCTCGCGGGAAATCGGCATCGTGATGGTCTCGTCCAGGTGAGAAGAGAGGTACATCGCGTTTCCGAGTTCAAGTGCGTGCAGTCCATCCTCACCAGTTGCCACTATTTTCGAGGGATCACCGTCGCGAACGGCCTCGCAGAAATGTTCGAGGAGAAGGCGGTGCGCGCCGGTGCCTTTCGGTGACTCATCGGTGTCGACGTCCTCCCATTCACCTGTTGGTGATTTTCCGTGTGCTGACGTCAGCAGTTCCTCTTCGAGGGACCGCTCCATGCGGTAGAGGCGAAGCCGCCCGTCCACTGCTTCGAGAGTGCCTAGGGTGCCCCGGAACAGGAACTCCGTTCGTCCCGGCCATTCGGCGGTGGTAGTATAGAACGTGTCAACCCGGTCGTCGCCATGTTCTAGGAGGGCGCCAACGGTATTCTCCACCTCGATTTCATGGATCCGGGTCCGTGCGGTCGCCTTGACCCGGTCAGGCCGTCCGGCGAGCCATGAATACAGGTCCAGGTGGTGGGGAGCCTGGTTCATGATCACGCCACCTCCCTCGCCGGCCCACGTGCCTCTCCAGCCGCCGGAGTTGTAATACGCCTGGGTGCGGTACCACCCGCTGGCGATGAAGTTAACCCGATAGATCCGACCGATTGCACCGGATTGGATCAACTGGCGCGCCTTCATGTAGGCCGGTACTAGGCGCTGGTTGAAGTCCATCCCAAGCATCACGCCTGCGGTCTTGCACGCTGCGATGATGCGATCAGCGGCTTCCGGAGTGTGCGCAATCGGCTTCTCACACAGGACATGGATGCCGGCACGCGCCGCTGCGACGGCTGCCGCCTCGTGTTGGGGATGGGGAGTGGCGATTACCACGACATCCGGCTTCGTTGCGGAATACATCGCCCCGAAGTCCTCGAATGCGGGCAGGACTGGCGCGTCGTGATCCGTCGGATGTTTCGCCAGTGCCTCCGCGCGTTCGTGATCTACGTCGGCGATGCCAACGAGTTTGAGCAGGCTACCGCCGCTGCCAGCTGCGTCTTCAAGTGCGCGGGCATTTCGCACATGATCACGTCCCATGACGCCGACGCCGACGACGGCGACGCGCACCGGTCGATTAGGTCCCGTTCCACCGCTCATGTGATCTCATCCGTTCATTAATTGGTATCCCGCCGTGACCCGAGCACCGACTAGCTAGTTGGGCATCCCGGGGCAACGAGACGAAGCGACTTCGTTCAAGTTTTGGTGCATGTGACAGGGTATCGGTCCGTTCGCACACGTGCTGACCTGGACGGTTTCAGGGAGCGCGCGCGAGTGCCTCCGGTATCGTGCCTCCGGTTTCACGAATGGCGGACACTGAGGTAGCCCCGCGTGACCGACATCGGTAGAGTGCCACCAGCATGAACATGACATCGACTGCCTCACACACGCTCTCACTGCTTGTCGGTACCGTCCTCACACCGGATCTCTCTCCAGATATCTCGGGAGTGACGATCCGTGGCGGCCGGATTGTGTCACTCATCCCCAAGCGCGGACCGCAGCGCGACGCGGTGCTAGCTGGTACGACAATTATCGACCTGGGCGAGGACGCGACGTTGATGCCGGGGTTCATCGATGTGCATACCCACGGAGGCTGGGGCGAGCGTTATGTTGACGGCCCCGACAGTGCGTCGCTGATCCTTCGTCGGCGCGCCGAGAGTGGGTGCACCGGTCTTCTGATGACGGTAGGAAACTACGGGCGGGCGACAGGTTCAGACACCCAGTCTGACGGCGAGCCCTCGTGGCTGACGGACATGGCATCTTGGCTGCCTGGGCTTGGGGACCTGACGGGTAAGCCGACGGGAGGTGCAAGGGCACTTGGCATGCATATCGAGGGACCGTGGCTGAACTGGGATGCATGGGTGGCCTGGGGAGCGCGAGGCGCCAGCGGACGAAACGCCATCCTTCCGGTATGGGACCACTTTGCACGCATGCAGGAACTGTCTAGTGGTTCAATCCGCCTCGTATCGGCGGCGCCTGAGTTTCCGGGCGCACTTGAGTTCATCTCGCGTCTCGCGGGAACGGGCGTTGTTGTTTCGGTTGGACACACCACGGCACCGCCAGAGTTGGTCCGTGAAGCGGTCGACGCTGGCGCACGGCACGCAACCCACACATTTAATGGAATGCAACCGCTCCATCACCGCACGCCGGGAGCAGTTGGCGCCCTCCTGACCGACGACCGCGTCATTTGCGAACTCATCGCCGATGGTGCGCACGTGCATCCGCTCATGCAGCAAGTGCTTTGGCGCGCCAAAGGAACGAACCGAGTGGCGCTTGTCACCGATGCCACCCGATGGGGAGGGTTTGCCCCCGGGCGCTATGAAGATGCGGCGACCGGCAGGTCATTTGAAGTCCGGGATGACCTCGGTTGCTGGTCGGAAACAGGCAACCTTGCCGGGAGTGGGTCTCCAGCCGACCGGAACATCGCGGTGCTGACGTCTGCGGGTGGCGTTCCGCTCGCTGATGCGGCTCGGATGGCTTCCACCGTGCCCGCCGGCCAGCTTGGCCTCGCTGACCGCAAGGGGCTGATCGCTCCGGGGTTTGACGCAGACTTGTGCGTTCTGGCGCCTGTCCAAGGTGCGCGCCTAGGAGGGGCGCTTCAAGATGGGATAGGCTCGGACCTTCGGTGCATCCTGACGGTCGTAGACGGTGAAGTCGTGTATCACCGGGCGGAGCGCTAGGTCCTGGTGTGGAGTGCCACGATGAGAGTGATCGGTGTCGATATCGGTGGGACCAAGGTTGCCGCAGGTCTCGTTGAAGCGACTCTTGGCAGTCGACCTATCGTGACTGCTCGTGCCCGCGGTCCGGTTGATCCGACGACCAACAGCGGGGGCATTGCAAGCATTCTGGCGGTCGTGGACCAAGTGTGGCGAGACGCAAGCAAGCACGGTCCCTCCGTTGCTGCGATCGGGGTCGCGTGCGCCGGGTCGGTCGATCATCACGACGGTGTCCTTCGTCGTGCCTCGAACATGTCGTGGACCGACCTCGGTATCGCTGAGGCACTTGGAGACAGGTACGGCGTCCCGGTGACCGTAGAGAACGACGTTAATGCGGCCGCATGGGGTGAGGCAATCTTTGGCGATCCGGACCGCGAGACTTCGAGTGCGATCCCTACCCTTGCCTACATCACCGTTGGTACCGGGATCGGGACCGGCGCGGTTGAGGGAGGGCGGATCATTCGCGGACGGGCCGGTGGTGCCGGGGAGTTTGGCCATCTTCCGGGTCTCGCCGGTGCGGTAGACCCCGACGCAGCCTTGGTGGTCTGCTCGTGTGGTGCGCGTGGCTGCGTCGAAGCGGTTGCCTCTGGTCCCGCCTTCGCGGCGGCCGGACAGACCTGGGCTCGCGATGGCCGGGCACCTGGACTGGTTGAGGCAAGTCATGGAGACCTTTCGGGTATCGACGCGGCGATGATTACCCGCGCGGCGACGTCGGGTGATGCTGGCGCGCTTCAGCTGGTGGCGCGCGAAGCACGGTTCATCGCACAGACCATTGCCGTAGCATGGCGGGCCTATTCCCCGGATGTGATTGTGCTTGGTGGGGGAGTAATGAGTGCCGGTGACGTGATGCTGAAGGCAGTCCACGTCGGCCTTTCCAGTCTGGCGGTCACTGGACCGGCAAGATTGCGCGAATGCTCGTCATGGGTGCTCCCGGCCCGGCTTGGGAACGACGCGGGGGTGATTGGTGCGGGCGCACTCGTGGTGGTTCGGCCCGCTGGTTGAGTCCTTATGTATTTCGCAGATGCTGTTCAATATGAGCCATCCGTCGCTATGCTTCCTTTTGCGGAACGGTGCCTTGGTGGTCCCGTCGGTGTCACGGCAATCATCATGTCCTCGTTGTGGATGATGGATTTGGCGTCTGTCGTGCCATTGTCTCGAATGATAATTTCGTACACTTGTTCTAGATTGGCGCGTTCAACCGACAATGGTCATCAAGCAACCTTCCCTTTTCGATGAGCCGGAAACCCATTTGCCTGCCGTGCGACTACCTGCCGACATCTCTGGATTGGGTTCACCGGTGGTGGATTATCCGGTTGTAGCAGCGGTGCCGGAGCGAGTCGATGCCGGGCTGGGTTCTGACGATGGCGCCGCGAAACCAAATGTTGTTGCGGTCGCGGAACGGCGAAGCCGTGCAAAGGCGACGCCCCCAGCTGCTGGTAAGACCTACACAAGTGCCGATATCCAGGTTCTCGAGGGTGTCGCGGCGATCCGTCGCCGTCCCGGCATGTACATCGGGTCCACCAGTACATCGGGGTTGTGTCACCTCGTCTACGAGGCGGTTGACAACGCCGTCGATGAGGCGAACGCTGGTCACGGCAAGCACGTCCTGGTCCGCATCGACAAGGATGGCTGCGTGACCGTACGGGATCAGGCCCGGGGGATCCCGATCGATCCCAAGGAGTACCAGGGACGCATGCTTCCGGCGGCGACGATCATCCTGACCGTTCCCCATTCCGGTGGCAAGTTTGAAGAGGGTGCCTACAAGACCGCAGGTGGCCTCCATGGCGTCGGTGCGACCGTCATCAATGCGCTGTCTCAGGAACTTCACTTGACCATCTGGCGCGACGGAGTGTGCTTCACCCAGGAGTTCCATCACGGTGAGGCCAGACCGCACCGGATCAGGCAGTTGGCGCCCTTCGAAAGGGAGCGGACCGGTACCGAATTCCGGTGGCGACACGACACGACGATCTTCGACCCTGATGCGACCTATGCAATTGACCTGATCGAAGGGCGCCTTCAAGCAGCTGCCTACCTCAACCGGGGGCTTGAGATCGAGTTCACGTTCTGGGATCCCGATGCCGAGGCGTACGTGACGCGTAACTACCTCTCACGCGAGGGAGTAGCAGACTTCGTGCGTTATCTCACACCCCCGGATAGCACGTCCCTCTACAAGGCCCCAATCACCATCCTGCGAACGCGGGAAGACCCGGGATTGGGACCGATCCAGGTCGAGGTGTCGCTTCTACCGAATACGGGCTATCGCACGACGATCCATAGTTTCGCCAACGGAGTGAGAACAAGGGACGGTGGTGTCCACGAAAGTGGTTGCAAGGCGGCCATGACGCGGGTCCTGAATGATCAGGCCCTTCGGGCGGGAATCCTGAAGGAACGGGACAAGGGTGGCTTCAAGCCCGATGTGATCCAGCAAGGCTTGGTCGCGGTCATCAGTGTCAAGCTTGGCAACCCGCAGTTCCAGGGCCAGACGAAGGAACGCCTGAACAACGCCCCAGTCGAGGGCATCGTGCGGTCGGCCGTCGATGAAGGGCTCAAGGATTGGTTCGAGACCATCCCTGACCGAGGACGAGACTGGTTGCGCAAAGTCAATGACATGCAGCGCGCCCGGAACGAGGCGATGCTTGTCGAGGAACTGGCGCGGACCGGCACCCGCAGAGGCGGCGAACTGATCGACACGTCGGTGTCCAAGAAATTCATCCCCTGCATCACCAAGGACCGTGCTCGCAGCGAACTCCTGATTGTCGAAGGTGATTCGGCCGGAGGCTCAGCGTCTCAGGGACGGTTCTCGGAGTTCCAGGCAATCCTGAAACTGCGGGGCAAGCCCTTGAATGTCGCGAAGGCCGATCTCAAGCGGGTCGTCGAGAACGAGGAAATCCGGACGATCATTTCGGTCCTGGGATGCGGCACGCGTGCCTCGTTCGATCATGCGCGGTTGAAGTTCGGCAAGATTGTCATTCTCACCGACGCCGACGTTGACGGTCTCCACATCCAGTGCCTGCTATTGACGCTGTTCTTCCAGGAGTTTGCGACGCTGATCGAGCGCGGGCATGTCTATATCGGCACCCCACCCCTCTACTCGGTCACGTGGAAGGGCAAGACCACTTGGCTGATTGATGACGAGGCGAGGGCACGGTGGCAGTCCCAGCATCGGGGGGCCGAGGGCCTCGAGTTCCGCCGTTACAAAGGTCTCGGGGAAATGACCGCGAGACAACTCCGGGACACCACCCTGGACCCGGCACACCGCGTCTTGCGTCAGGTGACCCTCGAAGATGCCGTCGTGGCGGCGAATCTCGTCTCAGCCTTGATGGAAGAGGGGAATGCCGAGCAGCGTCGCCATTACCTGGCCAAGAATGCGCGTCAGATCGGTGACCTGGATGTCTAAAGCGGCCGGTCGGACAGGTAGCCGATTGCTTGCAAGTCACCCCTTGACGGATGACTTTTCCGCCGTTGACCGACCGACCTTCGAGCCGCCAAAGGCATTCCAGTGAGTGCCTCTGACGGTGCCGGGACCATCAAGCTCGAAGAGTTCGGTGCGATCCTGGAAAAGGCCTTCGTTACATACGGGCTGTCGGTAGTCACTGATCGTGCGCTTCCCGACGCGCGCGACGGAATGAAACCGGTCCAACGACGCATTCTCTATTGCATGTTCGCGAATCGGTATACCGCGAACCGTCCGACGGTGAAGTCGGCCGAGGTCGTCGGGAAGGTGCTCGGGGACTACCACCCGCACAGTGATACGGCGGTGTACGACGCGGCTGTGAGGATGGCGCAAGAGTTTTCACTCAGGTACCCGCTCATCGAGGGCCAAGGGAACTTTGGGTCAATCGATGATGACCCGGCCGCTGCCTACCGGTACACCGAAATGCGCCTGTCGGCCCTTGGCGAACTCATGTTGCGGGACATCGACCGCGAGACCGTGCCTCTGAAGCCTTCATACAAGCAGGATCCGAAAGTTGTCGAACCCGAGTACCTGCCCGCTCGTATCCCGCCGGTTTGCAATCCGGCAAGCGGTATCGCGGTCGGCCTCGCGACAAATATCCCGCCGCACAACCTGACAGAGGTCCTGAACGCCTGCCTTGCATTGTTCGACAACCGCCAGATGGACCTTGCCGAACTTATGACGCATGTCCGCGGTCCGGATTTTCCCTTGGGCGGCATTGTGATCGGACAGGACGGCATCCGCGATTACCTCACTGCTGGCAAGGGGCGTGTCGTCGTCAGAGGTGTGGTGAAACTTGAGGAGAATGGCCGGCAGCGTTCACTGGTCATCAGTCAATTGCCCCCAATATCCAAGGCACGCCTCAAGGCTGGGATCGTCAAGGCCTTCAACGACCGGAGGTTAGATGGTCTCGTTCCAGATGTGCGTGATGAATCGGACACTGAAAAAGGCGTTCGCATCGTCCTCGACGTGAAGCGCGATGGCGATCCGGTCCAGATGCTGAATGCCCTCTATCGGTACACCGACCTCCAACTTGCGGTCTCGGTGCAAATGGTGTTCCTGTTTGGACAGCCGATGCTGCCCGCGAGGCAACCTCGACAGGCGGGAATGGTCGAGCTGCTTAAACATTACAACGACCACCAGGTTGACGTCCTGCGCCGTCGCGCGGCCCATGACCTTGCAGGAGCGCAAGCACGCCTGCATGTGGTCCTCGGCCTGATCATCGGGGCAGCCAATGCACCTGAGATCGTGCGCATCTTCCAGGCCGCCGCTGACCGTGCCGAGGCCAAGACGCAGATCCGCGCGCGCTACAACCTCAGTGAAGCCCAAGCGGAAACCATTGCCGGCATGACCCTCGCACAAGTCACAAGGCTTGACGCGTCGCGCTTCGCGAATGAGCGACGCACGCTTGAGGAACGGATCGCCGAACTCGAGGCGCTCTTGGCTGATCCTGCGAGGCAGATCGAAGCGGTCAAGGCGGAAATGCGCGAAATCATTGCCGTTCACGGTGATCCGCGAAGAACGGTCATTGATCCAACCGCCGATGCGACGGTTGAAGTGAGCGAGGTCGCGCCGAGTATCGAAACCAAGCCAGTTACTACCGTGCTGACCGCGGACGGCCACCTGAAAACGGTGCCGCCAGACACGTTCCGGCGGGCAACCACTCGCGAGTATCCGGTGATCTCCCTGGGAACTGCCCGCACGGTGGATGCGCTGCTTCTCGTGACCGATACGGGCAAGGTGTGCGTCGTCCGTGTTCAGGACTTGCCCGAAGGGACACGTGCGTCGCGCGGGGAGCCCGTCCGGAAA
>CANFGH010000049.1 GCA_947446285.1 Chloroflexota bacterium
ACGTTCACCGCCCGGAGGTCAACGTTCGCCGCCCGCAGCTCAGCAATGGTTGCCTGCAGGGTGGCTATCACGGATGGCATCACTCAACAGAACGTGCAGCGAAACCCACCCGGCACCCTACCCCGCCATGACCCCGTGAACGGTTACTGCTGCACGTGGGTAGGCAGCCAAAAACAGAGAGGCCGACCCTCACCTGCTTCAAGGGGGCAGTATGTCAGATTGAAGGTCCTGAGGTGGCAAGAACAGCAGGGTTTCGTTCTTGGATTGCACCGCGGGTGGGGGCCCAAGACCATGGTAACCTCCCCGCCGCGCCTGCTTCACGTCGATTGCGTGGTCGACAGGTGACCCGACTACGGTGGGTGCATTCAACCGGTCGACGGAACCCGTAGGTTCCCGGTAGTCGATAGGACAAGGATTGCCATGCCAGTGACATCCCCCAAAACCGTTCCTCCCACGCTCATGACGGTGGACGATCTCGACACTCCGGCCTTGCTTGTCAACCTCGATGCATTCGAACGCAATATCGAGCGGATGGCGCGAACATTCCGGCAGGCAGGGGTCTCGTGGCGCCCGCACACCAAGGGCATCAAGGTCCCGGCGCTCGCACAACGCTTGATCGACGCGGGAGCGATTGGGGTCACGTGCGCGAAAGTCAGTGAGGCCGAGGTCATGGCCAGGGGCGGCATTCGCGACATCCTGATCGCGAACCAGGTTGTCGGGGAGAAGAAGGTCAAGCGCCTTGCAGAACTCTGCCGCATCGCGGATGTGATCGTCGCCGTGGATAGTCCTGCCGGAGTTGCGGAACTGGACCACGCGGCCGGTGTCGCGGGAACGCGTCCCCGGGTGATTGTCGAGGTTGACACGGGAATGCATCGGTGTGGCGTGCAGCCAGGACAGCCCGTGGTTGACCTTGCAACCGTCGCTGCGTCCTCCGCGCACCTGCGTTTTGCCGGGGTCATGGCTTGGGAAGGTCATACGGCGGCGATTGCGGATGAAACCGAGAAGCGTGGCGCCGTCACCGCTGCCGTTGCCCTCCTGACCAGTTCGGCCGATGCATGCCGGAAGGCGGGTATCCCGGTAGCCATCGTGTCGTGCAGCGGGACCGGTACGTACAAGTTCGCGTCGGGATTGCCCGGGATCACGGAAGTCCAGGCCGGCGGAGGCGTATTCGGCGACGTCCATTACCGTGACCACTTTGGCGTGGATCACGAATGTTCGTTGACGGTTGTCACGACTGTCGTCAGCCGTCCGACATCGACTTACATCGTCACGGACGGTGGGTTCAAGACGCTTGGGTCGATCAATGCTTCCGCGGAACCCATCGGCATTCCCCTCGAGCACGTCAAGCGGTTTACCCTGTCCGCGGAACACGGAAACCTGCGCCTCACTGTTGAGAACACTGCGCTGAAGGCGGGTGACCGTCTTGAGTGGACCGTGGGCTATTCAGACGCGACCGTGTTCATGCACGACGAAATCCACGGAACTCGAAACGGAGTGGTTGAGGGTTCTTGGATCATCGAGGGGCGAGGGAAGCTGCAGTAGGGGGTTCTCCGTCCACACTGCCTGATCCGGGATGAGACAGCGGATCGTGAACTGGCCCATGGGGTGCCGACGGACGCGTCTGCACACGAATGCGTTGAAGGCCGATCACGTAGAGGCTGATGACGACGCTGACAAGCGCCATGACCACTCCATTCTGGGTCACGGACTGGCCAATGATCATCTGCACTGTCCCCCTGCTTGAACGGGAAAATCCGTCGCGTTTCATTTCTGGAAGTCAGCGTACGACACTGGCGTCGCTACGGGGCTCCATCGAGATTACATTGTCGTGACATGTCCGGACCGTTTCAAGGTGTCGCGTGAGGTGGCCATTGGGCGACCTCACCCCACTCGGGGACGGCAGTGGGGGACACGGGGCCACCACGTCCGAGAACCAACCGGGAAAGCCTGAAAATCTGGACCGTCGGGTTGGACACGGTTGAGTTCAACCAAGCCGCACAGTGTCGCGAACTCGCCACGACACCTCCGGTTGACCGAGGTTCCACGCGCGCACCGAGCTGACTACTCTCTGATGTGACGCCGGCGCGGGCACGGGTTCCTCGGCGACCTCACGTTCAAGCATCTCCCGATGGGAATTGGCTTGAGGTACCCCGACCGCGCAGTTGACAATAAATGCGGACTGCCCACTGCGGCATGCCCTGGCGAGTGTTTCCCGCTTGGCATCGGACGGCATGCACGTCACCAGCATGACGGTGGCATCAGCCGGCCAGAGTGGCGCCGCGAGGACCATGGCCTCGCGCAGAAGGCGGCTTGGCCACGGTCGCAATCGGGCTAGGCCGTCAAGGATTCGGGTCTGGTGCGTCGGGTGTGTTCCGCACGGGATGGATAGGTCTCCAGAACTTCCCGCTGATCTTCCGTTTGCACTCATCCCAACGGCTACACCGGCATTCATCGCCCACGTTGCCAGCGACGCGGCGACCATCACGACCGTCTCCTGCGCGTCGGTGTCGCCTGCTGCCCACCACCGATCCTCGGGAGCAGTCTCAACGTCAACAATGACCCAGAGGCGTCGACCACCTGTGGGTTCGTCTCGGCGGACTTGGAGGGTGCCGGTGCGGGCCGATGCACCCCAGTGCACCCGACGCTGGCTGTCTCCAGGAATGTATTCGCGAACGCCAGCAAGGCGGGATGGATCGGCGAAGAGTGATTGACGCCGTACCCGGTCTCCAAGCACCTGCCTGGTGAGAAGTGCGGGAGCGATCACCGGGACGACGCGTGGATAGACCACCAGGTCATCACGGACGTCGAGATCCGCATCGCGCGCCGATAGTCCAAAGGCATCACGCCACCGGAATGCCACGGGGCCGAAACCGTATGCGCCTCTCCGGTGGCATGCGATCACGAACCGTCGGCGCACCCGCTCGAACGGTGCAAGGGTCAGACGTTGCTGCAGGATTTCCCGGTCTGTCACGTGAGGAACCCGTACTGCCCCTGGCATCTCCTGCTCTGAGGAGACCCCCTGCGCGCTCTCTGTCGGGATGTCGCGTGACTGTTGCCACCAATTTGCCCGGCTCTGTCGGTGACGAGCCGTCGCCGGCATCAACGCCGCTGGCCAGTCGTCCGAGGTATCAAGCCACGGCATCGGCAGGAGTTTCCGGTTGGTTACCTCAATAACGCATTCGAGCGTGTCGCCGCACGAAAGGGTCCGGCTGGACAGGATGCGCCGGTACTCGATTCCCGTCGCACCCCACCGCCACCACGCTTCCGCCAGGCCGAGGACTAACAATGCGATGGTGCTGAAGAGAATCCAGATCGGGTCGGTGATGAGGATTCCAATGACCAATGCAAAGCTGCACAGTGCGGCACCAGTGCCCCGAGACTGCCTCGTCACCGGTTCGCGCCGCTGGGACCTGTGGCGGGTGGTTCTACTGGCGCGTCAATCCTGACGATCACGGTCTGGATGATCGTTGATGGCGGAACCTGCCTGAGGCGGCTTTCGTCGTCGAGGACTAGTCGATGCGCGAGGACGGGCGTTGCCAGATGCTGAATGTCATCGGGCAGGACGAATGACCTTCCCTGGAGCAGCGCCCGCGCCCGTGCGGCCCGGACAAGGCCGACGGTCGCTCGCGGGCTTGCCCCGAATGCGACCCCGGAGGCCTGCCTGGTCGCCCGTACGATGTCGGTCGCATACATCGCGACGGCGTCGCTGACGTGGATCAAACGGGTCGCTGCCTGCATGTCCAGGACGGTTCCACTGTCCATGTGGGCGGAGCGATCGGTTGGTCCACGGTGTCCGGACCGGTCTTCCCCGGCAAACCGCCTGACGATTTCCACCTCATCGTCACGGGTCGGATACCCCATGGACGCCCGGATCAGGAACCGGTCGAGTTGCGCCTCAGGCAATGGAAAGGTGCCCTCGAGTTCGATGGGGTTCTGCGTCGCCAGGACGAGGAACGGCCTCGGAAGTTGACGGGTCTCTCCGTCCGCACTTACCTGGCCCTCCGCCATTGCCTCGAGAAATGCTGCCTGGGTACGGGGGGTGGCACGATTGATCTCATCGACGAGGACCACCTGCCCGAAGATCGGTCCGGGACGGAAGGTGAAGGTGCCATTGGTTGGGTTGTAGACGCTGACTCCGGACACATCGGTGGGCAAAAGGTCTGGTGTCCCCTGGATGCGGTTGAATGAGCATCCAAGCGCCACGGCCAATGCTTTCATCATCGTGGTCTTGCCGGTTCCCGGCACGTCCTCAACGAGCATGTGGCCACCAGCCAACAGCGCGACGAGCGCCTGATCGAGCGTGTCCGTGGCGCCGACGATCACTGTTCGGACGTCCGCGCGAACCTTTTCGACGAGCAATGAAAATCGTCTTGCGTCGTCAGCGCTCAGTCGGTTCGATTGATCGGGTGAGGCCGGCGAGGCGCGATCGGAACCGGGCGTTGTTGCAGATAGTGACTCTTCCCTGTTTGCCATCGCGATGGATCCGATCTTTCCCGTGTTGAGCGTAATGATGCCGCTAATGGCGCGTAGCCGCCGTGTCACGTGGTTGGACGCGGGGACCGTGGTGGGTGAGGCGTGGCAACCGATGGTGAACCCGAACGCGCGACCAACTGCGGGTTCTCGTACCCGGGCGCATTATCCAGGCGTGTACGGGTCCCTCACTGCCCCGGTCCGGTGCCTGGAGCGCCTCGGCGTCGCCAGCAAACGCCGCCGGATGCTGGCGACCGGGACCGTGCATCCGGAGGAACTTCGAGTAGTCGTCGGGCCAGACGTCCAACCGCTTGTCCGCGGCGGTACTCCGTTCGACGAACCCCATGGATGCCTCCCAAGGGTTGAAATGCATCTTTGGGACCGATGATGTCCGGTGCCCGGCACGCCTCAGCGCATCAGTCCAGGTGGGCACGCACCTTTCCTGGGTAAGTACCGTGGTGGAAAAGTCGGCGTTTCTAGGCACACCGGCGGTAGTGTCCCTGTCCACTGGCCGGTCAGCAACGAACCACGGGCCGGGACGCACAACGGTGTGGGGGGGGTACGCCTGTTCAAAGACCATTCGCTCACGGGCTAGGCGGTCAAGGTTTGGCGTATGAATGAAGTCCGGACGGTAGCGAGGCAGGGAGCCCCATCGCTGCTGATCCGTCATGATGAACAGGATGTTGGTGGGCGGCGGTGTGGCCAAGTCTGCCAACTTCGGTCCCTTTCGGCAGGGAACCCTTGGAACGACAAGACGTACGCCGACCTGGATGCATCCCTGGGCCAGGCACGGCTAGGACGACGCAATCACCTCGACCTGTTCCCGGCTGAGGGCACCCGTTGCAACGACAATCCGATGGTGCAATGTGAACGCCTCGCCGGGAAGCAGGATGTGCTCCTGGTCGAAGACGGGCGCGAACGACGCCACGGGCGTGTACGTGGTTCGGACAAACCACTTTGTCGGGTACCGGAAGCTATCGGGTTGATTGATGAAGATCAACGTCGTGGCAGTTTCCGTGCCGTCGTGGAGCCCGGCGTATGCCAACCACGGGGCGGCGACGCCCATCATCGCCTCACCAGAACCGCCATCCGGACCGATGACCGTGCCACCCTTGTCGGCAAAGTCCCGGGGCCCTCGCCAGAAGAGGCCACCGTAGCCAGCCATCGGGCGCCCGTGCGTCGTTGGTGACCCGAACTCGAGCGGAGCATTGCGGATGTTGGTCAGGGTAGTCCTGAAGCGAAGTGACCACCATCCGGCGGTGGCGTCCATCTCGTCAACATCGATCGTCCGGCGCTCGGAAACCCACGCCTCTCCGTGACTGTTGCGCCAAATGAGATCGTGGTCAATCCGGGCGAGCGCATCACCCGTGCCAGGTTCACCGGCCACGCCCAGTGCGTGCCAGGAGTGGTGATCCATGCGCCCTACTTCGGGGAGCCTCACGTACCCGGTGCCATGGACGTAGGTGTTGCCTCCCCAGAAGTTTTCACCGGAAAGATGGGCGATGGTCATCTGGATGCCCTTGTGCCACAGATGATCGTGCGGCCGGTACGTCGTGACCACCTGTCCTGCAAGAGTGCGAACTGGGTGAAGGTAGGGCTTTGGGCCTTCGAAGTCGCTGCTGACCGGTTTGTAGACGTATTCGAACAAGTCCACCGTGTCGGTGGTTGCGGTCGCTGGGGCCGAGACGATCACCCGGTCATCATGGTGGTGGATCATTTGCAAGCGTGGATGGTCGGTCATTCAACGGTGCCTTCTACGGTGGCGTGGGTCGGGGAGGTTTCATGTCGCGGCGCCCGTCTGATCAATCGCAGGCCGGATCTGGCAGCGCCAGAGACAGCGATGGCACCGGCGACGATTGTCACCGATGCCATCTTGCGTCGCCAGTGGAAACTGTCAGCAGTGTTACCGCTTCTTGGCAGCCATCCAGGCGTCAATCTGCTTCTGCATTTCGGCACGGATGCGATCGATGCCGGCTGCCTGAAGCGCCTTGTTGAGCGCCGGGATCTGGGTCATCGGGTCCACGATGCCGAACGTGAGCGGTTCGCCAAACTCCTTCGCGACGGCTGCACACGCGGCGCGCTCGGTGTCAACCGACTTGCCGTCGAAGGTGAAGCCAAGGAGCGGTGAAGGACGTGCGTTTCGGTTCAAGTCTGCCGTTGCCGGCCACGCGCCAACTTGTGACCGGGCGGTGTAGTAGGAGTTGAACACGTTCCCGAACTGCCAGTCGGTATTCGGGTTGTAGCCGGTGTCGGCATAGCTTGCCTTGCCACCCGCAGGACGGATGAGCAGGCTTGCCTTGTCGTCCCACTCCCAGTGAACGCCCTCGATCCCCTTGCACAGGGTGTTGTAGAACCTGACGTCGCTGTTGAGAAGTTCAAGGAACTTGACCGCAGCCTCCGGGTTCGCGGAGAGGGAGTTCACACCCGTCATGGTGGCCGTCGACCCGGCGGTCGTCAGGAGTGGCTCCGCTATGGCGACCGAGATGACCTCATGCCCCCATCGTCCCTTGATCTCGGCGTCGCCACCTGGCTTCACGACTCCGCTCATCATCATCGTGCTGAGGCCCGCCTTCCAGGCGTCCTGCTGCTCAGACGAGGTCTTTGGCTCGCTCGGCGTGTAGCCCAGCTCATTCCATTGACGGATCGTGAGCGCGGCCCGGGAGTATTCGAGTGTGTCCGAGTACAGTCCGACCTTCCCTGCCATATCCGTGCTCTTGACGACGAGACCACTGTCAACCACGTCGTAGCCAAACGTCTCCGTCGCATTGATGTTTGCCGCGACGGTTACGTACTGGAAGCCACCCTGCTTTGAATCGATGTATTTCTTCACTTCGGCCATGATCGGGCCGATGTCGTCATAACTCGTCAGTGCCCGGAATGCGTCTTCAACCCCGGCATCCTTCGCAACGTCTGCCCGGATGTAGGGTCCGAATGGCTTGACGAAAATCTGCTGGTTGATCGCGCCGTAGATGCTGCCCCCAACTCTGGCAGCGTCCCATGTATCCGGGGTCATGCTTCCCCAGAGGATCGGGGCGAGGTCGGCGAGGAGCTTCTCCAACTTCAGGAGATACTCCTGGCGGATATTGGTGTAGTAATTGTTGATCCACGGAGCGGTGTAGTACAGGTCATGCTTCTCGCCGGCGGCGTTCGCGAGGGAAATCTTCTGGTCGAAGGTGCCCCAGTCGAAGGTGACCAGCTTGACACTTGCCGAAATCCGCTCCATCGCCAAGCCACTGAGAGCCTTCTCGACGTCCGGAAGGGCCTTCTGGTCACTGCTACCGGCGTAGATGTAGGTGAGGACGGGGCTTGAAGCCGGTGTTCGCGATGATGCCTGGGCAATTGCATGTGTCCCGAGTGATTGCACTCCAGCCAGTACCCCAACTCCAACCTGGGTTGCAGTGCGGAGAAGTGATCGACGTCCTAGACGAGCCATTTGGTAGTTCCCCCTCTGTTCATACGACCGAGTGATTGTTGCAATTCTAGCTGCGGTGCGAGCGTAGTGGCCTCCTCTTGACAAGTGACGGGATCAGGACCTACTTGAACGCGCCAAGCGTGACCCCGCGGACAAGGTATTTCTGGAAGAACAGGAACAGGACGGAAGCCGGTCCGGTGGCGAGGACGGCCATCGCCATCCGGGCCGTTTCGGTCGGCAGTTTCTGGGTGCCAATCTGGCCGACTTGTTCCTGGAGCGCCATTGCCTGGGCATTGCTCTGGATGATGTAGAGCAAGTACTGCAACGGGTAGAGGTCTGGTGAACGGATGAAGTAGAGGGCCGTGGTCCAATCGTTCCAGTAATTCAGGGCGATGAACAGCGCGATCGTGGCGAGTGCAGGCCGCGCGAGCGGTACGGCAATCTGCCAGAAGATCGTCCATTCGCCAGCCCCATCGACCCGGGCCGCCTCGAACAGTTCGTCGGGCAGGCCCGAAAAGTAGGTTCGGAGGATAAGCACGTAATACGCACCGACCAGGTGAGGGAGCAGGAGCGCGAAGATCGTATTTTGGACATTAAGATATTGCGTCATGAGGATGTAATACGGGACCAAACCACCATTGAAAAGCATGGTAAAAAACACCATGAACGAGATCGGTGTCCGCAGGATGAAGTCTCGACGCGACAACGGATACGCAAGCAGGGCGATCATGGACACGCCAAGGATGGTGCCGACGAAGGTGATCCCAGTGGTCACGGCGTATGCGCGCAGGATGACCGCTGGCTTGTTGAAGATTGCGAGGTATGCCTCGACACTGAATTTTGACGGGATGATCGAGTAGCCGTTGCGTGCAAGCGCAATCTCGTCAGTGAACGATGAGGCCACCACCAGAAGCAGTGGGAACAGGCAAAGTAACGCAAGACCGGCAACGGCGATGTGGACGACGACTGTTGCTGCGTCGAACCTGCGACGGCTTGGCATGCGCACGCCGGGAAGGGCGTCGGAACGGCCCGCTTCGATCATTATCCAGTCAACCTCACAGTATCCAGTCAACCTCAGAACAGGGCGAGCGACTCGTTGCGTGACCGTTCGATCCGCCGCACGACGGCATTCGCCACGATCACCAGAATGAAGCCGACGAACGACTGGTAGAACTGCGCCGCGCCCGCCATGGAGATCGTCTTGGTGACAATCAGCGAGCGGTAGATATAGGTATCCAGGACATCGGTGACCGGGTAGAGCAATTGCTGGTCCCGGGTGACCTGGAAGAAGAGGCCGAAGTCTGCGTTCAGGACATAGGCAAGGGCGAGCAACATGTTGATGATCACCAGGGGCAGGAGGGTCGGGAACGTGATGTACCGGAACTGCTGCCACCGACTGGCACCATCGATGCGGGCCGCCTCATACAACTGCATGTCGATGGCGATCATGCCGGATAGGTAGATCAGGCTGCTCAGGCCGACGCCGTGCCACAGGCTGACCGCGAGAAGAATGAACGGCCAGGGTTGCGTCGTCCGGTACCAAGATATCGGCGCGATGCCAAGGTGCTTGAGCACGCTGTTCACAACGCCCGTATCGGCTGCCAAAAGTGCGTAGACGAAGTACGACACGACGACCCACGAGATGAACCGGGGCAGCAAGATCAAGGTTTGGTAATAGCGGGTGAAGCGACTTGCGTAGATCTCGAACAATAACCAGGCGACCGAGAGCGACACAACCAGCCCGGCACTGATGAACAGTGCGTTGAGAAGGATGGTGTTCCTGGTCGCTCGTATGGCGGTATCGGTTGAGAAGAGAAACTCGAAGTTCTTGAGCCCGACGAACTGGCTTGCGAACAGGCCAGTTCTCACCTTGTAGTCAATGAACGCAATCCAGACCCCGGCAAGGGTCAGGTACTTGAAGACGATGATCCAGATCAGTGCCGGAAGGGTCATGGTGAACCAGACGAGGTTCCGTCCGATGAGATGGAACTTCATCTGGCGACGCCATCCAGGAGGTGTCGCGTACGGACGCCTCACGGCAGGTGCGGTCTGCGCAACTTGCATTAGTCAGCGGACCCCAATCGTCAAATCTGGCACACGTGTGTATACCAACGGAGTACCGGTGCCTGTCGGCGTTTCAGGCGCTGCTCCTGAACCCTATGGGTACGGTGACTTTCCGGATCGCGCTTCACTCGGTAGGTCTACCGGTAGGTCTACGAACCCATTGCAGGCAAGTCATACGTTGGACGGTTGACATAACGCGACATTTGCAACCGGATGGTGACCCGAGTGGATGGCGGAAGCCGCACGCCGACATGGGTGCCGTGCACACGATGTGCCGTTTCGGAGACGCCTGGAGCAACCGGCGCTGACATCGGCGCGCCCGGATACGATTCCGACCATTCGGAGTGCGTGGCGTGGGCCATTTCGAAGCGGTGTTCCGAGAACCCGCCCGCCTGGACGATCATCTCCCGGATTTCGACTGGGTTCAGATTGACCAATTCGACGGTGATTTCATCGGCTTCTGCGTGGGTCACCAGGGCGGCCACGTCCTCGGGGAGACCCGGTCGCCGCCGCTTGGCGTCGAAGTAGCGCAGTGGTGCGTGCAGGAGGCCACCGTTGTAGACCGGGGATGGTGCGCCCAGGGTCAGCTGAACGAGTGCCTCGGTGATGACCGGATTGTGCTGCTGCCAATGGTGGATGTTCGCCTTGGACAGATCGGCGCGGTCGTTGCGGATGCGGTCGAGGCGCCAGTGCACCATTGCGAGCGATTCACGAAGGATCTGTTCGGGATAGGTCGGGTTTGCACCGGCGAGGAACCGTACCCAAGGGGGTTCGTGACCGGCGTCTTCCTTGGACCGGAATGGCACAATCAAGTTCCAGTCATAGGTCTCGACGCTCCGCAGGCGTTCAATCCGGTCCCAGTCCTGTTTGGCCATGGAGGTCGCCCACAAGGCCGTGGGGTACATGGCTGCCAGCGGTTGGTAGTCGAACCAACCGTTGTCGTCGTGCCGGTGAGGCACCAGGAAGGTCTGCGCCTGTCCCGCGGCCTCGAGGGCGACACGTTGACCTACCCAGTGTTCAGGGATGGTCATCGCGGACTCGTCGTACTCGCGGACTGATCCGAGTTCAAACGTGCGGTCAATCTGGTTGCGTGCCAAGTCGAGGTGGCCCATGTCGCCGGTCAGCAGGGCAGCACTCGATGAGGCGACGAGTGAAGACATCCCGACGCTATAGAAACCGTGGGGCCAGGTCCATCCGTAGAGGCCGCCATACCAGCGCCCACCCACGTATTCGCCAACCTGACCCGACAGGCCAACGTTGTCCGGGATGATCCCGTTGTTTAGCGCAGCGCGTGACGCCCACGCTTGGGTGTACTCGACTACCCAGTCGCGGTAGCGGCTGTCTCCGGAAAGGATGGCGGCGTTGGCGACGAGGCCCGTGGCACACATGTTGCCCGCGACATCGCCACGACCCATCCGTTCCTGCATGGCATCCCCCATGCGTCTTGCCAGTGCCCGGTCTTCGAGGTCGTCGTACTGGGAAATACCCGGAACGTCATTGAAGGGCAGGCCATAGCGTCGCATCGCCGGCCCCCAGTTATAGGTGGGTTCCGGATCGTCGGTAAATCCCCAACGCGGGCCGAGGCTCCCGTTGTGCGCGGCGCGGATGATCCGGTGGGTGGCGTCGTAATTCGGGGCGTTCGGGTCGTCATTGAGATAGAGGCCGGCAAATCGTTCGGCACGCTCACGGTGTTCACGCCGGGTCGGGTCGGCCTGGCAGAGAAAGTAGAAGTAGAGGTTGCTTTCACCCTGGTGGAACCAGTCGTACCCACGCTCATACTCATTGACAACCTGAGGGACTGGCTTGAGGGCGCTGACCTGGCGCGTGATGGCTTCCCACTGGCGTATTGACAGTGGCAGGAGATGGTCGCCTCCGCCGAGCAAGTATAGGAGGGGCCAGTTATAGGAACTTTCGTAGAAGTCGTCCGCACCATCGCGTCCGGACAGGGTGTCACCCCAGATCAAGGTGCCATCAGGCTTGACGTACCGGTCAAGGAATGGGCGGACCGAGGCATCAAGGGTGGCGAACAGGTGGCGCTCAAGCACGGCCCATGCGGGTGGGTCGAGCAGCGGTACTGACGCAGTGATGATTGGCAGGTCTTGTGGGTAGCCCATGGCCGAAGATCATATCCCGGACTGGTTACCCACGCTCTGATCGTGAGGTTTGGCTAGCGCCGGATCCACCCGAGGAGGTTGACCAAGATGGTGAGGACCACGCTGATCACGATCATTGACGTGACCGGTGCATAGACCGAGAGGTTCTCTCGCTCAACCGCGATGTCACCGGGCAGACGGCCAAAGAACGGGATGCGGGGCCCGAACCAGAGGAACAAGCCCACCAGGGCAATGGCTACTCCGAGGAAGACCAACGTTCGCCCGATTTCGGGTGCCATGCTTCCAGTGTAACCCGGTCATTCCAGCGGTACGGTCCTGTCACATTGGAGCAGGCTTCCGAGAACCGGGCAACCCTAGACATCCGATATTATACGTTTGTGGAATGTGCGATTACGCAACTTGGCGTTGCGAACGGGTTCTTCATACCTTCCCCTGACTCACTTCTTGGACGAAGCTCCCATGAAGGTTGGTCTGCCTGTTTCCGGCGCCGGACCCTTCTGGCGCGAGTGTGGTCAGTGTCTGGCGAAGGAAATTTTCGCCCCGACGCACCGAGAGATGACTGTCTCTAGGGTTGCCTGATCGGCCGGCGTTCGGGTTGTGACTGCGGTCCAGTCCGGGCTTGCCGAATTGCTGTTCGCCTTGGTCGATCTTTGGTCTGACGGACGATGGCGAGCTGCCCTGTGCCCGGGTCCTGCCCGGGTCATCGAACGCAATCCCGTGCCGCTCTCGCTGACCCGTTGGTGGTCGTGCGGCGTGAAAGGCTACAAATGGAAACGGAAACGATCGGAAGCCCGCTACTCTGGGGCGGCTTCGTAGTATTTGTGGTGGCGATGCTTGCAGCCGACCTTGGGGTCTTCAACCGGGGCGCACACACCGTGTCCGTCCGCAAGGCGGCTATTTGGAGTGGGGTGTGCCTTGGATGTGCCCTCGCCTTCAGCGGGCTGGTGTGGTGGTGGTTCGGAAGCGAACGGGCGCTGGAGTTCTCTGCCGGGTACGTCATCGAGGCGGCCCTGGCAGTGGACAACATCTTCGTCTTTGTCGTGATTTTCTCGGGGTTCGGCATCCCCGACCGTTATCAGCACCGGGTGCTGTTCTGGGGTGTCACCGGCGCCCTGGTCATGCGGGCGATTTTCATTGTTGTCGGAGGCGCGTTGCTCCAGCAATTCCACTGGATGATGTACCTATTCGGTGGCATTCTGGCAGTGACTGGTATCCGCCTGATGCGTGCCGGTGACCATGCCTCATCGCCGGCCGACAATCCAGTCATCCGGCTGATAACCAAGTACATGCCGGTGACTGACCGGCTCGCAGGTGAAGCATTCACCGTCGTCGAAAATGGACGACGCGTCGCAACACCCCTGCTTCTCGCATTGGTCGCTGTTGAGGTGACCGACGTAATCTTTGCGGTCGACTCAATCCCTGCAATCTTCGCCGTGACGGATGACCCGTTCATCGTGTTCACGTCAAACATCTTCGCAATCCTTGGTCTGCGTTCCCTCTACTTCCTCCTTGCAGATATCATTACCAGATTTGTGTATCTCAAGCAGGGGCTGGCAGTTGTACTGATCCTTGTCGGTGCCAAGATGCTTGCGATGGACTTCTACAAGGTTCCGATTGTCTGGTCCCTTGGGTTGATCATCACGATCCTTGCCGGGTCTATCGTTGCGTCCCTCATCTGGGGCACTGCCGAGCAGCCGAAGGTAGCGACTGCAGGCGACGATGAGTTGACGACGACAGGTCCTGCGCGCCAGGCAACGACTGCCTGACCGTTTCCGGCTCCTTCTCTAGGCAGCCCCCATAACCCGATACAAGGCCACGATTCAATGGCGATCCGTGGCAGTCGGTGCTGGTAAGGGGAGAGGCCACCGAAAAGGTGCGCATAGAGCACGCTGCTGGGACCGGAGCTCACGAACCCTGAGAGGGTGGGGGTGACCGAGGGGATTTGAACCCCCAACCGCTGGAGCCACAATCCAGTGCTCTGCCATTGAGCTACGGCCACCGCGAGGATCTCGGGCGCGCCCATCGGTTGGATGGTGACCGGAGATGTTGCGATTCGATTGTAGCGTCAGCCGCCCCTGACCGTCCACCGTTCGAGTATCTGACAATGCGAAGTGACACACTGGGCACTGTCGGATTGAGCGGAGATTTCGTGCCTCGCGGCGGGTCGCAAGCAGGCCGAAGGGATTGCGAATGCGGGTTGTGGTGACCGGTGGTGCCGGGTATATCGGAAGTGTGGTCGTTGCACGACTTGTCGGTTCCGGACACGCGGTAACAGTCATTGACGACCTCTCCAAGGGTCATCGCGAAGCCGTGTCCCAAGGTGCAGAGCTGGCAGTTTGCGATCTCGGGGACGCGGCCGAACTTGGCCACATCTTCAAGGTGTTCGCCCCCGATGCCGTTGTCCACCTGGCGGCTCGAAGTCTGGTCGGGGAATCGATGATCATCCCCGGTACTTACTACCGACAGAACGTGACGAATACGCTGAATGTGCTTGAAGCGATGGACGTGTCGGGATGCAGGTCACTGGTGTTTTCGTCGACGGCGGCGGTCTACGGTGAGCCGGGTTTTCAGGTAGGGGGATCGGGGATCGTTGAGGAAACTCCGACGGGTCCGACGAATGTGTACGGGGAGACGAAACTCGCCGCTGAGCGCATGATCGGTTGGTACGGCGCGACACGAGGATTCCGGACAATCACCTTGCGCTATTTCAACGCGTCTGGGGCGTTTGGCGGGCTTGGGGAGGATCACCGACCGGAAGCGCACCTGATCCCGAATGTCCTCCGCGTGGCCCTTGGGCAGGCACCGAACCTCGCAATCTTTGGCGGTGACCACCCGACGCCAGATGGTACCCCCATCCGCGACTACGTTCACGTGTCCGATTTGGCGGTTGCACATATTCGCGCTCTGGAAGTTCTCGACGGTGGAATAGTCGGCAACGATACGCTGAACCTGGGTAGCGGCAGCGGATTTTCGGTCGCGCAGATTGTGGAGACAGCGAGGCGCGTCACCGGGCACGCCATCCCGACGGTGTCGACGGTTCGCCGCGCGGGCGACCCACCGATCTTGGTTGCGAGTGGGGAGCGGGCGCGGACGATCCTCGGATGGAACCCCACGGAAAGCAGCATTGAAGCGATCATTGGTAGTGCCTGGGAATGGCACACGGCCCATCCTCACGGCTATTCCGTGTCACGGTAGCTCGGACCGAACCGCTGTGCGGGTAGGGTGCTGCTCTAGCGATACGGACGATCAAGCATGATTCCGCTCAGCGACGATAACCCCACGAGGCGCATGCCCGTGATCAGCGTCACGCTCATCATCGCGTGTGTTGCAGTGTTTGCGTACCAGTTTCTGCAATCCGCCGGAAGTGGTCCATCCTTCACCGCCAGTTGTGGGTTCATTCCATACGAGTTCCTTACCGGAAAGGATCTTCCGCCATTCTCGTGTGTGACCCCGGTCCAGGCAACGATCCTGACCTCGATGTTCATGCACGGTGGTTTCCTGCACCTTGGCGGAAACATGCTCTACTTGTGGATATTTGGGAATAACATCGAAGACACTCTTGGTCGCCGACGGTTTGCAGTCTTCTATGTGGTGTGCGGTCTAGCGGCGGCCCTGACCCAGACGGCCCTGACCTTGTTCACCGCACCGGAGGAGATCGGCATCCCGATGGTCGGGGCAAGTGGGGCGATTGCCGGTGTCCTCGGGGCGTATCTGGTCCGGTATCCGACGGCGCGGGTGCGCACGCTCTTGACCTTCGGGTTCTTCTGGCGAACGATCCAGCTTCCCGCGTTCCTCGTGCTCGGCGGATGGCTCGTATTGCAATTCTTTCAGGGTATGGCCGCTATCGGCGGTAGCAGTACGGGCGGAGTCGCCGTCTGGGCACATATCGGCGGTTTCGTCGCCGGCCTTGTGCTGATCACACCCCTTGCACCAAGAAGGCAACCGGTGTAGGGAAGGTGTGGGTGGGGGGATATGGCTTCGACCCACCGGTTCAGCGGAAACAATTCTTTCTTGTTGAGAACCATTTTCTGTGCCACTGGCAAGTAACGGCGTTTATTCAATCCGGGTTCCCGCCGGCTTGGGTCACGGCAGCGCGGGCAGCATCGTGGGCTTCGGCGAGGACTTCCCGGGCGGGGCGCTGTTGATGGAGGACTGCCTTCAGGGCAGGGGCCAACACCCGGGAGATTTCAGGCCAGTACGCTCCCTGCACGCACGGCACCAGGTTGGTCGTTGCGTCGCGAAGTACCTGCCCGATTGGCTGGTCGTGAAACCACGCAATCCGGTCGCTGAGGCGCGGTTCGTCGAACAGTCGCCGGTTGACGGGCCAAGTTTGGCGCTTGTCAAAATCGTGCAAGACCGCTTGCGTGGTGTGGGCCCAGAGTGCGAACTCGGTGGCAGCGTCTACGTCTGGGCTGTGTTTCATCACCCCGACGCCGGTGCCTCCGCTGCTCACCGACGGTGGCGTGTGCGACCTGCCTGACCAACGCGGCAGCGGTTGCACCATCCACTTTCCGAAGGTGTCCGGCGCATCGACCCGCATCTGCCCCGAAAGGCGCGCTATTGGTCCGATGTCGCCCGCGACGCGCCCACTGTTGAATGAAGCCTTCGCGACCGCGCCAATCAGGTCACCGCCTTCGCGGTTGCCACCCGGGCGATCATATGGAAGCAATGTTGCGACACCATGCTTGAAGACCAGATCCGCAAGAAAATCAAGCGTGCGTACATTTGCTGGATGGTCAATCTGCAGGCGTCCCCCGGGTGCAACGTATCCGCCTCCCGCCTGTGTCGACAGGGTGAGGTGCGTGCCTGCCGGATCGGCGCGGATATAGAACAGGCCGTCGGGTGAAGTCGAGATCACTCGCTTGCCCGCGGCGATGACGTCGTCCCATACCGTGAGTGGCGCACGGACGCCAGTGCTGTTCCAAATGTCATGGCGGTATCCGAATAGTGCGACGTTCAGTTCGTTGCCGAGTGCGTAAAACCGGCCACCCTTCGACCATGGCTCTGAGAATGCCGGACCGATGAAGTCCCGGTCGGCGCCCTTGAGGCGGTCGTTGAAGGCGACCAACGGGATGTCAGGCAATCGCAAGATGCGTCCGATGAACGATTGGTCGAGATCTACGATGGCGGGAAAGCCACCCCCGGCGGCAATCGTGATCATCAGTGTCTGGACAAGTCTCGATGGGTTGGCTTGTTGGGTCCACCTGATCCGGACGTCTGATCCCCGCGAGGCATTGAAGTCGGTCAGGGCGGCGTCAAGCCACTCAAATCGCCCTTCGACGGTGTACCAGGCCTGAATGTCGGTGGTCGCAGCCTTTGAGAGGGCGGGTCCAAGTGAGACAGCGCCTGGTGAGCAAGCCCCAATGAGTGACGCAAGGGCTCCGGCAGTACCGGTGCCGAGGACGGTCCGCCTGGTGGGGAACGATCTCGGGGATTGCACGCCGCACATGGTGCCACGGCTCCTTACCCTCCGGCAGTAACGGCCGTGGTTGCGCTGTAAAGAATCCACGGCTATATTTGGCCTTCTGGGGCACACACGGAGTTTGCTCGGGAATGTGTTGCAATTTCGTTACGAATTTGCCGTTCCGCGGTAGCTGACACAATCGGGTTCCCTCGCGGACAAGGAGAGCAGGATCATGATCAACGGGGAGTTGGAATTCGGTCGGCGCGCACCATCGCGTCGCGGGTTCCTTGCTATGGCAATGGTTGGGGTGTCGGGTGTGCTCGCTGCTTGTGGCGGCGAGGAAGCGAAGCCCGCAGCTGAGGCGCCGAAGGCACCAGCCGCTGGAGCCGCAGCACCGACTGCAGCCGCGGCCGCGACAAAGGCGCCAGCAGCGGCGCCGACCGCCGCTCCTGCGGCCAAGCAAGTAGAGATCCGCACCAACTTCCGCCAGGGTGGCGACGCCGAGTGGCAGGCGCGTCTGGTTCCGAAGTTCATGGAGAAGAACCCGAACATCAAGGTGGTTCTCGACACACTTCCGGGAGAGCCGGAGTACTGGGCGAAAATCGCGGCGCTGTTCGCAACCGGTCAGGCGGGCGACTTCATCTGGGCAAGCAACGGGAACTTCCTCGGATACGCCGAGAATGGAATTCCTCGTGAGCTCGACTCGATCATTTCCAAGGACAAGTACGACCTCGGTGACTACACCAAGGTAGGTCTCGACAACATGCGCTTCCAAGGCAAGTTGTTCGGGATGCCATGGGGATCGCATTGCCAGAACTGCCTGGTCATGTACAACGCAGATCTCCTCAAGGAAGCCGGCGTCACGATCGAGCAGGCAACCGCCAGCTATGACGCCCTCTACGAGGCAGCCAAGAAGGCGAC
>CANFGH010000050.1 GCA_947446285.1 Chloroflexota bacterium
CACCGGCGGTCCCAGTCGCCCTGACCGCGCTTAGGGCCTGCTGTACCTGTGAAATGGTCGCGAACGTTGCCCCGATGACGCACGCACGGACCGTTCCCTCCACTCGCGTCCCTTGGCGAACGACGTCGGTCGTCATCAAACCTGGCCCCCTGCGACCGACCGGCGCCGGGTTCGCACCCCAGCGGGCGCAGGTCGCGACGCCAATTGGCGCACGCCAAGCAACCGGAGAGCGACCGGTTCATGGTCCGCAGCCACATTGATGATGCCGAGCAGCGAATTCGGCTCGATCTCGAAGTAGCTCATCCAGTCGGCCAGATCCGCAGCACGGACATCGTCGGCGGATGCGCCATCCTGTGCGAGCGTCCACAAGTAGAGCTCGTCAACCGACGGAGGTCTCTTCCCAGTCACCTCGAAGTATCTGTCGATGACCGCCTGAAACTCGAACAACTGGTCGTAGTAGTACCGCGAAGGCTGATATTGGACCTCAGCTGAACCCCGTTCGGCACGCACCCGGCCCCCGGCACTCTTCCAAGCCTTCAAGTTCAGGAAACCCATCGCGTCACTCCAATGCCCTCGACAGGTGGGCCGTACACCCCACCTTCCAAGTCAAGCCACGTCACCTAGTCGTTGATGCGAACTTCGCGACCGGTTTGCGAAGACATCTCGCAGGCAGTCATCACGTCAACGATGTGTCGCGCCTGTTCGACGCTGACCGTCTCCGGCTCATTGTTCACGATGTTGCTCACGAGCGCGCGAAGTTCGGCAGTGGTGGTATCCACGCGGTCGACAACCACTTCCTCCCACGCGCCGCCCCGGTCACCGGGAACACTGCGGAACAGTCGGTTGCGGTCCACAATCTTCAATTGCGCCTCGGTACAGGTAATCACGATTTCACCACCGGGCTGGTCAACCCCGGCACCGGCATGATCCTTGTACCCGGTATGCGCAATGGTCGCCGCCGTCCCGTTCGCGAACTCCAGGTACGCAAGCGCGGTGTCGTCCGCCTGGATGGCATGGAAACGCGTCTGCACCATCGCCTTGACCGACACCACGCGGTCACCCATGAGGTAGGTCAGCCGGTCGATCATGTGCGCACCGTTCATGAGCCACATGCCACCACCCTTGCTCCGGTCAAGGAACCACGGCGGACGCGCCGCAACACCGAAGGCCTTGTACCAGCAATCCGTGGCGAGGACCGGCAACCCCACCTCACCCGAGGCAATCATCTGCCTCGCCTTCACATTCGGCGCGAGGAACTGCTCGGTGTGGCCCGTGAAAAGCTTCACACCGTTCGCACGCGCCGCCGCGATCATCCGGTCACACTCGTCGATGCTGTCGGCCATCGGCTTCTCGACAAAGATGTGCTTGCCGGCCTGGGCAGCGGCGATGCCAATCGGCTCATGCAACCAATGGGGCAGCGTCAGCGAAACAATGTCCACCTCGGGGTTGTTCAGGACCTCAAGGTAATCCGAGACGACGGGCACATGCCACTTCGCCTCGAACTCGTGTGCCCGCTTGTCATCGACCTCGCTGGCCATCACCAGCCTGGTCGAACCCGCCTCCCCAGCAGCACGCGCGTGCGCGCCGGAAATGCGTCCCGCGCCGATGATGCCAATCCCGAATACGCGCTCAGCCATTGTCCTGTGTTCCTCATCTGGCATTCCGGAGCGCGGACAAGCCCATGCATGGCACCGACTTGAGCCACGAACCAACCGGGATGCGATACGTCGCCGCGAATTTTCTCGATGGCGGTCGTCCACCACCGTCCACGCCTCGCGCGTGCCACTGTACGTCACGCCGCTCCAAGGAGGCGACGCTATGGCTGGTCGCCGAGCACCCGCTTGGCGATGTCCATGACGCGTGCGCGCGACGTCCGAACCGTCTCGTCAACGGGATACCGCTCATTTGAGACCTTGGCCATCGCAATCGCCGACCGCATCTGCTGCGCGAGCCCCGGCCTCACGATGGACATGAGCCGGTCGCGCAATCCGGCATCGCCGTACCCGAACGCGTAGGCCAGATCGATCAGGTGGACCCGCGTGGAAAGCTGACGCAGGAACTCGTCATCAACCTTGGCGAGGTCATCAAAGACCTTCACGTCAACGACCGCCTTGGAGGCCGGATCCGGCTCGTGCGACGCTTCATTGCCAGTCATCGAAATCGACTCCTCACCCCCCGACATCGTACCACCCGCTCCCGTCCGAAGAAGGTCAGCGCCGAGTTCCCACGATCCCTCCGAGGTGGATGAACCCGGCCATCGCCACCGCAGCACACCCGAGCGACTGGTGTCTCTTTGGGGCTGGTCCACGTTCTCCGCCGGCGAGACGACCACCCGGCCGGTTGGATGCCATCACTTGGTTCGCATGTCGCAGCAACAAGGCTTCGGCGATCACCGGTCGATACCAGGGAAGCAGTCCCCACGGCAGGCGGTCTACGGGAAAGTACCGGACTTCCACGGATTCGTGGTTGCCAACCGGGACGCCCGCGACCGCCTCGCACAGCAGCGTCGGGGAAACGTGTGGCCGGAACCCCGAACGGAGGCAATCTGCCAATCGTCCCACGATGAGCACGTCTACCCCGGTTTCCTCCCGTGTCTCACGGATCGCGGTCGCCTCGATTGCCTCACCGTGGTCTGGATGCCCACCTGGCAATTCCCACGCCCGGGGCGAAGTCCGGTGCACCAGCAAGATCTCAGGAACCAATGCGGGGCGAGCACGGAAAACGACCGCCTGGACGACAACGGTGTCCTCCAGCGCCGTCCGCGGAGGTAGCTCAGGGACCAGGCCAAACAACATTCTTGCCACCACTCGCGCCCTACACTGCCTGCACCAGGCCACCACGACGCATCACCGTTCCTCCGAAACACTACCGGGTCTGGAGGAGCGAGTACCCCAATGCAACCACCTGCACCTGCTCCCCGCGATCCCCTGCCCGAACGCGCCGCCGTCATTGGCGCCGGTCTCATGGGGGCCGGAATCGCCGTGGTTCTGGCGGGCGGGGAGCATGGCATCCCGCACGTCACGCTCAGGTCGCGCACCGGACAATCCATCTCCCGGGCACGCACCCGTATTGACGGCGACGTTGCGGATCTCGCCAGGCACGGGCTGCTCGCCGTTGACCCGGCCACCGTCCATTCCCGGCTCCGGTTCACCACGTCCCTGCCGGAAGCCGTCAGCGGCGCTGGCCTCGTCATCGAGTCGGTCACCCAAGACGCGACGACAAAGCGATCGCTGTTCAGTCAGCTGGATGCGCTTGTGCCACCACCGGCAATCCTCGCGATTACTACGTCAGCGCTCTCGATCGCCGAGTTTGCAGGCGGCGTAACGCACCGGGACCGGGTCATCATTGCGCACTTCCTGCAACCGGCCCACGCCCTGCCGGTCCTCGAGGTGGTGCGCGGTCCCGAGACCTCAGGTGAGACGGATACCGCGATGTGCGCGATCTGGACGGCACTCGGACGGCGTCCACTGGGGATGCGCCGGGACGAGCCAGGCTTCCTTCTCAATCGGTTGCAGCATGCCCTGGTCCGCGAGGCCGTGAGACTGCTCGCCGAGGGCCTGGCAACGGCCGAGGACATCGACGCCGCCGTCACGCACGGACTCGCGCCCCGCTTTGTCACTGCCGGGCCGCTCCGGCAACGCGACGTGAACGGCCTCGCCATGCATGTCAAAGTGGCGTCGCGCCTCTGGCCCGAACTCGGCATGGGTGACCGCGCGAGCGTCCCGATCACATTTCTGAAGGCAATCGTCGACGCAAGCGGCTTGGGGTTGGAAAATGGGCGGGGCTTCTCCACCTGGCCCGATGCCGACCCGGGAGCTGTGAGACGCAAGCTTGATGACGAGCGGCTTGCCCTCGTGAAGTCACCACACGAAACAGTCGGCTGCGCCGAGGCCACCCCCGAGTCTCGTACCGATGAGGGAGCGCACGAGCGTCTGTCTCAGCGCATCAAATGCCGAGGATCATCCTATAGAACACGTCAGCAACGACCGCCGACGCCCCGCCGAAAAGGACAAGGTTGAGCACCACTGCCACCCAGATGCCAAGGTAGCGAGGGCGTGACGGGTCTCCGGGACGCCCAGTATCAGCCATGGCGCAATCGTACCCCTGCCGTGGGGCGTTCGTCCAGATCGTTCGCTGCGGTGTCTGGCGTATCCAGCGCGGAGACCGACCCTCCAAGTGACAGGTCGGTGACAATGCAGCGCAGGATCAACATCACTGGAAGATCAACCTTTAGTGTGCTACGGTACCGATCGGCGGAGTTGGGTGCAGTTGAAAGTGCCTCGGGGGACGTAAAGTGGCAGTTCCGGCGCGTTCGCGCAGGAACGGGCGCGAACGCGGTTTCGGAGAACGTCGGGGCGAACCCGGGGTTTTCTGGTCACGAGGGAGCTTTCGGTGAACTGGATCTCCGGTGGAACGTGTAGGCAGTCCGGCCGAGGCCGGGTTGCCCTGAGCTGGGGGGCCGTAGGACCTATGGAACTTAAGCAGACTCGTGAAGGGGTGCTGCGTCTGGGAAGTGCTGCGAGTGCGTCCGCGGTTGCGGGCACTCTTGGCCTCTTCGATGCTCGTGCAGCCGGCGCGCAGGCGTCGGAACTCCCGCGTGGGCGCACCTTGCGCATGGTGTTCGGTGGCAGTGGCGGGAAGTTCACCGACACCGGCATCGGCAACCCGTATGCAGCCGGCGCAACGCATCAGATCGGGAACGCCGCCCTCTGGGAGCCGCTCTTCTATTACTCCGCGTTCGCTGACGACATGATCCCGTGGCTCGCCACCGGATACTCGTATGCTGAGGACTTCAGTGCGCTCACCGTCAACATCCGCAAGGGTGCCGAATGGGGCGACGGCCAAGCCTTCACGGCCAATGACGTAGCGTTCACCTTCAACCTGCTCAAGGACAACCAGAAGTTGAGCTACGGCGGGGACATAAAGAAGTACGTCAAGTCGGTCGAGGCAACGGACGACCTGACCGTCACCTTCACGTTCAACTCGCCGAACCCGCGCTTCCTGTTCGAGTACCTCGCCTTCAAGTTCGATAACGGCGTGAAGCTGCTCCCGAAGCACATCTTCGAGGGCAAGGATCCGCTGGAGTTCCTGTGGTTCGACCTCGAGAAGGGCTGGCCATGCGGCACCGGACCGTACAAGATCACCCTCTGGAGTGAAACCCAGAAGTTCATGGACCTGCGCCAGGACTGGTGGGGAGCCAAGACGCTGTTCCACTTGCTGCCGCAAGTCGAGCGCATCGTGTTCACCCCGTATTCCGACGACAACCGCACCGCCCAGCTGCTGGCCTCGAACGAAGTCGATGCATCGCTCGACCTTCGCCCGGGCACCATCAAGGCGTTGCTCCCGCAGAACAAGGCGCTGATCACCCACAGTTTCAACCGTCCTCCATTCGGGTATGTCGACTGGTGGCCGAATAGCTTCTGGATCAACACGCAGCTTGAGCCGTGGAATGACCCTTCGATCCGTTGGGCACTGAGCTACGCGATTGACCGCCAGGGCGCCATCGATGTGGCGTACGAGGGTGCCGGCCAGGCGACCGAATTGCCGTACCCGGCGTACCCGGCCCTCAAGCCGTATGCCGACTCGGTGAAGGATCTCCTCGCCAAGTACCCGAACAACAAGTACGACCTCGGTGAAGTCGACAAGCGCCTCAAGGCGAAAGGCTACGCCAAGGACAGTGCAGGCTTCTGGGCGAAGGGTGGAAAGCGCCTCGTTGTCGACCTCTTCGGATGGGGAATCTGGGCGGACATCGGACCCGTCGTCGCTGAGCAGTTGCGGAAGGCGGGCTTCGAGTCGTCCTACAGCATGCCTCCGGACTGGGCCGATCAGGCCCGCCTCGGGAAACATCCCGGTGGGTGGTTCATGGGACACGGGGCGAGCATCGCTGACCCGTACTACACCATGTTCCTGTTCACGACTGAGAACTCGATCCCGAAGAGCAATACATCGGGCGGCGGTGGTAACCAGTGGAGCCGCTGGTCCAACAAGGACTTCGACGTCATCGTGGACAAGATGAACAGCGTTCCGATGGGTGATCCGCGCGTTCTGGACCTGTTCCATGACGCGATGGAGATCTGGCTGAAGGAACTGCCGAACCTGCCCTTCATCCAGTGGTTCCATCGAATTCCGATGAACACGACCTACTGGCAGGGGTGGCCGACGGTGCTCAACAGCTACTGCAACGGCGCCTTCTGGCACCTGACCTTTCCGCTCGTCCTCCACAAGCTCAAGCCCGCCCAGTAATCGACTGGTGGCGCCCGCTGGCGTCGGTGAGGGCCGGGATACCGCAATGAGCGGTCCCGGCCTTCTCCATGCCCCGGGGTCGCCGCTTGGACGGAACGAGGTGACCCGTGCGTACCGGATATGTCGTGCAGAGAATTCTGCTGTTCTTCGCCATCATGTGGCTTGCCGCCACCATCAATTTCGTGCTTCCACGTCTCGCGACCGGACGCGATCCGATCCGGGAACAACTCATTGCGCAGTCGATGCGCGGTGGGTTCATGTCCACCTCAATGGAAGTCATGGTCAAGGAATACCGCGTAAAGTTCGGTCTTGACGAACCGCTTCCAAAGCAGTACGTCACCTACCTCTGGAATACGCTCCGGTTTGATCTCGGCAAGTCCCTGACGAACTACCCGAAGGCAGTCATGAACCTCATCGGTGAGGCGCTTCCTTGGACGCTCGGGATTGTCTCGTTTGCAATCGTGACCAGTTTCACGCTCGGAACCATCCTGGGGGCGCTCATCGCGTGGCCCAGCGCGCCACGGTTGCTGAAATTCACTGTTCCCTTCCTGCTGACGTTTTCTGCCGTGCCGTTCTACATCCTCGGGCTGATCCTGATCTACTTCTTCGCATTCCAGTTGAAGTGGTTCCCGATTGGAGGGGGCTACCCAATCGGAACCGTGCCGAGCTTCACATTCGGTTTCGTGACCAAGCTGGTCTATCACGCCATGCTTCCATCCCTCTCAATGATCCTCGCGAGCACCGGAGGGTGGGCGCTTGGAATGCGAGGCATGATGGTCACCATCCAAGGCGAGGACTACATGAACTACGCCGAAGCCAAGGGTCTGACCGATAGCCGGATCTTCTTTGGCTACGGCGTCCGGAACGCCATGCTTCCGCAGACAACAGGATTGGCGCTGTCGCTCGGACAATTGATCGCCGGCGCCGGTCTTGTCGAGGTGGTCTTCGGATACCCCGGTATTGGTTCGCTTCTCGGTCAGTCGATCACCCAGTTCGACTACACCACCATCTACGGGATCGTGTTCTTCCTCATTGTGACCCTTGGCATCGTTCTCCTGGTCCTGGATCTTCTCTATCCCCTGATTGACCCGAGGATCAACTATGAGCAGGCATAACACGCCGAAGCGAGTGACGACGTGAAAGGCTTCCTGAACTACGTCCGGCGGAACCCGAACCTCGGGATCGGGTTCCTGATGTTCACTATCCTGTTCGTGTTTTGTGCGATCGGGTACTTCCGGTATGACCTCGCGAAGGCGGCGTATCCGCTCGCAGCGCCGGCGAACAAGCCCCCATCGTGGCAATACCCGCTGGGGACCGACAGCCAAGGGCGTGAGCTGTACGCGGTCATCGTCGCCGGCACATTCCTGACATTGCGCATTGGCGTGACCGCCGGCCTCATTGGCCTTGCGACGGGAACCGTGCTTGGTTTCATCGCCGCCTATTTCCGGGGATGGGTTGACGTGGTCATCAAATCCCTCGTCGACATCCTGCTCACGATCCCCGGCCTGATGGTCCTCATCATCATTGCCTCGGCAACCAAGCAAGCCATGAGCATCACGCTGCTGGCGCTGATCATTGCCAGCCTTGCGTGGATGGGCCCCACGAGAACCATCCGTGCGCAGGTCCTGTCCCTTCGTGAACGGCCGTTCCTGCAAGCCGCGCGTCTCTCAGGCATGAACAGCATCGAGATCATCTTCCTTGAACTCATGCCGAACCTGTTACCGTATCTCGCCGCAAGCCTGGTCGGATCAGTCACCGGCGGGATCTTTGCATCGATCGGTCTTGAAGCATTCGGTCTCGGCGCAATGCGCGAGCCGACCCTCGGCATGACGATCTACTGGGTCATCTACTACAGCGCCCTCCTCAAGGGGATGTGGTGGTGGGCGATGGCACCCGTCACCGTCATCATCATTATCTTCATCGGGCTCTTCAGCCTCGGTGCCGGTCTTGATGAACTGGCGAACCCGCGCACCAGGAGGGTCCTATGAGCGCAGACTCCACGGGCCGTTCTGGCGTTGCGTCGGGAACCAAGCCGGTCCTGAGTGTCACGGATTTGTGCGTCGATTACTACACGGATGCGGGGCGTCTCCGTGCCTGCGACCACGTGTCGTTTAACCTCTACCCTGGCCAGCGTCTTGGCCTGGTAGGCGAGTCGGGATCTGGCAAGTCGACCATTGCGCTTGCATTGATGCGCATGATCAAGCCACCAGGACGGATCTCCGGCGGACGCGTGATGGTCGGCGATGACGACCTGACCGCGATGTCAGACAACGAGATGCGCAGCGCGCGCATGCGCCTGATCGGCATGGTGCCACAGGCCGCCATGAGTGCGCTGAACCCGGTCATCCGGATCAGGGCGCAGATCCAGGACGTTCTGCAAGTACACGAACCAAACCTGACCTACTCGCAAGTGCAGGCGCGGATCATCGAGGTCCTTGAAGCCGTCGAACTCCGTCCGGAGGTCGCAAGCCTCTATCCGCACGAACTGTCCGGCGGCATGAAACAGCGTGTGTGCATCGCGATTGCCGTGGCACTTCGTCCCAAGGTCATCATCGCCGACGAACCGACCAGTGCCCTCGACGTCATCGTGCAGCGCCAGGTGATGGAGACCATCGGACGCCTTCAGCGCGAGATGAACATTGCCGTGGTGCTCATCGGTCACGACATGGGGCTCATGGCTCAGTTCGTGGACCATCTCGCGGTCATGTATGCCGGGAAACTGGCGGAAATCGGACCGACACCGACCCTATTCGCCAAACCGAACCATCCCTATACCCACATGCTCATTAGCAGCCTCCCGACCCTTGGACAGAAGGGGGTATTCCGTGGCATCCCCGGCATCACCCCGTCGCTCCTGGCGTTACCGACGGGGTGCTACTTCCGGACGCGCTGTCCCTACGTCATGGACGTCTGTTCATCCCAGGCACCAACCCAGGTGGCCTTCGATGGCGGTCACGTTGCGTCCTGTCACCTCTCCGCAGTGCCCGGTGGACTGACCGGCAGGGTTGAGGCCGAGCGCGACGCAGAGGCCACGCTGCACTCCGCTAGCGCGGAGAAGGGCACCGGCGAGGCCGGCCCCAACAAGACCGGAGGCTTTTCATGACCGCCCTCCTTGAACTCCGCAATTGCAGCAAGGTCTACAAGAGCGGCTTTTTCTCGCCAAAGGTGACGGTTGCCCTTGACGACTTCAGCCTGACCATCGACGAAGCGAATCCGACAATCACTGCGGTCGTCGGTGAGTCGGGTTCGGGCAAGTCAACCCTCGGTTCCTTGCTCATGGGGTTCATCGGTCCAACGACGGGTCAGGTCTTCTACCGGGGCAAGGACATGACGACCCTGAGCGGGGCCGAACACTGGCAATTCCGGCAGGATGTCCAGGCGATCTTCCAGGACCCATTCGCCGCGTACAACCCCTTCTACACGGTTGACCATGTGCTGACGGTGCCAATCCGGAAGTTCGGGCTCGCACGCAACAAGGAAGAGGCTAGGGAGAAGATGGGCGATGCCCTCCGCAAGGTGGGTCTGCGCCCGGAAGAAATCCTTGGTCGCTACCCGCATCAGTTGTCGGGTGGTCAGCGCCAACGCATCATCGTCGCCCGCGCAATGCTCTTGAAGCCCAAGATCATTGTTGCGGATGAACCAGTTTCAATGGTTGACGCGTCGCTGCGCGCAACAATCCTCGAGTCGATCTATACGTTGCACAAGGAACTCGGGGTTTCAGTCCTCTACATCACGCATGACCTCACCACTGCCTATCACGTCTCCAACCAGATCGTGGTCCTCTACAAGGGATCCGTGATGGAGGGAGGCGAAGTATCGAACGTGGTGAAGCAGCCACAGCACCCGTACACCCGCCTCCTCATCGATTCGATTCCCTGGCCGGACGTCAGCCTGCAGTGGGGCAAGGAACCGGTCATCAAGGATGATGGATCAAGCCCCACGACAACGACCGGATGCAAGTTCGCATCCCGTTGCCCGCACGTCATGCCCAAATGCCGCGAAGCCGCCCCAACGTTCTTCGAGGTCAATCCACAACAGGCGTCGGCGTGCTATCTCAGCGAAAGTTCGCCAGCCCTGGCCAAGTCAGACCTGCACCGAGTCTTGAACAAGGCATAGCCTGTCACTACACCTCTGAACCGAAGAGAGACGGCCCAGGCGCAAGCGCCTGGGCCGTCTTTCGTCTCCCCCGGTTGCGTCCCCCTCCTGTCACGCCGGGCGCGGGTACAGCGATGAGGCGAGCGCCTGTGCCTGGGAGACCAGACCCTCCAACTCAACAAGCCCCTTCTGCCAGAAGGACGCATCGCTGATGTCTATTCCGAGCGGCCTGAGGAGAGCCTCTGGAGTGTCGCTTCCCCCCCGGGCAAGGAGCTCGGCGAACCGGGGCACAAATGATTGGCCCTCTTCCTTGTACATTCGATACAAGGCCAAGACGAGCAGTTGCCCAAACACATAGGCGTAACAATAGAACGGGGTATGAATGAAATGGGGAATGTATGACCACCCCCACCGGTACCCGTCGGTCAGTGTCACCGCATCGCCGTAATACGCGTGGTTCGCCGCTATCCAGAGGTCACCAAGTTGCCGAGACGTCAGGCGACCGTCCTCCCTTGCCGAAAACACGGATTGCTCGAACCGGGTCAGGACATTCTGGCGGTAGACCGTCGCAAAACTGTCCTCGATTTTCCCCGCCAGCAGGTTCAGACGGATGCGTGGGTCAGTTTCACGTTGAACCAACCGGTCAAACACGACCATCTCACCGAATACGCTCGCCGTCTCCGCGAGGGGAAGGGTCGAGTGGTAGTTGAACAGTGTCTGCTTCCTCGAAAGCATCGCATGCAACCCATGGCCCAACTCGTGGGCCACGGTCATGACATCGCGAGGCGTGCCCGTATAACTGCACAAAATCCACGCGTGAAGCTTCGGAGTCGGGTACGAACAGTAGGCGCCACCACGTTTGCCATCCCGTGGCTCGGCATCGATCCAATGTCGATCAAAGAACTCGGTTGCGAGCGCGCCAAACTGGGTGTCGATTGCCCGGTAACTCTCCAGGACAAGGTCCCGTGCGTCTCCCCACGGCATCGCTCGGGAATGCACGTCCAACGGCGCATATTGGTCGTACACCATCATCTCAGGGAGCCCCAACATTGATCCCTTGAGTTTGAAGTAGGACTGGGCGAGCGGGTAACTGCCCTCGACGGCGTGCATCATGGCCTCGACCGCTGCAGCCGGAATCTCATTGCCAAGGTGTCGAAGGGTCATTGGGTCGGGATACTTCCGCAACCGGTCCATGGTGCGCTTGTCGTGCACGAGGGTGTCGTACAGATAGGTCAGGGTTGGCCCCTGTTCCTCCAGTTTTGCGTATAGCGCATCATGGCCCCGACGGCGGGTCTCCCGGTCAGGATCGTGAAGAAGTGCCAGGGTCTGCGCCATGTTCAGCTGCCTGGCTTCGCCGTCGCGCTCGACGGCGAAGGTCAGGGACGACGTCAACTCGGTGTGAAGCCGGGCCCACGCGCTATTGCCTGTCACATCCTTCTCGTTGACGAGTTGCTCTTCGACCTCGGAGAGACGGTGGGGACTGAATAGACGCTGGCTTTCAAGATGGTGCCGATATTCAGCGAGGATTGGGTCGTCCACGATCCGACTGGCGTTTTCATCGGACACGTCAAGCCACTCGAGACCAAAGAAGAGCAGGACATTCCCGATGTGTGTCAGGCGTTCCTCAACCTTCTGGCTGAGTGATCGCGACGTCTCATCCCTGGTGTCTTCGTCGTATCGCAAGTGCGCATACCCGCTTACGCGCCACTGGCGCTCATAGAGATCCTCAAGGGCGACAATACCTTCCAGTAGATGCTGCGGACCGGGACCGCCCGGGACGGAGATCGTGCCCCGGTAGTGCGCCGCAAACGCTTGGGCATCAGCATCCAAGGATGTCAGCGACGCCTGGATCTTGGGGTCATCCGGTCCTGCAAAAAGGTCGGAAAGATCCCACCGCACCCCCTTTGCCGATGCAGCATCGGCCGCCAAACTCCCCGCGCCGCTCTCAGGAAGCCCTCCTGGACGCTGACTTGCCATCCCCCAGGCGACGCGAACTTTTCCGGTGCTGAACATGACGTCGATCACTTTCCAGATGATGGGGGCCAGGGTCCAACCGCCAATCCGGATGGACCCGAGGCAATCAAATCTACGGAATGTCGATGGTGCAGACGGCCCGGGTGTTGGCGTCGCAGTACCACAAGGCCCCATCCAGATACGTCATTCCGTGCGGTTCTGGCCCTTCGGACGGACCATCATCCATTCTCAGGACGCGTTCCGCAGTACCGTCCAAGCGGTACCCCGTCATTGTCCGGTGTGACGTCTCAACAACCCACAGCAGGTGTCCGTCCCACGCGATTCCATGGGGACGGTTTCCCGGTGCAGGGAACTGCCGAAGGATCGCGCCGGTCGCAGGATCGAGCTGATAGGTTGTGGCGGACGGAGGGACGGTCACCCAAAGCGTGCCATCGATCCACTCGAGACCGTGGGCACCACTCTTCTCCGACGCGCCAGGCGTCGGCAGTCTTCGTAGTTCCTGTCCATCCGCCGAGTACCGGAACAGTTCAATCGGCGTGAACGTTGACGCAATCCAGAGGGCGTCCCCGTCCCAGGTGATGCCACTGGAGTGGCTCGTCACCGTCAAAAACTGCTTGATGGTGTGTCCCGTCGCGGGATCAAGCAAGTAGCACTCCAGATCGTGTTGATCGATGACCCAGATGCCCGCCGATGTGGCCTGCATTCCATTCGGCTGTGGACCCGGCGTGTACCAGCGGAAATGTGCGTGGACTGTCTCATCACGAACGCTCACGGTATGTTCCCTCCCGATCCATGGTGATGCCTGGCGATGGATCGCCAGGCCCGACGGGTCAGACGCAAGACGCGCTACCATCCTGCCCGGTGCCGATCATCGTCGTGTGTCCCCTTCATCCGCTCGCACGCGCATGGAGATCACGACCCCAACATGCTACCCGGCACAAACGCAGGGTGAACACCGCCGGTCACCCATGAAAGTTGACTTCGAGATGAGTGCCAACATACACCAGTGGTCTGGAGAATCGGTGTACGTCCTTTCCGACGACACCGGCGCGACGGCCCACGTGATCCCGGATGTCGGGGCAAACTGCATTGCGTTTTCGACACCCGTGGGTGCCCAGCGCGCGCATCTTCTCTCCACGCCGGCGTCGAGCGAAGTCCTCCGGGGTCGACCGACCTTCTGTGGCTACCCAATCTTGTCGCCCTATCCCGGGCGCCATACGACGCCGTTCTCCTGGGATGGGACGACGTACACCGTGGAGACCGTTGAGCGCCCAGGGGTCATGCTCCATGGATTTGCCGCTCGCGCAAAGTGGCACGTTGTCGAAGCCAGTTCCGACACGCTGGTGTGCGTCCTGAACTCGGAAACCGTCGCTGATCGCGGTCTCTCCTGGCCGTTCCCGTTTACCCTCGTCGCCACCCACCGGGTGGCCTCAGGCGCGCATTCCCTGGTCCTGGAACTCACGAACCGTAGCGACAGCCGAATCCCCCATCTCCTCGGCCTCCATCCCTATTTCCCACTGCGGTTCACGACACACGACGCGTCCGAACCCGTCCTTCCCACTGCATCCGAACTCGTTGGACCTGATGCAACACGCACGCGTGAAACCTGTCATCCCTGGGTTCACGCCGACGACTGGTGGGAAATGGTTGCCGGACTTGGGACCGGCCGTGTTGAAGATCTGGCATCGGACGCCGGCACCCAAACCGATTTGCGCCACCCAAGGTCCGTCGCGGAACTCGAACGCACGCTCGCGTGGTCTGGTGCACCCGGCGTCATTCCACCCGGCACCGCCCCGAGGCTGCCAGTCCTCCTCTACGGTGACCGCAGTGCTCTGTCGGGTGCACGCCATGGCCGTGCCCCTTGGGCCGCCGGCGGCATCACGAGTGGGGTTGACGACATCGCGTCAGGTATCCGCGCAACGCTTGCAACAAGCGCCGGGTTCCCTGCAAACGCGCTGTTCTGCCCGCCTGGTTTCCCCTTCGTCTCGTTGGAGCCACGTTCAGCCATGTCCAATGCGCTCGGACTACATGGCAGCCACCCCAATCTCGACACCGGGATTTTCCGGCTCGCACCGGGCGAAACCTGGCGGGCGTGGGCACACCTCTCCGCCTCGGCACTATGATGGCCCGGTCGAGGACCAGCCGGCCGGATAACCGGTCACTCTACGTTCCCGGCAAAGGAGCACTGCATATGACCACCCGCGACTCCGACGAGCAGATTGCGCAGAACCTGAAGCATGGATCCGTCGCAACCCTGACCCACTGGCTCAACACGCGTGGGTACCGGAACGCCTTCATCGGCGGGCTACTTTCAGTCAACCCAGGCATTCGCATGGCCGGACCAGCGCGCACGATCCGGTTCGTCCCCGCGCGTCCGGACCTCGCCGAGATGTGGCCCGATCGCGAAACCAACCCTCACCGCAAGTGTGTTGAACACATCGGCGCCGGGGAAGTCCTGGTCGTGGATGCTGGAGGCAACGCCGAAGGTGGCGTCTTTGGCGACATCATGACCGCTCGCCTGCGTGGACGCAACGCCGCCGGCCTGGTGGTCGATGGAAGCTTGCGCGACATCTGGCAAATCCGGCAGATCGACTTGGCGGTCTATGCCAAGCACACGAACGCCGCCGCAATCCAGCGTGCCGTGGTTGCCGTCGAGATGGACGGGATCATCACCTGCGGTGGTGTGGCTGTTCGCCCAGGTGACTGGATTGCCGGTGACCCCGACGGTGTCGTCGTGATCCCGGCCGTCCACGTCGCCGAAGCAGCCGCCTACGCAGCCGAACACGAAGACCTCGAGATTTTCCTCCGGGAACAGGTCCTTGCGGGTGCATCACTCGCCGATGCCTATCCCCCGAACGACACCATCAAGGCGCTCTATACCGCACAGACTGGCCGACCAGCGCACTGACCCGTCAAGATGTGGCGTGGCCCCGACCGGTGACGAGGCCACGCCTGGAGCCGCCCATGGCCGACGATGACGTCGAACTCTATGCCCGGACGTATACGACGCTGCTGCGGAGCCGGAGTGACGTCCGTGTCCAGGCGTTTCTGCCGGCACACATCCGCATGGGTTCAAGCCTCCATGCCCTGGCCGATCAACCCGCGCCTGACGCAGGCGCATTCATCTATGCGATGCAACGGCTCCCAGACTGCATTGCGCGGGTCGCGCGGGTCGTCCTGGGCCAAGAAGGCGACCAGTTCCGGGCAGTCCTGGGGGACCAAGTGGATCATTGGTCGCGCGTCGAAGCGCGCGCGCGACGCCGGGCGTGGCGCTGGGACGGCAATCACACCCTGACCGTCCACGTTTCATCGCCGTCAGACCTGGATGATGTCTTGCCGTGCCTCGTGGCGTATCAAGCCGAGTGGAACAAGCTGCACGCCGCCCTGACCGTCCATAAGCGAAACCATCACGTCGCCGTGGTCTTGTCCAGCCTTGACCATGGCACCGGCGAGATGATCGCCGGGTCCGTGCGCGAACTCGGTACCGTGCTGCAAATCGCGACCGATGACTGGGATCGGCTAGCCTCCTTTTTTGGCACCGGGCTTGTCGCCTGGCTCCACCTCGTGGCGAAGTCCGAGAAAGACATCGCCGTCCGCCTGCTGGGTGGCTTTGACGTTGCGTACACCCGACTGGTCCGCCGATGGTGGAACCCCGTTGGGGATGTGCTTGCACAGCGTGGCATCGATGGACGGCCCCTCTACTTCGTTTCCTCAAACCTGCACGCGATTGTCAACCTCCTCTCGGGATACGTGAAGCGTCGCAGGCAAACGCTGTGGGAATTCGTCGACCAAGCTCCCGACGCGTCGGACGTTCACTCCGAGATTGCCGAACTCGGACGCCTCAGGGGACACGCAAATGCCGAGAACATCCTGTACTACACATCTCGACTGTGGCATCGCGCCGACCGCAACCCGAAAATCCGCGACGTGCGTCGCCTCGAGGAGGCATCCAGAGGGATCACGCAAGTTGACGCATCGGGAGGCTTCGATGTCGGCGCGCAGGTAATCGAACTCAGGCGCATCCAAGCGGCGGATCTCGATCCCCGCCTCGCGAAGTTTGCACCGGTTCTGGAACGATCTGACGCCGTCGTCCTCAATGTCGACTATCCACTCGGACTTGCTTCCTACCACATCGTCCGCGAGGTGGCGACGGTGACCCCGGACCTGCGAGCCATTTACGCCGTCGGAAAGGCCGCAACGCTGAATGCGGCCGTCGGCGACGTGATGCTGTCCGAAACCGTCTTCGATGAACACTCGCGGAATACCTATGCATTCCCGAATGCGTTTACGGCGGCAGCCGTGGCAACATTCCTCGAACGTGGATCCGCCCTCGACAACCAGACCGCCGTGACGGTTCGAGGCACCTTCCTGCAGAACTTCGCCTCACTTGAGCGCTACTACCGCGAGCGGCACACGGTCGTGGAGATGGAAGCCGGACCAATCCTCTCGGCGGTCTTTGAGGCAACCCGTCCGCATCGGCATCCGACCGGAGAGCGTGTCTACTTCAGGGAACTGCCATTCGACTTCGGCATCATCCACTATGCATCGGATACGCCGTACACTCAAGCACGAACATTGGGGAGTCGAGGCTTGTCTGTTGAGGGCGTCGATGCAACGTATGCGTCCGCGCTGGCGGTGGTTACCAGGATCCTGACCATCGAAGCTCAACGTCTGGGACTGTCCATTGACCCTTGAAGCCCGTTCAGGCCGCAGGGGAACCCAGCGATTGCTTGACAAGTGTGCGCGAATGTACTGGTAGGTCACACCGGGACGGGTGGACCAACCGACCCTGAACTGACGGCCATCACGGCACATGACCCTGCAGGGAACTGGAGGCGGGCGTGACGAGTTCTGACGGTGCTCCCAAGTCGGTAGGACAGGATCAGCACGGAGCTACGGACGCAGTCGCGAGTTCACCGCCGCCGGCGACGTCCCGCACGACGCAAGGTGAATCCCACGAGACGTCGCGTGTCGAGGCGCCAGGCAGTCGCGCCGACCGGTTCCTCAACGCCCAAGTGAGCGTCCTGCACTTTCATGAGCGGGTGCTCGAGGAAGCCCGTGACGTCTCCCATCCGCTGCTTGAACGCGTGAAGTTTCTCGCCATTTCCCATGCGAACCTTGACGAGTTCTTTGAGGTTCACGTGTCAGGCCTTCGAAACCAGCGTGAGGGCACCTTGATCGGCACCGCCGGTCTCTTGCCCGACGGACGGACACCCTCAGAGGCGTTGACGATGGTGGAACGTGTCGTCCGCCCGATCCTGGAAGCGCAGGATGAATGCTGGGTCCATCTCCGGAAACTCCTCAACGACAACGGCATTCATGTCCTCGAGACCCGGGCGTTGTCGCCGGAACAGCGGGCATACACGCGTGAGTACTTCGAGCGCGAGGTCTTTCCTGTCCTGACACCGTTGGCAGTGGATCCAGGCCACCCGTTCCCGCACATTTCCCACTTGAGCCTGAACCTCGCAGTGGTCCTTGATCATCCCGAGGCCGGTGAACGATTCGCGCGGCTGAAGATCCCGCAAAACCTGCCACGGCTTGTGCATCTTCCACCGGTCAGTGAGGGTGCTGAAAGCCCGGATCCGACCGTCCATCCACCCGTTTCGTTCGTGTGGCTGGAGTCGCTTATCGCCGAGCATCTTGATCTCCTGTTTCCGGGTGTTCCCGTTCGTGCAAGCTATGCCTTCCGGGTCACCCGCGACGCCGACCAGGCGATCCAGGAACACGATTCCATTGACCTTCTCGCCAGTGTGCAGGAAAGCCTTCGCGAACGCGCCTGGGGCGTCGTCGTCCGGGTTGAGACTGA
The DNA here is from genome assembly GCA_947446285.1 of Chloroflexota bacterium. Classification (GTDB taxonomy): domain Bacteria; phylum Chloroflexota; class UBA11872; order UBA12225; family UBA12225; genus UBA12225. The sequence continues at coordinate 18,119 of CANFGH010000050.1, forward strand.
ACATCACCTGCCGCCAAGTCTCCGTGACCGCCTGCTTGAGGAACTCGAGGCCAGCGACGCAATTACCGACGCCCGCAGTGCGCCGTTGGGGCGCCGAGACCTGATGGCGCTCGCCTCGGTTGATCGTCC
>CANFGH010000051.1 GCA_947446285.1 Chloroflexota bacterium
GAGTGAGCGGTTGACGCGCAAAGGTACGCATATAGAGACTGGCCTCAGCCTCGCGAGCATCAAATACTGCTGGCGACGAATGAGTTGTGATCATTTGACTACCTTTTCAAACTGGTGAATGAATCAAAGACGCAAGTATCAGGAGCCTCGGAACTGCCTACTGCGTCTCGACGCCGTCGCAAAGGGCGATAGTGAGGCACGGCGACACGCGCAAGCCTGCCCGGGAGATAGCGCACGGTACCACGCGAAACCGGTCTCTGGATGATCAATTGTGCGGCGACCTCCAAGGCTAATGCACGAAGACCGTGCCGGAAGTCGCCTGGCTACGCAAGTGCACCCCGATTGCGTCAGCATCACTTCCATCGGCAATCGCGGCACGGGCGCCACCGTCCAAGGCGCGTAAGCAAGCATCAACCTTGGGGATCATTCCACCGGATATCACACCCGATGCCCGGAGCGCTGCGCATTCGATCCGGGAAAGAGAGGTGCGGACCGTGCCAGTGGCGTCTTTCACGCCCGGCACATCGGTGAGAAAGATAAGTATTTCCGCACCTGTTGCATGGGCGATGTCCCCTGCAACCGTGTCAGCGTTTATGTTCAGAAGACCGTGTTCCCCGAGGGCGATCGGAGCGATGACCGGCACGTAGCCCGCATCCATCAGCGCGTTGAGTGGCCGTGGATCAACGGCGACAACCTCACCCACAAACCCAAGGTCCGGCGTGGTCATCCGCTTCGCCCGCACACAACCACCGTCAGCACCCGCCATCCCGAACGCAGGGGTCCCACTGAGTTGCAGGATGGCAACAAGCTCCTTGTTGATCTTGCCGGCAAGTGCCATGGTCGCGACTTCAAGGGTCTCCTCGTCGGTGACACGAAGGCCGTCAACGAACTTGGCAACTTTGCCGATACGGGTAAGCCAGGCAGAGATCACTGGCCCTCCACCGTGGACCAAGATTGGCCTGAACCCCGCATCAAGTGCTTCGCGCAAGTCGCGGATCACAGCCTCGCGATGGGGAAGTGCTGACCCACCCAACTTGATTACAACCGGTTTTCCACGGGTCTCGTTCATGCACTCGCCCATCCAACCTCAAATGAATTACGTGGTGTAGTCACTATTCAGCCGAACGTATTCGGGAGTCAAATCACAACCCCATGCAGTGGCCTCGCCATCACCGAGGTGCAAATTGACCGAAATCGATACCTCAGCACCCTTCATTTGCGACGACGCACGTTCAGGGTCATACAGGGTTGCAACTCCACCGCGCACAAGCGTCATGTCTCCGATGGCGATCTCGATCCTGTTCGGATCAAGTGCAGCGCCGCTATAGCCGGCCGCACATGCGATGCGTCCCCAGTTCGGATCCGCTCCAAGTACCGCCGACTTCGTCAGGTTCGAACCGGCGATCGAGCGAGCCACTCGCCTCGCATCCTCCCGGGTCGCAGCACCGCGAACATCGATCGTGATGAACTTGGTTGAACCTTCACCATCTCGCGCCATGGCCCTCGCGAGCTCACCGCACACATGGCCGAGGGCCGCCTCGAAGTCAGCGCACTCCTGCTGCGTCCCATCGAGGGGAGCGCCAGTCCAAGCCGCGCCATTTGCGATGACAAAACACGTGTCATTGGTCGACATGTCACCGTCAATCACGATCATGTTGAAACTGTCGTCAACGGCACGGCCGAGCGCTACTTGAAGATATGTCGGCGACACCGCTGCGTCCGTCGTCACAAAAGCAAGCATCGTTGCCATGTGTGGCGCGATCATCGCCGCACCTTTCGCAATGCCTCCGACAGTCACGCTAATCCCATGCGCCACAAATGTCGCAGCCGCTGACTTCGGAACAGAATCCGTCGTCATCATCGCCAAGATTGCTGCATTCCCACCGTCGGCGGTGAGGTGAAGGGACTGAATGCCGCTGCCTAGGCGGACCATGTCCAACGGAACGCCGATAACCCCAGTCGAAGCAACGAATATTTCATCAACCGGCACTCGGTATTTACTCCCCGGCCCGTCGGCAAAACGACCGGCCATCTGTCGGGCATCGGCAAGTCCTTGAGTGCCAGTCGCGGCATTCGCGTTTCCACTGTTGAAAACAATGGCCCGTTGCCGTCCACCGGTTGAGCGCAAATGCTCAAGCGAGACCAGAACGGGAGCGGCTTTGACCAGGTTCTTCGTGAAGACTGCAGCCGAAGTGGCCGGGACCGCCGACACAATCGCGCCGACATCAGGTCGACCACTTGCTTTCAATCCACACGTACCACCACCAGCAAGGAAGCCTTTTGGTGAGGTGCAGTTTCCGGAAATTGGAACGATGACCATGGTGTCGGACTCCCCCGAAATCAACCTCGGTTAATTCTGTCGGCGTGAGATAGTGCCAGTAATGAAGATGATCCGGCTTCCTGTTGGGGAAACCGGATCATATTAAGGGTAGGACCGTGTTCTAGATGAACAGCGGTGCAAGTACGAGAGTAATCGTGCTTAACAGTTTGATCAGAACATGGATCGATGGCCCGGCGGTGTCCTTGAAGGGGTCACCAACCGTGTCACCAACCACCGCAGCGGCATGCGCATCCGAGCCCTTCTTGTATGCGAGCCCAGTCGCCGGGTCTTTCAACTGGCCAGACTCGATGAACTTCTTTGCGTTATCCCACCCACCGCCAGCATTGTTGAGGACGGTCGCAAGCAGGATTCCAGTCATCGTCCCGACCATGAGGAACGCTGCCGCGGCCTCCCACTTCAACACCATGCCGACGGCCACTGGAGCAAGAACCGCAAGGATTCCTGGTACGACCATTTCCTTGAGGGCGGCTTGGGTTGAAATGTCGACGCACTGGCGATAGTCAGGCCTCGAAGTTCCGAGCATGATTCCCGGATCGGACCTGAATTGACGTCGAACTTCCTCGATCATGGCCTGGGCCGCACGCCCGACAGCGCTGATGGCAAACGAGGAGAAGAGGAACACGAGCATCGCTCCGAGGAATCCACCGATGAACACCTCGACCTTCGACAGGTCAATCGGGGTCTCTTTGCCCGTAATGATCCGGATTTCGTCAAGGAATGCCGAGAAGAGCAGGAATGCGGCCAATGCAGCCGACCCGATGGCGTATCCCTTGGTCAGTGCCTTGGTAGTGTTCCCAACGGAGTCGAGCGCATCCGTGTTCTCACGAACGGAGTGAGGCCACTCTTCACCGTTCTCGTCGAAACTCATCTCGACGATGCCTCCCGCGTTGTCCGTAATCGGACCGAAGGTGTCCATCGCGAGGATGTACCCCGCGCTCATCAGCATTCCCATCGTCGCGATCGCAGTGCCGTAGATGCCTGCGGCGGCGCTGTCTGCGCCGAGACCAAGTTCCGGCCCTGCCAATACCCCGATCTTGTACGACGCGTACAAGGCCAGAGAAATCGCGATCGCCGGGGCAGCAGTGTTCTCGAACCCAATCGCAATGCCCGCGATGATGTTGGTCGCAGGACCTGTCCGCGAGGCATTTGCGATCAACTGGACCGGACGCCAGCTGCCAGCGGTGTAGTACTGAGTGATGTAGACGAACACAACACTCGTCAGGATCCCAACCAGACCGGCCCAGAACAGCGTGTTTGACCCGAACATGGCGACAGTCGCCACGTACATTCCGACAATTGACAGGCCCGCAGTGACCCAGAACCCAACGTCAAGCGCCGCTTGAGCACTACGCCCACCATCACCACTGACAACGCCCCCGGTGCGAATCGCAAAGATCCCGATGATCGATGCGATCAAACCGAATGCGCGGACGATCAGTGGGAAGAAGATATAAACCGGATTCTTCGTGATCGTGAAGATCGTCACCCCGAGGATCATCGCGCCGATGTTCTCGGCCGCCGTCGACTCGAAGAGGTCCGCGCCACGTCCGGCGCAGTCACCTACGTTGTCACCCACCAGGTCGGCGATGACTGCGGGATTGCGCGGATCGTCTTCGGGAATTCCGGCTTCGACTTTTCCAACGAGGTCGGCTCCGACGTCGGCAGCCTTGGTGTAGATGCCACCGCCCAACTGGGCAAAGAGTGCCACGAAACTCGCACCGAAACCGAAACCGACAATAAGTTGGGGCGCGCGCTTGAGTGCGTCTGCCTCCGAGATCCCGTTGCCAACGTCGATCATTCGGAACAATTCAAAGAGGCCATAGACGCCCAGCAGTGATAGTGCGACCACCAACAGGCCCGAAACCGCACCACCCCGCAGCGCAATGGTCAGCGAGTCACCGAGCGATGTTCGAGCGGCCACCGCCGTGCGGAGATTTGCTTTGACGGCAATGAACATGCCGATCAAGCCAGCCAGCCCCGAGCAAATCGCACCGATGACAAACGCGAGCCCTGTATGCCAGGCAATGCTGATCGCATCATCGCCGCCTCGGACCCCTGCCAAGAGTAAAGAAATGCCGATTGCTCCAACCAATGCGAACAGCGCGATGGTGCGGTACTGCCTATCAAGGAACGCCACTGCACCCTCATAAATGGTGTCAGCAACTTCCTGCATCGACATCTTGATGGAGCCGCCATCACGAGGCGGCTTCACGGTGGCTGGGCCAATGTCGCGCCCAAGGACATCCCAAGCGAGATATCCGGCAACCACTACGGCGAGCAATCCCGAAATGGGAACAATCCAGATCAGATTCACGTTTCCCTCCCCCGATATCCGATGATCGTGGAACCAAGCTAAACCCACACAATGACGTCCTGTTACCCCTTACCGACTGCACCTCAGTAGAGCAAGATCAATCATCCCGCCGCAGCAAGTCACCGCACCAGATGGCCAGTTGACCCAGTTTTGACCGCCGGGAGTGTACCGACGGGCCAAGTCCGTGAGACGACACGGTAACCGCCCCAGAGACACAGCTTGCTGACTTCATCCCACCACCCTGTCAAGGGCATCAAGCAATCGGTCCATCTCCGCATCCGATCCAACGCTGATTCGCATTGATCGGTCAAGGCGGGGACGTGCAAAGTACCTGACGAGGATCTGTTCCCTCTTCAACCGTGAGACAATCTCAGACGTATCAGCATGTTCAATTTCAACTAGGATGAAGTTCGTTGCCGAGGGCCATACCTTCCATCCGAAGCGTCGCTGGAGTTCCGAAGCAACCCGGTCTCGACGGACCGACGTCTCACGATTGACACGCGCGTACTCGTCCCACGCATCGAGCGCTGCACACCCGGCCACCTGGGTCAGATGGTCAACGTTGTAGCTGTCCTTGATCCGGTACAGGGCATCAATTACCTCCTCCGACCCAAAGGCGTAGCCGAGGCGTAGCCCGGCGAGCCCGAATGCTTTCGACATGGTGCGAAGAACCACCACGTTGGGGTAGCGATCGAGCAGCGGCAGCGCGGTATCACCGCCGAAGTCGACGTACGCCTCGTCAAAGACGACCACTCCGGTGCAACCCGATGCAATCGCCTCAAGATCAGAGAGGGGGTAGGCAGTACCGCTCGGTGCATGTGGGGTCGTTATGAACGTCAATGGCGCGTTCACCGCCACCAGTTCATCAACTGGCAGCTGCCATCCTTCGCCGAGCGGGACCGCTACCGGCGCAGCATTCTGGATTTGAGCGAGGGTCTCGTACAGCGAGTAACTCGGTTCAGTGAACGCGATGCGTTCTCCCTCACCAGCGATCGCCCGGATGAGCATCGTGAGTAACTCATCCGACCCATTGCCACAGATAATCCTCTTCGAATCGACACCGTACCGGGCACTTAACCTGGTCCGGAGGTCTGTACACACTGGATCGGGATATCGACGGAGGTCGTAGGTTGCGGCGGCTGCTACCGCTGTGAGTACCGTCGGCGAGACAAACCAGTTTTCATTTGTATTGAGTTTGATCCAGCTAGGACCTTGTGGTTGCTCGCCCGGGACATAGGCCTTTAGGGCCTGGACTGACTGTCGGACGAGACCCGCACCGTTGGTTCCGGACATTGACGCTCCAATCGACTGCAATTCAATGGTCGGTTTGTGCCCGAGGCACGCCCCATGATTACGTTCACGTGGCGCCGGCCATCAGGACGCGCGGTGTCGCCTCCCGGCTCGGACCCCTCGAATGACCGCGTCCGAAACGAGATCAGCGGCGGCGGCGCCAATTGCCGCGACCGTCAGTTCCGATGGACGCCCCCATCGGTGCCCATCAACTGCAGTGGCGCGGCTAGACTCGTCGGGGAGGGCGGTGCTCAGCACGAATATCACGTCTCCATCGAATGGAGTGTGAACTGGATCAATCGCTCGTGCCAAGCCATCGTGCGCCATCCAAGCAATCCGCAAAGCAGCTTGGCGGTCAATCGGGGCATCAGTTGCGACAACCCCAATAGTGGTGTTCAGGCGAGACGGTGCCAACCCTTGCGGTGGCGCCATGTACCAGGGCAAATCTCCTATCCCCTCCCCGCCCTCTTGATTGGGCCGACTACTCCCACCGACACGACCAACCGCGTTCACGACCATCAGCGCACCCACTACGTATCCACCGTACGCCTCATCAAGTCGAAGGGAAGCAGTGCCCTGACCGCCAGGCACCGCATCAGACGTCCCGAACAATTTGTCAGTGGTACACCCGGTACCCGCCCCAACCGCACCTTCAGCAACATTCCGTCCACTCGCATTACATGCCGCGATCCCTGAATGATGGTCTGGAAATGCGCGCGGATTACCAACCCCTAGGTCAAAGACGACTGCTCCCGGAACAATCGGAACGACCATCTCACCCGGGCCGGAGGGAAAACCGTGCCCCCGGTCCGATAGCCAGCCCATGACGCCGGTCGCCGCCGCTAGCCCAAACGCACTGCCACCTGCAAGCAAGATCCCATGAACGCGCTCCACAAGCATGCCTGGGGCAAGTAGGTCGGTCTCACGGGTACCGGGAGCACCACCGCGCACATCAACTGCCGCCATAGCCCCTCCGGGGCAAAGGACGACGGTACATCCAGTCATTCCGATTGGGTCGGACCAGCAGCCAACGGTAATGCCGGGCACATCGGTCAACTGCCCCGAAGATGCGGGTGACACTTGGCTCACGGTCGCACCCCCACGGCTACCCGAGTACGCGGAGACGCTACCAGCGTTTCCATCATGTCTCCACATCTGTCGCGATGTCGTTCGATCATTGAGGCACCCGTGTTCCGTGCTTCCAGAAAGCCGCGCGTATACTCATTTCCGTGATGAACCGAAGACCCATCTCTGCCTTCTTCCCTTGCTTCAACGATGCCGGAACGATCGCATCCATGGTCATGGAAGCGCTTGTCGTCCTGCGCGAACTCGCTTCCGAATACGAAGTGGTCGTCGTAGAGAACGGCAGTACCGACTACGCTTGGGATGTTCTTGACGAACTCGAGCGCCTCTACGGTGAAAACGGCGTCGATCCGCATGACCGAGGCCGCGTCCGCATTATCCGGTTTGCCGAAGCCCTCGACTACGGCGGCGCGCTTCGCGCTGGCTTCGGCGCATGCCGGTACGACCTGATCTTTTACACAGACGGTGACGGACAGTATGACGTCCGGGAACTTCGAAGTCTGTATGCGGCTCTCGAGCGAGAAGAAACCGCCGGGCGCCGGGTCGATGTTGTCATGGGCAACAAGCTCACGCGCCGTGACCCCGTCCATCGTCGGTTCATTTCCTACACCTATCACCATCTCATGCGGTTCGTTTTTCGATTCGAGGTCCATGACGTCGACTGCGATTTCCGTCTGATCAAGCGGCACGTATTTGACAAGGTAATTCTGACCCAGAACAGCGGGGCAATCGCCCTCGAGCTGATGACCAAAGTTCAGATGCAAGGCTTCCGCACCGTCGAAGTTCCCGTGAACCATTTCCATCGGGCATACGGAGGTTCGCAGTTCTTCCGCTTCGGCAGGATCATCAAGGTAATTGTCAGTCTGGCGAAGTTGTGGTGGTGGTTGCGAGTACAAGGTGGGTCTGGCGTACCGTCTCCGTTGCCCCAACCCTTGCCAGTCGGCGCACCAAGACCTGCAGGACGCTAGTTTGGCGACCAATTCCACTTGGGACCGTCGCGCCTCGATCGCGAACCGACCGTTTGACCCAAACCGACAATGAACGCAAACCCTCCAACCTCGCCGGCTTCGGAAGCGCTTCGTGACGCCTTCAACGGTCGTCGGTGTTTGATTACCGGGGGCCTTGGGTTTATCGGAAGCAATTTGGCGATACGCCTTTCTGAGCTCGGTGCGCGCGTTTTGATCGTCGATTCCATGATCCCCGCCTACGGCGGAAACTTCTTCAATATCGACGGGATCCGTGACAAGGTCCACGTCAACATTGCGGATGTCCGCGACCCCCACGCAATGGAGTACCTTGTCCTGGGACAGGACTACATCTTTAATCTCGCGGGGCAAATCGGCCACCTGGAGTCAATGGAGGCCCCGATTGACGATCTGCGGGTCAATACCGAGGGGCCACTCAACGTCCTCGAAGCATGTAGACGCGTAAACCGGTCGGCAAAACTGCTGTACGCCAGTACCCGTCAGGTCTACGGACGCCCCCGTTACCTCCCGGTCGATGAGTCACACGCGCTGCAACCCATCGACTGCAATGCGGTGTCGAATGTCGCCGGCGAGCAGTATCACCGGGTCTACTTCGCGGCACACGGTATTCGTTCGGTATGCCTTCGCCTGACAAACACCTATGGCCCACGCCAAATGATGAAAGACGAATCCGGTAGATACGCCTTCATTTATTACTGGATCCGCCGGGTGATCGATGGACACCCACTGATGGTCATGGGCGGTCAACAAGGTCGTGACTACACCTACATAGATGACTGCGTTGAGGCAATGTTGCTGGCGGCCGCTTCCCCGGCAGCGGACGGTGAGGTCTTCAATCTTGGAGGCGAGTCCATGACCCACATGGATTTGGCCGGTGTGCTCATCGAAGTCGCCGGCGGTGGGACCAAGCAGATAACCGAACTTCCCGCCGAACGACGAGCAATCGATCCCGGTGTGATCGCACTCGACTACTCCAAGATCAGGAAGGCGCTCGGTTGGGCACCTCATGTCGGACTTCGCACGGGGCTGGCGAAAACCGTTGAGTACTACCGGATCCATCGTGACCGTTACTGGAATGCCGGTGACGTCGCCGCACAGCAAACGGGTGCATTGCAGGGAACCAACATCATCGCTGGAGCGTGAGCGCTTCAGAGGGCAAGGCCCCTCAGTCTGTCACCCGCAATCAGAAGGTGAATTGATGACGACCACTCGAGAAGCCGTCGGCCTGCCAGCCATTGCCTTCAACCTCACGAAACCAGGTTACCTCGCCCACAAGGGCGAAATTGATGACGCGATTCGTGAAGTCCTTGAGACGAGTTGGTTCGTCCTTGGCAAAAATGGTGACGCGTTCGAGCATGAGTTTGCCGGGTACCTAGGAATGTCACATGTCCTTGGTTGCAATTCCGGATATGACGCACTGGTGCTTGCCCTCCGCGCACTTGGTATCGGCGCCGGTCATGAAGTCTTGACGGTGTCTCACACGGCGGTCGCAACCGCGGTCGCAATTTCTGCGACCGGCGCAACTCCTGTCTTCTGTGACATCGACCCAGTTTCGTTCAACATTGATCCGGACACACTGGAGGCGCATCTCACGCCGCGAACCCGTGCAATCGTCCCGGTTCACCTCTACGGCCAGGCAGCCGACATGGGGCCAATCATGGCGTTTGCCCGAGCCCACAACCTAAAAGTGGTCGAGGACTGCGCTCAAGCCCACGGCGCCCGTTGGCAAGGGCAACTGGTCGGGACGTTCGGAGATATCGCTGCCTTCAGTTTTTACCCCACCAAGAACCTTGGCGCCTACGGCGATGGTGGCGCGGTCGCTACCAACGACGACGCGCTGGCGTACCACCTTTCGATGCTAAGGAATTACGGTTGGCAACCGGGAAAGCGGTACATCAGTGAAATCCGTGGCGTGAACTCACGCCTAGACGAATTGCAGGCGGCAATCCTGCGCGTAAAGTTGAGGCACCTCGACGGGGGCAACGATGCGCGCCGCCGTCTCGCGTCAAGGTACGAATCACACCTTTCCGGGTTACCCGGTCTGATACTCCCAAGCCAGTCGGCAGGCAACCACCACGTATTCCACCTGTATGTTGTGCGTCTCGAGGCCCGCGACGACATTGCGACCAGCCTTCGTGAAGCAGGGATTGGCACACACGTCCACTACCCGCAACCGATCCACCGGCAACCGGCATACCTGGACCACGGATACGGGGTCGGATCCTTGCCAGAAACGGAACGGGCTTGCCACGACGTACTTTCCTTGCCGATGTATCCGGAGTTGCCGGATGCAGATGTGGCCCGGGTTGCACGTATCCTCAGGATGCTGATCGAGGGTCGTCCAACGTCCTAACTACATTCGCTCGCCCAAGCCATGTGCGGGCGACGATAGAGTCGCCTGTCTTGGATCACGACCATGCGCCGGCGGCCACTGGTTGTGGGGCGCTGATGCTTCATCGTTGTTGGAGACAAACCCAACCGCGCATGCGCGGTCGTGCAGGCGCGCCGAACGAGAACCGTCCAGTGATTGACCCGGACTGACGCAATGAATCCCGCCGAGTATCAGGCCATGTATCAGGTAGAGGACACCCTCTGGTGGTACCAAGGCATGCGCCGCATCGCCACCGCACTGATCGGCGACCGTCTGGTACCCGGCACTCGGATCTTGGATGCAGGTTGCGGAACCGGCGGAAACCTCGCCTGGTTTGAAGGGGCCACTTCACGTAATCGGCAACCGGGGACTGGATTCGGGGTTGACCTTTCAGAAGACGCGATGGGGTTCTGCCAAACTCGTAATCTGGCGCGAATCGCCCGCGCATCAGTATGCGACTTGCCGTTCACCTCTAGTTCGTTTGATGGCGTGATGAGTTTTGACGTGATTTACCACCTCGGCGTCTCGAGTGACCAGGCCGCCCTTCGTGAAGCGGCAAGGGTTCTTCGACCAGGCGGGTGGGCCCTTATTCGAGTACCGGCATTTGATGCCCTGCGAAGCGAACACGACGAGGCTGTTCACACACGTGAGCGCTATCTGTTGGCGTCGCTGAAGGACAGGGTAGCCTCCGCAGGACTTGTCGTTGAACGAGCGACGTATGCGAACACATTGCTGTTTCCGATTGCCGCCATTTCCAGGGTGCTCCGGCGATCGTGGCATGAACCCGGAGAGACGGCATCGGACGTCCGCCCGGCGTCTGCCGCAGCGCAGGCCGTTGGCAGTTTGGCCCTTCGACTGGAAGCCCTCGCCCTGAATTGGGCATCACTTCCCTTCGGCTTGAGTGCGATTGTCCTTGCTTCGCGTCCGCGAGAGGTTCCCCGGTGACTCAGGTCCCAGAATCGGTTGACGCGCCTCGCGAGACCCCGGAAACGCCGACATCTTCAATTACCGTGACAGGGGTCGAAGTCCTCGTGGTCGCCGTCGGCCCGGAAGACGAGGCGACCCCAACGCTTGAGGCGCCCACGCCTGATGACCGAACTTCGGAAGCCGAAGTATCCGAATATGTCCAACTTGTGGATGATGCGGAACGTGAAGGGCTTCTAGCAGCGCGGAGAAGAGACACCCCAGCCATCACTTTTCTTCGCAAAGCCATCCGAATTGCGTCCCTCGCAACCTCAAATGTCTGGAGCGTCCTGACGCACTCACTCTTCCTCGACGCCTATTGTGTCCTTGTTCTCTGGGGCGTCACATACCTCTTCTTTGAGCCGTCACTTCGAGACCTCAGGATTGCCTACGAAAACGACACACGGGTCTTCTACTACCCGATTTTCGTAAAACTCGGAGAAGCATGGCGTTCGGGACACCTTCAACTTTGGTCAACTGACATTCTCACCGGTTACCCCGTCTTTGCTGACGGTGAGGCAGGAGTGCTCTACCCATTCCACCTTCTTGCGCTCATGTTCCTGCCCGTTGACGATGCATTTGTCTGGTTGCGACCCATTCGCTTCTTCCAGGGTGCACTGTTCATGTTCGGGTTCCTCCGAGCGATAGGGACGGGTCGATTTGGCGGCCTGATCGGCTCGATTACGTTCGCGTTCAGCGGCTTTTCTGTCGCCCAGTTGCACCACGTCAACATCGGCACCGGGTCAGTCTGGCTACCGCTCGCCCTCTGCTTCGCCGAGGTTGCGATCCGATCAACCGGGAGAACCCGCTACATCTTTGCGTTCCTTGCGTCGATACCGTTTGGGCTACAAGGACTGATTGTTCACGTTCAAATATTGCTTCTCTCAGCGTTCACCTTCAGCGCATACGTTGTCTACCGGGTGGCCGTCGGTCCCGTTGGTTCGGGCAAACTCGTCGAGGCGGTTCTACCGGAACGACTTCGGCTGAGCACATTCCAATTGGGGATACCCGGCATCTCCAGATCCGTCACCGGGCGGGCGGTGGCGATCGTGACTACCCTCGGAAGCGTTCTTGTCCGGGGGTTCGCCACCGCCATTTTCTTTGCACTGACTCGGATGTCCCTCGCGGGCGTCATCATTGGCATCGCCGGAGGCATCGGCGCCGCACTGTCGGCCGTTCAACTGATCCCGCTTTTTGAACTGGGTACGTACTCATTTAGAGGAATCGGAGTTGATTACTCATTCGCGACCGAATACGAATTGCCCGTCACTCACTTCCTGAGCTTCCTACTGCCTGACGCGTTCATGACCACCGCCTGGCCGGAGGACGCGCGTCGCTACTGGGGCCTTTGGTCGCGGTGGGAAGTGTTTGGTTACGTAGGCCTGGTCCCACTGTGCCTTGCGCCCTTCGGCCTTCTCGTCGGCCGGTCACGACTCCGCTGGTTCTTCGGGGCAGTTGTGCTCCTCTCTCTCTCGCTAGCGGTTGGTGAACACGCTCCATTCGGGGCACATAAGTTCCTGTCATCGCTTCCGGGTTTCTCCGCGTTGCGAGCGCCTGGAAGGTTCGTCTTCCTTTCAACCCTCGGCTTCGCAGTCCTCGCCGCGCTTGGTGCCGACGCACTTCGGATGGATTGGGCGTCCCGCGCTGCCTCGATTGCTACGGCAAGAACGAGCACGTGGCGCACAATCCCGCGCGCGCTCACAACCACGGCAATCCTTGGCCTTGCGCAACTCTCTGCCGTGATCGCGCCGACCGCGCTGATGTTCTTCTCCACCTATGCCATTGGTCATAAGGACGATGCAATGGCCTTCCTGCAACGCAATTTCGTGGTGATGCGCGGGTTTGATACGAAACTCACGATAGAACACCTGTATCAATTCGCACTCACTTCCCTGGACATCGCCCAACCCGCTGTTGCACGGCAACTCACCATCCTTCTGGGGGTCGTTGTCATCCTGACCCTCTGGGACCGCGTGCGATCACTCTCCTATGTCTGGCAAGGATCGCTTGTGGTCGTGCTGGCGGCCGACTTGATCGCAGTCGGCCAGTCGTTCCATCCGACCCAGTCGCTGGCGGTGCTCCGAGATCCAGGAGATTTGGGACGGTTCGTCGCCACGCTGCCCGGCATGAACGCGGGCTCTGGTGCAATGTTCAGGGTCTACACCCAGAAGAACACTCGTGACGAGCCAAACCGCCTGCTTCTCGCCGGGGTAAGCGAAGCGAATGGGTACTCATCGCTTGAACCAGATCGGCATAACCGATACTCCGCCGCTGCGTGGTATGCGCCGAACCGACTGCTTGACTTGATGGGCGTCAAGTACTTCGTCATCCGCAACGGATTTCTGCCGCTGCCGTCATTCAACCTGACTTCCTTCAATACCGACCGCCCATTGTTCTCCAGTACGGGCCAGAATGGTTCAGGAACCCAGACCATTCGATTCGACGGCGTCACCGGCGACTCGATCAGAATGGTGTCAACACTGCGGTGGGCAACAGGAGTCGCGCACGCTCAACCGGTAGCCAAGGTTTCCGTAGTAAACCGGAATGGATCACGTCAGGACTTCCAGATCCTCGCCGGCATTCACACGGCTGAGTGGGACTGGGAACGCCCGGAACTGAAGGGGAAAGTCGCGCATCAGCTGCCACCGGCAAATGCGTTCGCGCGCACCTGGAAGGAATTAGACGTTCGCAGCCGACCACCCGGTCAAGAGTTCCCCGCACACCTCTACTACGGTGAATTCGAACTTGGGAGCGTACAAGCCCTCGACCGCATCGAAGTTTCATTCATCCATCCAACCGCCCAGTTCGAGCTGTATGGGATCGCGGTATTCAATGACACCACCAAGGACTTGGAACAAGCCGAGATTTCCAAGAACACCAAGTTCCGCAAGGTCTATTCAGATAAGGAGGCAGTCCTGTACGAGAACACCGGCGTGCTTCCGCGGTCATTCCTGGTCCCAGCCGCAGTTGTGACTGAGGCCGGTGACGAAACCCTTCAGCGAATGTCGCAGGGTGATTGGGCACCGGAACGGATGGCGCTTCTGGAATTGCCGAATGATGAACGGGACGACGACGGGGTGTCTCGGCAAACTGACACCACCTACACGCTGCCAGTCCACTTGCGGGATGCTATCCGCCGACTTCCGCCACCAGCCCGCGCAGGGGACCCGGTCACACCGGTGACATTTGATATCGATCGACGCCGCTCAACCTCGGCAAACGGGTCGGTGACCATCACGGATCCGGCCAGCGAAGCCGTCTACCTGGCCGTTGAAGCTCGAACCGAGTCGGTCCTCGTCCTCAATGACCTGTACTACCCCGGCTGGGAAGCTACTCTGGACGGCAACCCAACTCAGATCTATCGCGCGAATTATTTGTTCAGGGCAGTCATCGTGCCCCAAGGGACCCACGCAATTGAGTTCTTGTACCGGCCCCGGTCGTTCCGATTGGGCCTCTCAATTACCCTCGGTGCAACTTCCGTCCTTGTATTTGGTCTCATCCTCCTCACCGTTCCGCGTTTCCGGTCTCTCAGGATCGGGAACAATACGGCCGGAGATATGTCACACCCAGAACTCGAATCGCGCGATACGCATTGACATGCCAAGCGATGCGGGTGACATCCTCCGTGAGATTGCTTTCAGGTGGCGGAACTTCGCCACAATCTCTGCACCCGCTTGGAAACGGTGTGCAGGTAGCTGGGAACAACTGACGGCGACACTCGAAAACCCGGCGATCAAAACGATTGACGACTTGAGAACACGGTTCGGAGCAGACCTTGACGAGTGGCCGAGACGACTGACGCTACGCGAACTTCATGAAGCCGTGTACTTGATTGATGTCCTGCATAGGCATGTAAACACATCCAGCGACATCAACCCGCCAGGACTTGATGTGGGCGCCAAAAATGGGACTGCGCTACCAGCCCTTGCCAACGCCATGCCGGGTCAATGGGATCTCGTGGAAATTGACTCCCACCGACGTTACGCAACACTCTCCACCCGCCGCGCTCACGGCACTCGCATTGCACGCCATTACCCACCATCGCGGTTCATTGCGGGTAGCGTCACCGATCTGACCGGACCATACGGGGTGGTCACCTGGATCCTCCCGTTCGTAGACCCGGCACCTCTCGCCGCGTGGGGCCTCCCGAACCGTCTTTTCGAACCAGAGCGCCTTCTGGCCCATGTGAGAAACATCGTCACGCCCGGCGGAACACTATTCGTCGTGAACCAAGGCAAGGTGGAGTTCGATATCCAGCGCGACTTGTTCCGCGCACTTGACATGTCAGCGACACCAATCGGAAAAATTGAAAGTACCATCTCGCCATTCAAGCGCGAACGGTACTCGTGGCTATGGACCGCACCTGCATGATCCAGATTGTGTGAAGCTATACTCGCCTACTGGGCGCAAGTGGGTCGAGCGCAGGAGTTAGATTGAAACTTGCGTTCTAGAACAAATGTCCTGTATGCTCGGGCATAGGAGTTGCAACGACTGTGCCAGAATTCGCCACCGCAACGATCAGCACCAACGAAACATCGGCCCGACCGCGTCGCGAGGAACCTGTACAGATGACCGCGTCATCAAGTGGCAAGACGACTCCCCCAGCAGCAGCCTCAGCCGGCATTCTTGATCGAGGCGAGAAGGCCAGTGCTGACCGCCTCAAGGCGATTGACCTTGCAATCGGCCAGGCAGAAAAGCAGTTCGGCAGAGGCGCAATCATGCGTCTCGGTGACAGCGCAGCCAAAATGCAGATTGAGGCAATACCGACCGGCGCACTAGCTTTGGACCTTGTACTCGGTATCGGAGGTCTACCTCGCGGACGAATCGTCGAGATTTACGGGCCCGAGAGTTCCGGAAAGACCACCCTTGCGTTGCATGTTGTTGCGTCTGCGCAACGCATTGGCGGCATAGCGGCATACATTGACGTGGAACATGCCTTGGATCCGGTCGATGCCCAGAACAGATGCGGTGTCCGAATTGACGACCTTCTGGTGAGCCAGCCGGATACTGGAGAGCAGGCTCTTGAGATCTGCGAAATGCTTGTCCGGAGCGGTGCCGTCGACGTTGTCGTCGTGGACTCGGTCGCAGCCCTGGTTCCCCGTGCCGAAATCGAGGGAGACATGGGCGACTCACAACCGGGCCTGCAGGCACGCCTAATGAGTCAGGCCATGCGCAAATTGACCCCAGCAATCTCAAACAGCCGCACCATGGTCATTTTTATCAACCAGATCCGTGAAAAGATCGGCGTGATGTTCGGCAGCCCGGAGACGACCCCCGGAGGCAAGGCACTGAAGTTCTACGCTTCCGTCCGTCTCGATATCCGACGAACCGACAACGTCAAAGTCGGAACGGACATCGTTGGGATGCGCGCAAAGGTAACCGTTCGCAAGAATAAGGTTGCGCCACCTTTCCGCGTGTGTGAATTTGACATCCTCTGGTCTGAAGGTATCTCTCGGACTGGAAGCCTTCTGGATCTGGGTGTCGAGATGAACATCCTCAAGAAGGCCGGGGCGTACTTCAGCTTCGGCGACGTGAAACTCGGCCTCGGGCGCGAGAATGCCCGTGAGTTCCTTCGCCAACACGGCCCTGTTGCCGACGAGATCGAAACCGCTATCCGGGCAAATGCAAAAGCCGGCAAGGTCGCGGCTCCCGCAGCACCCAGCGCCGAGTAAACGGGCGGGTCGGAGAGTGGCCCGATACGTCGGCACTCTTCGACCCAGCTGACATCCGACCACCCCCGGATATACTCAAACCGTGTTCGACATCGGTGTTCCTGAACTGGCGGTCATTGCAATAGTGGCGCTGGTTGTCCTCGGCCCGGAGCGCCTGCCGGAAGTCATGCGCCAGGCTGGCAAGTTGTATCGTCAGGTTTCGACTTGGCGTCAACAGTTGATGACGGATGTTCAGGAACAAATCCGGGCCGGCATGAAGGAAGTCGAGGAAGTTTCGGCGACCCTCAATTCTGCTTTCCAATTTGGCGACTCCAATTCGGAAACGGAACCCGCACTACCACCGCCGCCCCTTCGTCAAGTACCGGCGGTCCGCCTTCAACCTCAAAAGGCATATGATGCTGGGCCATTCGCACTTGCAGCGTGGTACCGGGATACGGCGCCAGAAGTAGTGCTCGCTCCCGGACCACATAACAACCGATCTTGGTTGCATGCATGCGAACCATTCGCGTTACCTCAGACGACTTCAGACCCA
>CANFGH010000052.1 GCA_947446285.1 Chloroflexota bacterium
CCGGTCAAGATCATCCTCTTCGACGACGCCGCCCTCGGCATGGTCACCAACTGGCACGGCCTCTTCTTCGAAGGCCGCGACATGACCAGCGAACGCCGTCGTGGTCGGACCGTCAGCAAGGTCGATGTCGCAGCGTACCGCCAGATGATTGTCGAGGGTCTCGACCGCGCCGAGACGGCCGACGACCTCGCCAACGTCTTGGCCGCCGCCACCAACGAACTCGCCCACACCGAGTGGCCACTCTTCACCGCAACCGCCGCCGGATACGGCATTCCCGCAGAACGGGTCCACTCCAAGCAGGCCTTCCGCGAGGCCGTCCGGCGCATGTTCGACATGAGCGGCCCCTACCTGATCCAGGTGATGCTTCCCACTAAGAACCAGGTCTATCCCCTCATGGAGCCAGGCACGACACCCCAGGATCTCGTCTGGAAGGAATCCTCGCCTGGTTCCGGGGTTCGCGTCTACGTCAAGGATGTCTTCGACTACGCATCCGGCCAGATGAAGGACAGTGCGTCGCGAGGCCCCGCAAGCGCCCGGCGCGACGACATCGACCTCAGCGTCGTCTAGCACCCCTCGCACCGAGAAAACTGCCCCCTCTCCCGTCGCAACGGTGGAGGGTTGGGGGGCTGTTACTCCCCCATCCCACGTCAGAGCTTCGCAGCTGGAAAGCGAAGCGCGGAGAAATCAGGCGGGGTGGTTTCGGGGGGTAGGCCTCACCCCCCGGTCACGCGCGGCTACACCACCACGATGCAGACGGGCTTGTTCGTGTGCACCACGTGACCAGCCTCGGTCAACGTGCCTGTCTTCGCGTCCACATGGAACGTGACGATACTGTCACTCCCTTGGTTCGCCGCCAGAAGCCACGCACCATCAGGGGTAAGCGTGAAGTTACGCGGGGTCTTCCCACCGGATGATGTCTGGCCATGCGGGATCAACCGGCCCGTCGCCTGGTCAATGCCGAAGATCGCGATGCTGTCATGCCCACGGTTCGACCCGTACACGAAGTGCCCGTTGGGGTGTACCCGCACCTGCGCGCAGGACGTGTTCTCGTGGAAGTCGACCGGAATGGTCGTGTGCGTATCCACGTACACCAGTGCCCCGCGACCTGCATCCCATGAGAACGCCGACATCGACGACCCGACCTCGTTCACCACATACGCGAAACGTCCGTCCGGCGTGAAGTCCATGTGACGGGGACCTGCGCCCGAACTGATCTGCGCGTATGCGAAGTCGGCTGGCGACAGGTGACCCGTCTTGGTGTCGAGGTGATAGATCAGCACCTTGTCCAGGCCAAGATCGCAAACCATCACGTACTTTCCGGATGGATCAAACATCACGTAATGCGCGTGCGGCCCGTGTTGGCGGTCCGGGTGCGTGCTACGTCCCTCGTGTTGGACGACATGGGTAGCCTCGCCCAGGGCACCATTGGCACCGATCGGGAAGACCGCAACGCGTCCATTCCCGTAGTTCGTGACAATCACATGCGTCCCGGATGGATCAACCGTCAGGTGACACGCCGAAGTTCCGTGCGACCGCACCTTCCCGAGTTCGGCCAGGGTGCCATCCTGCGAATTGATCGCGAACGAAACGACCGCCCCGTCGGGTGAACCCTGGAAACCGTCACGTTCGCAGACGGCGTACAGGAACCGTCCATTCTGATGCCGCGCAACAAACGATGGACTGTTGACCGGTGCCGTCTGTACGTGATGGAGAGCACCAGTCGCGCCGTCAAGCCGCCAGACACCAACCCCCTGCCCATCTTCCTCGTTGCCATAGCAGCCGGTGTAGACCGTCCGATCCATGAGTATCCTCCTGTGTCCTGCGTTTCTCTTTGAGCCTGCGTGTCTCCGTGGGATGGTACCCGCGGGTCAGCCTAGTGAACGCAGCCCTTGTCAAAGGTCACGTGACCTGCATCAGCGGTGGCACCCCCGTGGACGCGCCGCCCGTTCGCACGGCAGGCAATCCCTGAATTGCGGGAATAGTGCGTTGGGCCAAACGATGCGCGTCTCAACAAGGTGCGGCGAGGTGGGGCACATCGTGACCGCCATGTCATCATGACAACCGTGCCTCCCGACAATCCCGGCCTGGACAGTACACCACCCGGACTCCCGCCCGGAACGCTGGCAGCGTGGGAGTCATTCTGCCCACCTGTCCGCGCCGAGCTGGTGGCAAGCCAAGAACCGGGCACCCGGGCCAGATCGTCGGCACGCGCCCTATTCCGGCGCATCTCGATACGTCCATCGGGCCACGCCAGCGCAGGCTCGAAAAACGGCGCGCCCGACACCGGGGGCACGACATCCGCCAGTCTGCGCGTCCTCGTCATCCTTCCCGGGCATCTCGGCGACCTCATCGTGGCGACACCAGCCCTCGCGTGGTTACGCGCCAATCTGGGTGACGCCACAATCACGGTCCTCGCCGGGCCATGGGGGCGCGACGTTGCCGATCACTGCCCCCACGTCGACGCGGTTGAGATCTGCCCCTTTCCCGCCTTTGACCGCACCACGACCACCGCTTCCCAACTCCCTCTTGGGCAGGGAGGGAGGGCCTTCCCCATCCCCCTTCCTGCGCCAGTCGCTCGAATCCGCGATATCGCGATGCGTGCGATCCGAATGTGGCGCGCCGACCGCTTGCTTCGTCTCACCGCCGACCGGCTTCGGGGACGATTCGAGGCCGCGATCATCGGATCCACGGACTTCGGCTGGGGGGCGGCGCTTGTCGCCCTCGCCGGGATACCGGTGCGTGTCGGGACGGCAACTCCCGATGCAACCGCATTCCTGACACACACGATCCCTATGGACCACGTTCCCATCGGCGCATGGACTCGAGGTCTGCCTCGCCGGAACACCGCAGCGGTCTTTCTTGATCTTATAGACGTCTCCACCGCCGCCTTGCGCCCGGTGTCATCGTCATCTGCAATACGGATGCCAACCGCACGGAAATGGCGCGACGCCCCGTCGTCGGAACTCCGTCTTCGCTACGACCCAAGCAACGCCGATGCCGCCGATGCCGATCACGCATGGTCCTCCCTCAACGGCCACCATGAACTCCCTCGCCCGGAGGCGAACTCCTCGGGGACCTCGGGAGTGGAAGGACCGCACATCAGGCGCGACGGTGTCATTCAGGATCTCGTGGTCCTTCACCCCGTTGCCGGCGCCGCGGTCAAGCGGTGGTCTCCGGACCGGTGGGCGACCGTGATCGACCGGATCCATGCAACCTATCCGGCGCGCGTCATCCTGACCGGAACCGCCTCCGATCGTCCCGAAATCGAAGCAATCATCCGGGCGTGCACGGCCCCGGTCCGTCCCCTCTCCTTCGCCGGAATGGTCCGGTTCGGTGCCCTCGGTGCCTTCCTCCCGCGCGCCCGACTGGTGATGGGACCCGATAGCGGCGCGATCCATCTCGCCGCCGCACAGCGTGTGCCGACCCTGCGCCTCTTCGGCCCCACTGACGCTGCCGTTTGGGGCGCGTGGACCGGCATAGACCCCTTGCCGATCCCGCCAACGGGTCGGCTTCTGCGGGACATCCAGGATGTGCCCGTCGTCCACGTCTCATCGGCACGCGCCTGTGCTCCATGTCACCGCCTGTCGCTGCCTCCTCGCGACCAATGGCCAAGCGACGCGTCCGTCAACCAGGAACGAGGGGAGATGGCCGGATCGGTTGGGACGTCCACGGCAACGTCAACGTACCCTTGCATGGATGCCATCTCGGTTGAAGCGGTGATGCGTGGCTTCGACGCACTTTGGCGTGCCACCGACGACCCGCCACGCAACGACGCCTCCGCCACGCAACGCGACGAGGCTTCGCCCGAATGAGGCGCAGCGTATTGCAATCAGGGGCAATGGGGGCGGTCAAGCGTGCGCTGAACCACCTCTACCAAATGAAGATCGGCGCACTTCTCCAACCCATCACGATCCTGACCCGATGGTTCGGGCGTCGTCCGTCAACCGAACCACGGAACATCCTCGTCATGCGCTTCGGACTGCTTGGCGACGGCGCACTCCTGATCCCGGCCCTGCGCGACCTCCGTGGCCGTCTCACACCCCCTCACCAAGACGCAGGCACAAAGGGAATACATGGCGGCCGGCGCGCCCACATCGATGTCCTCGCCACGCCACTGCAAGCACCCCTGTTGGAAGCCCTGGTGACCGACGGCACCATCGATGGCGTGGTTATCTGGAGTGCCGGTGATCTCACCGAACTCCATCGCGCCCGACATCGAGACAACTGGGCATCGGCCCTTGCCACCCTCGCAATCCTCCGTGCGAACCGTTACGACCTCGCTTTCAGTTGCTATGGGCACCTCGGAAGTGCCGTCGCGCTTCTTGCCGGGATACCCATTCGGATCGGCTTCGGGTCCGAGGCGTTTCCCGGAACCCTGACCCGTACTGTTCCCGGAACCCGCTACACCGCCGGGGTGCATGAATCGTCGTACAATCTCGCGGTCATTGATGCCGGTTTCGGGTCGCCATCACACGACATCTATCCCGCCGACGTCCCTTCTCGCTTCGTTCCGCGCGAAGCAACTGACGATCACGCCAGTAGTGAACCGTCCGACGTCAACCACTTCGCCGAGCGCCGCGCCGCCCTGGTCGCGCACGCCGGACACCAGCACGGACCCGATGACCGTCTCACCCACCCGGAAGATGCGATTGCCCGTATCCCCGGCGGGTCCGCCCCATCGACCAACGGGAGCACTGTTCCCACCGCACCCACAGACGTCACCTTTGACGACCCCCACCACGACCCGACCGCGGACCCGACCTCCGGTGGCCGTCACACCATCACCGTCAGCCTTGTCGACCGTACCGCCACGTGTGACCGCTTCCGCATCCCCTACGCGCAAAGCCACCTTGGATCACTCCCCACTACCGCCGCGACAGGGGAGGGGGCCACGTCGGCTTCCCTCGTAACAGAGACGGATACAGCCGGATATGTGGTCCTGCACCCCGGTGCGACCAACGGCAGCGCAAAGCGGTGGCCCATCAACTCCTGGCAAGCAATTGCCAAGGGTCTCGTCTCATGGGGTCGGACAATCGTGATCGTCGGCGGACCGGAGGATCGCCATCTGGGTCAGCAGATCAGCGATGAAGTCGTGGGGCAAGAGCCTGATCCGCGGAAATCCCTGCCCGCAACGGCGTGGGGCGACGTCCGTGACCTGACCGGCCTGACGACCGTGCGTGACCTCATCGCGATCCTTGCCAACGCGAGTGTCGTCGTGACTGGCGACAGTGGGCCGCTGCACGTCGCGGTCGCCGTCGGGACACCGGTGGTGGCAATCCACGGGCCGACCGATCCCGCCGTCTGCGGTCCGATCGTCACCACACCGGATCGCGCAATCATCCTTGGTGCGACACTCGCGTGCCGACCGTGCTACACCCTCGCCCGGATCGCCGACTGCCCCCTTGGTCACGCCATCTGCCAGGATCTCATCACCCCCCGCCAGGTGCTCACCGCGATCTCCCGCTTCGCACCGCCGCTCACTGTTTCAGGATCGAGTAGGTAGGACAGTGGTGCGCACGGGCAGGCCTTCAGGTAGCGGAGCAACATCCGCATGAAGCGCGCCATCATCCACGACTACCTATACGTGCACGGTGGCGCTGAACGCACGCTCGCCCAGGTCCACGCCATCTGGCCCGAAGCACCGATCCACACACTCCTGCACCTGCCCGACCGGTTCCCCCCTGCCTTCAACGACATGCCCATCCAGACCACTTGGGTCAACCGCCTGCCGGCAACGTCACGCCTTGCCCGCTTCTACTCCCTGCTTCAACCGATCGCGTTCTCGGGATTGCACCCCAACGCCGACACCGTGATCTCACTGGCGAGTTTCGGTGCGAAAGCCGTCCGCCCGATCCGGGGCGGAAGGCACCTGTGCTATTGCTTCACACCACCACGCTTCTTGTGGGGGCTGAACCGTGGGACCAACCTCTCCGGGCACGTTGCTCCCGTCCAGATGATCGATACCATCCTGACCCGGTGGTTGCGTCGGTGGGACCGCCGGGCCGCCAACCGGGTGACCCACTTCATCGCCCAATCCCGCTACATCGAATCTCGGATCGCCCGGATCTATGGCCGAAGTTCCCGCGCCGTCGTCCATCCACCAGTCAATGTCGACCGCTTCCTGAACCAACCCGATACCGCGCATGGGCATGCCGGCGGGAACGATGGGTACCTCTTCGCCGTCGCACGTTTCGAGGCCTACAAGCGCCTCGACCTTGCAATCCTCGCCTGCCGGCGACTGGGCATGCGCTTGCGTATCGCCGGGTTGGGTGTCGACGAAGCACGCCTGCGAACCCTTGCGGGAGATGACCCGAACATCCAGTTCCTTGGTGCCATCAGTGATGAGACAGTCGCCCACGAACTTGCCGGATGCCGTGCGTTCCTGTTTCCCGGTGAGGAGGACTTCGGCCTGACCGCCGTGGAGGCGCAAGCGTGTGGCAAGCCAGTGATTGCGTACGGCGTCGGCGGTGCGCTTGAAACCGTCGTGGCGGGCGTGACCGGAACCTTCTTCAGCGAACCGACCACCGATGCCCTGGCCGACACTCTTTTGTCATTCAAGTCCACCGACTTCAATCCGGACGACTGCCGCACGCAGGCACTCAGGTTCGCCCCGGACCGCTTCCGCACCGCTCTGCACCATGCCATCACGATACTCGAGGGCGAACCGGGCGAGTAACTCCTTGGGGAACACCGCGCGTGGTTGCGGATGCGCCACCTCGAGGCAGCCGTTCATGCGGTGCCCCTGGGAGCGCAGGTCCGTGAATTCCCGACGAGGTTCGCGGGGGGATGCAACACCCTTCGTGGTTGCGGGTCTGGTCGTGCACCCGAAGGGAGACGTTCACTTGAGGACTCACAGCGACGAACGGTGGCGGGATGCCCGGCTTGAGCGCGGTGCGTTCCGCTTGACGAGAGAAGACGATGGAAACCGACCCGGCGACGCACGGTGCAATCAGCGACGATGAGGCCAGCGATGTGACCCGCCAATGGCAAGGCCACCGCGTCCTTGTGATCGGCGACATCGTGGCCGACGAACACGTCACCGGACGTCCGCACCGCATCGCCCGCGAGGCACCAGTCCTGGTCCTCGAACACACTGGCAGCACGCTGAACCCGGGTGGCGCAACAAACGTCGCTGCCAACCTCGTCGCACTGGGTGCCCGCGTCGCACTGGCCGGGGTCGTGGGTGACGACCAGACGGGGCGCGAACTCGTCATCGGACTGCGCGACCGTGGCATGAACGTCGCCGGAGTCATGGTCGACCCGTCCCGTCCGACGACCACCAAGACCCGGATCTGGGCCGCCGGTGCCCAGCAGCAGGCTCAGCAACTCGTCGTGCGACTCGACCGCCTCGACAACCGCCCTCTCGACCCCGCAGTCATCGCCCCCTTGGTCGCCTATCTCGAACACGCCATCCTCGAGACAGACGCGATCGTCATCTCCGACTACGAGAACGGCGTCATTCATCCGGAAATCATCGAAGCCTGCCTTCCGGTAGCGCGGGCACGTGGCGTGACCGTGGTGGTCGATGCCCACGGCGGCCTGGCCCGCTTCCGTGGAGCAACCATCTTCACACCAAACCAACCCGAAGCGGAGACCGAACTGGGACATGCCCTGACTGGTGACGCAGGCGTCGAGACCGGGGCGCGGACCCTTCTCGACCGCCTCGACGCCAAGGCAATCCTCATCACCCGTGGTCAGGAAGGAATGACCCTCGTAACCCGCGACCGGCCCGGCGCCTTCCACATTGCGGCCCACACGATGCCCGCGGTCGATCCCACCGGGGCGGGGGACACTGTCGCCGCGACCTTCACCCTCGCGTGGCTTGCCGGGGCCGATGCCGCGATAGCCGCCACCCTTGCCAACACTGCCGCCTCGATTGCCGTTTCACGGGCCGGAACGATCGCCGTCACCGCCGCCGAACTCCGACAGACCATCGCCCGGCGTCTACCGCACGCGTCCCCCTAGGCCTCAACCAACCGCCTGGAGGTCTGGCACCATCCTGTCCGCGCATGCCTATCCGTCACTACCATTGCCGCGACCACGTGAACTCCTCGGAACACGTCGCGGTCCAGCAACTTCTGGCGTCGGCTCCCCGAACCGGTGACTGGTTGGTCCTGTCAAACGTCGGTCTACCCGATCGTGGGCACGCCTGGCCCGGCGACATCGATATCGTCCTGATCGGGTCGGATACCGTCCACTGCCTCGAGGTCAAACCATGGGAGGCCAACTTCCTCGCCAACCCTGACAACCGGTCCATGATCGACGACGCCCATGGCCGTACCAAGGCAAAGTCGGGATATCTCTACGAACTGACCACGCGTATGTTCCCCCATCTGAAACACCGCGCGACCATCCTTGTCAACACCACAGGGATCACTCCACCTCGTTCCGCCGGTCGTTTCGACGGCTCCCCCGGGGCAAGTGACATCATCGACCTACACCAGTGCGCCCGGCTCTTCGACGCCGACGCGAGGCCGGCGCTGACACCAGGTGAGTTGGATGACATTGCCACGCTCGTTGACGCAGGGTTCGACCCATCCCGCTGTCTCATCTCTGGACCACCAGCACGCACCACCGGTCCCACCTGGGTAGTCAGGCACGTTCGGGGGAGACCTGTCACTCCCTATGTACCGCCGGCCCTCGTCGTGCCATCCGCAACCGCCTCCAGCTCGGTCCAACCCGTCACCCAAGTGGTGGCACGACCGACGCAAAAACGCAAAGCCGGCACCGATGACACGTCCCGGAAGCCGGGACCGCGCGGCGCACCGATCGTCGGGTACCTCCCGCGCACGTCTGGACCACCCGTCGAAAGCGCCCCTCTGGATGGAGACCCATCTCCAGCATCCAACCTGGTCTATCGTGGGACGCCGACCCGGCGCCCGTCAAAATCCTCAGCCGTTCGGACCACGTCGCGACGCCAACGGCCCGATGTCGTGCCTTACGGGCGTCCATAGGTGTATGCGGGGGCACGACCGGGGATCACTTAACCTGTGCGGTCGTTCAGGACGTATCGTTCCACGGAACCATAGTTCCACCTCACCAACGGAGCGACATTCTGGGGTGATGCCCTCCGGGCGGGGTGGGGCGCGCAGATCCATCGACGCACAAATGTGCCGGGAATCACGATCATGGGCCTTGTTGTCACACGTGACGCACTCATCAGTGCCCTCGGGCAAGCGCGCGCGGACGGACGTCGCATCGTCCTCACCAACGGGGTCTTCGACCTCCTGCATGTGGGACATGCTCGCCTGCTGGATACCTGCCGCGCCCAATCGGGCACCGACGGGCGCCCACCGGTCGTCGTGGTCGGCGTCAACGCCGACGCATCGGTTCGCACTCTCGGGAAAGGACCAGACCGGCCCCTCGTACCCGAAGATGACCGTGCCGAACTTCTGGCCGCGCTGGGATCGGTCGACTTCGTGACCATCTTCGAGGAAGCGACGGCCGTCAACCTTGCCCGGGCGGTCAAGCCCGATCTTTATGTCAAAGGTGGCGACTACGCCGTGGATGCGTCAGCGTCGGATCTGGAGGTCGCGTCCGCCCGACTCCCCGAGGCATCCGTCGTCCGGAAAGGCGGCGGGTCCGTCCTGCTTGTCCCAACGGTCGCCGGTCGTTCAACCACGGCACTCGCCCGACGAATCGCCATGTCAGCCCCCCTCCCGTTGCCGGGTGGACGAGGTGTCGGCGGGTGACCGCCACCACCACAACCGCCGTAAAACCGCCTCGCCGCGGCATCATCGCGAATGCAATCCGCCTGACCCTCGGCAATATCGGCAGCCGCATCCTCGGTCTCGTCCGGGAACAGGTCGTTGCCGCCCTCTTCGGCACCACCGTCGCAGCCTCGGTCTTCAGTGCGGCCAGTCGCGTCCCGACGATGGTCTTCGACCTGCTGATCGGCGGCGCGCTGTCCTCGGCACTCGTGCCGGTCTTCGCTGAGGTGGCCTCCCGCAACGAGAAAACCGGCGCGTCCGTCGGCATTCTCGCCCAAAGTGGAGTGAGTACGAGCGACGGGACAACGGACCGGTCCGCGGCCATCCCTGCCCGAAACGACGCAAGTCCGGAAGACTGGGCGACAGACGTCCAATCCGGAGACCTCGGTGCCGTAGCCGGTGCCGTCCTTGGGATCGCTCTCGCCGTCCTCATCCCAATCGTGATCGCCCTGGCTATCGTGGCCGAACCACTTATGGAACTCCTCGGCACCGGGTTCGCTCCCGAGGTCCAGTCCCAGGGTTCGCTCCTCGTCCGTCTCGCCCTGCCCACCGTCATCCTGATGGGGGTCGCCGCGATCTTCCAGGCGATGCTTCTGGCCCGGAATGACGTCACGCGACCAGCAATCGCACCGGCCATTTACAACCTTGGCATCATCATCGGCGCCCTCGCCCTCAGTCCGTGGATGGGGGTCTCCAGCCTGGTGATTGGCATGCTTGTCGGCGCCACCGGCCAGGTTCTGCTGATGTGGCCCAACCAGGCCGTTGGTCTCCGGATCCGCCTTGATCTGCGCCACCCCGCCGTAAGGCGCATCCTTCGCCTCTATGGCCCAGTCGCCGGAGGTCTGGTCGTCTCAGCCGCGATCATCATTCTCGACACCCGCCTGGCATCCCAGACCGGCGCTGGCAGTCTCGCCGCAATGCGATATGCAACTACCATCGTGCAGCTGCCATTAGGCCTCGTGGTAGCCGCCCTGTCCACCGCATCGCTGCCCGTCCTTGCCCGGTATGGACGAAACGGCCTGAATGAGCCCGGCTTCAGGCAGACCTTGGGGAGTGGACTGACCGCCGCCGTGGTACTGGTGGCCCCCCTGATGGTCGGCGCGATGGTCCTGCGCGAACCGATCGTGCGTCTCCTGTTTGCGCGCGGTGCCTTCGACGATTCTGGTGTCGCACTCACTGCGACCGCTCTCCTTTGGTACGCCCCGCAACTGCCCTTTGTTGCCATCGACCAGTTGCTCATCGCGGCCCTGTATGCCGTGCAGAACACCCGCGTGCCCGTCCTAGCCGGCGTGGCGTGTGCCGGCATCTTCGCCACCGTCGCAATCACCACCGTCGATCCACTAGGGATGAAAGGTCTTGTGCTGGCGAACACGGTGCAACACGGGGCGCACGCGACCATCCTCGCGGTCTACCTCATGAGGCACGGGATCCCCATCACGGCCACCCGGATCCGCACGATGCTGCGCGTGGCCGTGGCTTCCGCCACGATGGCCCTTGCCCTGACCGGCGCAACCGTCCTGGTCGTGCCACCCACATCAACCGTGACACTTATCCTGTATCTCGGATCCGCGGCCGGCATCGGTGGCGCAATCTACCTAGCCACTCTCGTCGCCCTGCGCGGCTCCGAGGTCACGTCAGTCCTCGCTGCAATCCGGGCACGAAGTGCATGAGTGATGCGCCTGTAAATTGGGCGGCGAAGGGCAGTCGCAAGGTGGCGGGACAGGCGAAGCGGCTATCGATCGGGTGCAAGTGACTGTGCTGCGCAATCGTGAGAACCTATCGCATGACTGACACACCGTCCGCGGGCCAGACGCCCGGCACCGCAGACGAACCGAACCGTACTGCCCCTTCGCGCCAAACTAGCGAAGGGGAAATGAACCAGGCGGGGCGGTCGCGGGGTGACGGCCCAGGCGAAGCGCATGTAAATCCCGCGCGAACTGGTGGGACATCAGGCGCGATCATCTGGGGTCTTGTCCGCAGCCTTCGACCCCGCCAATGGCTCAAGAACGGTGTCGTCCTTGCGGGCATCGTCTTCGCACGCGAACTTGGTGATCCTGAACGCGTCGCCCGTGCCGTCATCGCGGCGGCCCTGTTCTGCCTGTTGTCCGGCGCGGTCTATCTCGTCAACGACGTCCTCGACCGCGAGAAGGACCAGCACCATCCCGTCAAGTCACGCCGTCCGATCGCTGCCGGCATCGTGCCACCGGCCCTTGCCATTGCCGTCGCCCTCGTGATTGCCATCGGCGCACTTGCCTCGGCAACCATGCTTGCGCCCGCGTTCGGCGCGACTGCCATGGCCTACCTGATCCTGCAAGCCTTGTACGTCGCAGTCATGAAGCACATCGTGATCCTCGATGTCCTTGCGGTCGCCAGCGGATTTGTCCTGCGTGCCGCCGCCGGGGCGCTCGCGATTGACGTCCCGATCAGTCCCTGGCTCTACGTCGTCACTCTTCTCCTTGCCCTCTTCCTCGTCCTTGGCAAGCGACGTCAGGAGCTCGTCCTCCTCACCTCAGACGCCGCCAATCACCGCGACGTCCTTCGCAACTACTCGCTCCCGTTCGTCGACCAACTCCTCTCCATCGTCACCACCGCATTAATTGTCTCGTACATGCTGTACACCTTCTTCTCGGAAAATCTTCCACGAAGTCACGCGATGATGCTGACCATCCCGTTTCCACTCTACGGCATCTTCCGGTACCTCTACCTGATCCACGTGCGAGGTGATGGCGGTGCCCCCGAAGAAGTTCTCCTCCGTGACCGTCCCCTCGCGTGGTGTTGCGTAGCATGGGTCGCCGCCTCGATTGCGGTCGTCTATCTCGGCTAGGCAACTCCCACCGAAATGCGGGCAAGGATGCCCGCGGACCAGGCAGGAATCCACGCCCCTGGGAGCGCGCGCCCTCGCCCGCCACTTTCTCCGTCACATGCGACTTCACCAAGTAGGAACCACTTCCTGTCCACCCACCTCACAACCCCACCATCCCGTGCCGGCGAGGGCGGTCCCAGCAATCCAAAATCATCACGGACCACCCCGGCTCGACACTTGCACCGCGCCCGCAGCGTCGCTGATTACGAAGCACTTCGCCGCCGTGACTCTGGGCGTGCCGTTCAAACGATGACCATGCGAGTTCTCGTGACCGGCGGCGCAGGCTTCCTTGGCGTGAACCTTGCGCACCACTTGAGCATGCAGGGGGTCACCGTCATCTCCCTGGACATCGCCACCTCCATTGCCTCGGAGTACCCACCCGGCACCATCTTCCGGGTCGGTGACGTTCGCGATCCGGGTACCGTCCGTCGCACACTCGCCGAGACCGGTCCGATCGAGGTCGTCATTCACGCCGCCGCTGCATTGCCCCTTTGGCGGCCGCACGACATCCGCACCACCAACATCGCGGGTACGCACACCGTCCTCGACTGTGCACGGTCGGCGGGTGTGCCTCGCACCGTCTTCATCTCATCAACCGCCGTCTATGGCGTCCCCGAAAAGCACCCGATAGACGAGACCGACCCGATGATTGGCGTGGGTCCATACGGCGAAAGCAAGGTCGCAGCCGAGCAAATCTGCGTTGCCTACCGCGCCCAGGGCTACTGCGTGCCGGTCGTGCGCCCGAAGACCTTTCTCGGTCCGGGACGCCTCGGTGTCTTCCAGATCCTCTACGACTGGGTCTTCGCCGGAAAGCGCATCCCCATCCTCGGACCAGGGCACAACCGTTACCAGTTGCTCGAGGTCGGCGACCTGTGCGACGCCATCTGGCGGGCAGCCACCCATGCGTCCGATCGGGTCAACGACACCTTCAACGTTGGCGCCTCCCGCTTCGCAACTGTCGCCGAGGATGTGGGGGAACTGTGCCTCCATGCCGGAACGCGCGCGCAGGTCTTCCCTGTGCCGGCGTGGCCGGCAAAGACCGCACTCCGAAGCCTGGAAGCCGTCAACCTCTCACCCCTGTACCGTTGGGTCTACGGCACTGCCGACCGGGATTCCTACGTCTCAACGAACAAGATCAGGGATGCCCTCGACTGGCACCCACGCCATAGCAATGCCGAGGCCCTGATCCACGCCTACGACTGGTACGTCGAACACCGTTCCGAACTCAGCACAAGCACTGGGGTGACCCACCGGGTCGCGTGGGACCAGGGAGCCCTCGCGCTGCTGAAGAAACTCCTGTGAACACCCAAACCCCCCATACTTTGTCGCCCGGGCATCCCTCCTCTCTCCCGTCACAACGGGGCAGTGGGTCGTGGCCTCCCGTCCTGTTGACACCCCAATGCCCAAGCGAAACGCTTACAAATCAGGCGGGGCGGTGCTGGGGTGTGGTTCGGATAGCCTGATGTTCCGAATCGACTTCCACTCACATACCGGCCACTCGCCTGATGCCGCCGTCCCAGCCGCATCACTGCTTGACGGCGCCGTCCGCGCCGGCCTGGCCACACTGTGCGTCACCGATCACAACACCATCGATGGGGGTCGCCAAGCGGCCTCGCTCGTCGCGCGCCGGCCCGATCGCTACCCCGGACTCTCCGTCATCATCGGTGAGGAAGTCATGACCACCGAAGGTGAGGTCATTGGCCTTTTCCTCACCATGACCATCCCGCGCGGACTGACTCCCGAGGAAACGATCAGGCGCATCCGCGACCAAGGCGGCCTCGTGACCGTCCCCCACCCCTTTGATCGCTTCCGTGGATCCCGCCTGCGAAGCGCCGCAATCCAGCGGATCGCCGACGCCGGCCTCATCGACGCGATCGAAGGACTGAATGCGCGGGTCACGTTCAGTGCCGACAACGACCGGGCGATCGCCTTCGCGCGCGCCTATCAGTTGCCAGTCGTCGCCGGCAGTGATGCGCACACGGCGGGCGAGGTGGGCCGCGCCTGGGTGGCCCTGGATGAGCCTCCCGGCATGACCACCGACATCCTGCGCGCGCAACTCGAGGCAACGCGGGTGACCCCCTCTAGACCGCAACCAGCCACGGGTCACGCCATCGGTGGACAAATCAGTTCACCCCTCGTCCACCTCGGCAGTTCCCTCGCCCGGTGGCAGCGTCGCCTCGGCCTCTTGCCGGACGTCGTCCTGTGAGTTCGGCCCCCGCCTCACCGCCCGTCACCGGCAACCGCAGTGCCGGCGAACCGCCGTCCGAAGTAAACCTGTCTCCCACCCGGTTCGTCCCGGTGGCTACCAATCTCGAACCACTTGCGGCACGACGCATCCTCTTTGCGATCCGTACTGCAATCCCCGCCCCGTCGCGAGGCATCGTGATCCTCTGGCTTCTCGCCCTCGCCATCTACGGTGGGGCGTACCAGGCCCAGTTCGCCTGGGGTGAACGGCCGATCTACCACATCACCGGCGACGAACCTCACTACCTCACCATCGCGACCAGTCTGATCCGAGATGGTGACCTCGAGATTTTTAATAACTACCGGGACAAGGACTACCTGCCGTTCTATCCCTGGCATCTGGGCGATCCACGCGATCCCGAGGACATGCACGCCCTCTACGGCACCGGTGGAAACCTGTATTCCAAGCACAGCATCGGATTACCCCTCCTGATCGTCCCGGCAATGTGGCTTGGCGGGCATGGTCTCGCGATCGGGTTCATGATGGCCCTGAGCGCCTTGCTTTCCACGGAACTTTGGCGCCTCGCCCGAGATATCACTGGGAGCCAAAGCGAAGCGCCTTTGCATCAGGGTCTGCAAAGCACTTATCAATCAGGTGGGGCGGGGCGGAGATGGAGTGGGATCATCGCCACCGCCACGTGGTTCATCGTCGTGACCGCCTCGCCACTGCTCTTCTACAGCGACCAGTTCTACCCCGAAGTGCCCGGCGCACTCCTCGTGACCGTGGCCCTGCGCGCCCTCCTGCCAAGCACCCTTGTCACCGCATCGTTCGTGCGCCTTGCCTGTGTCGTTTCACTCCTGCCATGGTTCCATCTGCGCTACATCCCGATCGCCGCCGTCATCGCCGCGTGGGGGCTGGTCCGGTGGGCGTTTCCCGGATTGTCGGGGCCCCGTCCCGATGGGAACGTCGTGCACGGTTCGACCCGAAACTGGACCGCTGCAATCCTCGGAACCCTGATCGTCGCCGTCGCCGGTGGCGGCCTCCTCACTCTTGACATGCGCCTCTTCGGAGGCATTCCCGCGGTGAACGACTACGGTTCTGTATCCTTGTCGAACATCCCGGCCGGTGCCCTCGGCCTGCTTTTCGATCGCCAGTACGGACTCCTGCCCTACGGACCGGTCTACCTCCTCGCCCTCTATGGCCTCCTCGCCTTGCCCCGCCAAGTGGGATGGGTACGCAGCGGGCCCATGCTCACCTTGCTGATCTCCTATTTCGCGTTCATTGCCAGTTTCAGCTTCTGGTTCGGTGCATTCAGTCCGCCCTCTCGAATGCTTGTGCCCGTGATGCCGATCTTCGTGGCCGGCCTGGCCGTCGCCCTGCACGGATGGCGTGGATGGCGGATGACCATCGCCGCCATCGCACTTGCACTCGCCGACTGGTCCATCATTGCCCAACTCATCGCCGTTCCACGACTCCGCTACAACTACTGGGACGGCAAGAGCGTCCTCCTTGCCTACCTCTCGCAGGTGTGGGAAACCGACATCACCCAGGTCCTGCCAACCTTCGTTGTGCCTGAGCAAGTCTCATACGTCTGGGCGGCCTGGGCAATGGCAGGACTCGTCGGCATCTACGTGCTGATCACGACCAGCCGACCGGTCAGTCGAAGCAACCGGAACGCCAATCGGCGTCGCAACGACAGGTATGCGCCCACTCCACCAACCCGGATGCCTGGCAGCCTGCCCACGATGGGCAGCGTCGTGATCACTCCGGATGGTGAACGTCGCGAAGAATCCTGAGACATGTCCGCGCGATGCAACTAGTCCGTCGCCCCATGAGCCGGTCAACAGTCATCGGCGCCGTTCTACTCGCACTCGCGCTTCTGCTTGACATCATTGCCACGAACCGGCTTGCCATCGCGCTGGGTCCCGCATCTGACCTCTTTCCCCGATGGGTCGGCGCACGTGCTTGGGTCATCGACAGCCTTGATCCGTATGGTCCGGGCGTGACCGCAACGGTCCGGTCGGCAATGGGCGAGGCGCTTGGGTGGGATGGCACCACTGACAGCGGAACCTTCGCGTTCGGGTTCGTCTATCCGGGGTACGTCGCACTCCTTCTTGCCCCACTTGCTGTCTTGCCGTTCCCTGTGGCCTCGACAATCTGGCTCCTGATCGCCCAGGCATCGGTCGTTGGCACGGTCTTGCTCGTCTGGCACACCCCCTCGCCCATGCGTCTGCACGACGCCAACCGAGGTCTGGTCATCACCACCGTCCTCGCAATCCTGTGGCCACCGGTCATCTACAACCTGATCTTCGGACAGTTCGCCGCCTTGGCAACGCTCGCCATCGCGACCACCGGATGGGCCACCGCCAGACACCATGACCGGTTCGCCGGAACCATCCTCCCGTTCGCCCTCGTCAAACCCCAGCTTGCCTTGATCCCCGTGACCCTCTGGGTTGCCGGCCAAGTGACGCTCTGGTTCCGACCCACAACTCCAATCGACCTCCCCTCTCCCGGCAGACCCCACGTCGGGGGCGAAGCACATGAAAGTTCGCCCAATCCCAGCCCAATGTCCTTACGCATCGCTTCAGGCCAGGGGGGGCAAGGTGGGGGCAATGACACACGCAACTGGCACGGCATCGACGCCGTCATGGTGACGATCGCCGCGGTCGGCGCCGCAAGCCTGGTTGCGCTCCCACACTGGCCCGGTGCGTTCCTCAATGGCCTCAATGGCTA
>CANFGH010000053.1 GCA_947446285.1 Chloroflexota bacterium
CCTTGGCTTCCTGCGCACACTTGATCAATGGGTGCAAGGGATGACCGCGCCAGGGTCAATCGCCGGAACCACCAGGCTTGGTTGGCATGCAATAGCCCTTTTCGGCGTCGGCGCCATCCTCTCGACAAACATCGTGGCGGATTCTTTCCTGAATGGGCCGACGTGGTTGACCGACTACGGGCTCTACGGCCAACAGTGGGGCGCCGTGCAGGTTTTCCGGGAGGTCGTCACGCGTGCACGAAAGAGCCCGGACGACAAGTTCTTCATCTCCTCAACATGGGCGAATGGTACTGACCTGTATC
Source organism: Chloroflexota bacterium (assembly GCA_947446285.1). Taxonomy (GTDB): domain Bacteria; phylum Chloroflexota; class UBA11872; order UBA12225; family UBA12225; genus UBA12225. Next base: position 303 of record CANFGH010000053.1, read on the forward strand.
TGCCATTTTTCGTGCCCTCACTACAGGCCGAAGGCCGCGTGCTCATGGCAAATGTCCGTGACTTCCTCGGCGGGAGGCGACCACTAGACGAACACATGGTCTTCGTGATGACGGCGGATGAGGTTCAACTCGCCCGCGCCTCCCGACGATTTGGGCAAATCCTGATCGATTCCACCATGCACTACCCTGACGGAAGCGATGCCTTCTCTTTTGTTCGTCTTGGGTACTCCGCGGACTTCGACCGCATCGTCTCCGAAGAGCGGGCCGCCCGCGTTGCGTTACGCAACGGCCAGGTGGTCGTGAAGGGCCAGCGTCTCGAAGTCCGCCACACCATCATCGACGCGGGCACACTCGGGGATATCTTTGACGGCGATTCGAGGACCCTTGGGCGGTTCAATGGCGGAAACCCGGCGATCCTCGAGTTCGCATATCCGCAACCCAAAGACATGAGCCATCTCACGATTGTTCTCTCGGCCGGTAACTGGAATCTCGTCGTCAAGACGTACGCTGACACGGGTACTGAAACCATTTACCGAAAGACCGTAGAGAGCCGGGTTGATCCGACAATCGAATTCGACCTCACTCCTGGCAAGGTTTCCGCAGTTCATCTTGAGATCCTGCAGCGGGGAGCCGGCCAAGAATCCATCGTTCACCTTCGTGATGTCATTATTTCATGAGCACAGCAGGGAATGACCGAGACAATGGGAACCTTCATGAAGGTGGTTCCCTGTCTCGCATCGCGCATGTGTGGGAGAGCGTCGTCTGCCGGCTTGAGGTCAACGCACCTCCCAAAGACGATGGGCCAGAGGCGGAACGTGCTGACCCGGCTTGGTCCACCATGGTCGTCGAGGGTGCGTTCGGGAAGTGGGACGTTGCCCGAGACCGACATCCCGTTGGCCCAGTGCACTCGGAGACAGAGCCAATTGACAAGCTCGTCCCACGCGTAAGGATCCGTGGACAGCTCATTCCCCTGCAAAAAACGTCGCTGGCGAACCAGGCGGGTGCGCGACGAACCGTAGAGCACCAGTTCGATTTTCAAGTCACGCTTGAACAATCTCCTGCCGAATCAATCCACTGGTCAATCGAAGGGAACACTCAGGAGGTACTTCACCTCATTCAGGAATGGCGAACCGGTGCCTCCACTGACGCCAGTGTGTCGACGGTCACGACCACGGTTGATGCCTTGGATCCCACCCCCGTTGCGTTTGTGCAAGATGGTTCGGGGGTTTCACAGGGGTGGGCTGCTCCGCAAGGGCTCCGAAGTTCCACGATTTCTCACATTCATCACGCTGCCGTTGTCGATGGCACCGGGTGGATCGTGTCGCGAGATCGCGACGGTGACGATGACGTCTGGGCTCTGTCGATCTTTCTTCGTGACCATGAAGGATCACCGGTCGCCGGACCCTTGGATTGGCGATCCCACGCGGTCGTCAAGGTCCACGTTCTCGCGGGTTCACCTGCGCAGGCCGACGTTCTTCCGGTGACGTTCGCGTCATACATCGGCGATCGAACGGTCACGGTCGAAATTCCTTACCAAGAAAATCAACCCGGCATCGACGCCGGATTTGACCAATCACTTGGGTCGAAATCATCGTCTCGCGATGATGGAACTTCGCGAGAAGCGGATACGGATCTTCTTGACTTCGCTCATAATGAGCCGATCGATGAGGTGTCCTCGGCCTCCGGTCCAGGGTCGGGACTGCCCTTTGGAAGACCGTTTGTCGCTGCGATCGCCCGCGTCGATTCCATGATCCAAGGATCACCCATCGGCGGGACGCGCCTCGCTTGGACCGGGTTCTGGTTCGGAATGGTGGTGTACGCCATCACTCGCCTTTGGCGCATCGATTCGTACCCGATTTCCTTTGACGGAGACGAAGCCGGAATCGTCGCACTGTCGCAGGGTCTTCTCGACGCTCGTTTCCGCGACGGCTTCGGTATCGTGTTCCCGATCTTCTTTCCCTACCCGAACTGGAACCCGGATGTCGGCGTGTATGTCCACCTCATCACCTCATCAGTGTTCGGCGTTTCCGTCACGGTTGCAAGAGCAACCGCAGTATTGCTGTCGGCCCCAACCCCCATCGCCATTGCGCTTACCCTCAAGATCGCGCTCAGAAATCGTGCATGGTGGCTCGCGCCACTTGTCGTTGCCGCACTTCCAGTCTGGTTTCACCTGTCTCGGTCGGCGTATGACAGTGCGACTTGGGTGGCCTTCTACGCGTGTTTCATTTGCTCGTACTTTGTGTACCGCTACGAACATCCCCGGTTTGCCTGGTTGATTCTCCTGTCCGGTGCCCTGACATTTTATTCAAATGCTATCGCTCATTTTATCATTGTTGCAAGCATTATCACATTTTTTGGGATTGATTTTCGATATCATCGTCGGCACCTAAGACACTGGAGATACCCGTCTATAGGAGCTATCGTCGCACTTCTGCCGCTCCTGAACTTCCTGACAAAGAACCCGGGCTACCTGGCGTCACGGACCAATTCCGCGCATCCGTTCTGGGCATCGAACTCTCCCGCCCTCGTCGATGTCGGGATCCTGATGGCGCGCTCATTCCTGATCGCACTCGACCCCCGCGTCTGGTTCTCCGGGATCGAAAGAACCAAGTACGTTGATGTCACCGGTTACCACAACTACTACCCGGGGACTATGCCCCTTCTTCCGCTGTGGCTCGCGCCATTCATCATTGTGGGGGTCGCGTGCCTCGCGCTGCCTCGGTTTCGCCCCTACCGCTGGCAGATTTCCGCAATGCTTGCGGTGACGCTGTCGCCTTCCCTCATCGCACGGTTCGCACCGACCAGATCCCTTGCGGTCGTGGTCCCGGTGACCATCCTTGCACTTGTCGGAATCGACCTGGTCCCTCGGGCACTCCGGCACACCCGCCTCGTCGGCACATTGATGTTCATCGCCGTGGCAACAACCGGTTCATACATGGTCCTGCACGAAGCGCTTACCACCCAGTCCACAAGACGGCAGGACTACGGCGGTTACGGTATCCAGTGGGGAAGCCAGTATGTGTTCAAGATGGTGAACGCCCAACTGGAATCAACCCCCGGATCACGCGTGATGGTGACCACCGATTGGAATTGGGGTGGGCATCACTTCATCAACTTCTTCATCAGTAGGGAGGATCGAACCGCAGGCCGTGTGTTCCTCGGCAGCCTCGACACGCTGATCCACGGACAAGACCCGTGGGGCCCGGAGCTCTGGGCAGTGATGTCGCCCGCGCAATTGGAAGCCCTTGATGAGTACATTGCAAGGCCGGGAGGAGCAACCGGACGACCGCGCATCACTTCTGACCAGGTGACCGCGAAGGTGCTGCACCCGGACGGAACACCGGGATTTCTCATGGTACGGCTCCTTGAAGCTCCTGATGTCCGTGCAATGCTGGCCGCCGAACGCGAGGCAAGGAGAAAACTGAGTTTCGTCACCGTGGCGGTTGACGGGGAGCGCGCCGTCGTCGGATATACCAACCTGGACGACGGGGCTATCGCTCCAGTCTTTGCCAGGGCCGATGGTGCACTCGCGAGACTCGCGGGTCCAAACCCTGCCGTCCTTGACGTTGCCTTCGGAAACCCGCGACCGGTCCGAACAATCCGGCTGACGGTTGGTGCGAGTCTCTGGCGAGTAACCGCGCACGTTTTCCCAAGAGACGGATCGGCTGAGGTCAACAAAGCAGGTGTAGGCGTCGCCGACGGCGCAAACTCAGTCGTGGAGATCAATCTGGATGCACCGGTACGGGATGTCGCGCGGGTGCGCCTGGACATCAACCAGCTCAACGCATCGGATGAGGATTCAACTGTCCATCTCTACCGGGTCGAGTTCAGGTGACCCGGTCGCCACATCTGAGTTGACGTGAACCCCTTGACGCCTCTCCGGGTCCCTGCTATGGTCAATGAGGGGCAAGCGCGTCTCCGGAATCCGAGTGCGCTGCAAGCCGTCGAAAACCGAATACCGTCGCTGAGACGGGGAGTAGTATCCGAGGCAAGGTCGCCCAGAGAACCGACGCGTGGTGCAAGTCGGCCGACCAGATCAAGGTGAACTCGCCCCTGAGCCGTGACCATCAGCGCAGCGATGCTGCCTTGTCGTCACCGGATCCCGACCGATAGAGCGGGATCAAGTGGACATGCTTTTCATGGGCTGCTCTTGGCATTCGTGCTGGGGCAACGATTGTGAAGTGTGCCCAGGGCACCGCACTCGTCCGGAGTCCATGGGCTAGGCGCGTCAATTGAGGTGGTACCACGGGATCGGCTCTCGTCCTCAGGACGAAGCCGTTTTTTTGTGTCCGTCGGGGCACCCGATCAGCGACGGATGTGACCGATCGCACGCCATGGAGGCCATCATGCAGCGTCTCACCGGAGCGCAGATCCTTTGCGAAAGCCTGATCAAGGAGGGCGTCGACACCATCTTCGGAATGCCCGGTGGTGCGATCATCCCTCTGTACGACACACTGTTCCAGTATCCATTCCGGCATATCTTGTGCCGTCATGAACAGGGCGCATCCCACATGGCTGACGGCTATGCCCGGATTACCGGCACCGTCGGCGTCTGCCTTGGGACTTCCGGGCCTGGTGCAACGAATCTGGTCACTGGCATCGCGACGGCCATGATGGACTCGGTGCCGATGGTTGCAATCACCGGTCAGGTTCCAACCTACATGATCGGCAAGGACGCCTTTCAGGAGACCGATACCACTGGCATCACCATGCCCATCACCAAGCACAACTACTTGGTGATGGACGTCAAGGACTTGGCGAGGGTCATCAAGGAGGCGTTTCATATCGCCCGGACCGGTCGCCCCGGTCCTGTCCTGATAGACATTCCGAAAGACGTGACCACCAACACGGCCATTTATGAGTACCCGGCCAAGGTGAACCTGCCCGGGTTCAAGCCGAAAATGCAGGGCCATTCCAAGCAGATCCGCCAAGCGGCGAGGATGATTGAGCAGGCCAAGAAACCACTCATCATCGCCGGACACGGGATCATCCTGTCTGGCGCATACGCGGAACTTCGAGCGTTCGCCGAGAAGACCCAGGTTCCGGTCCTCACGACGTTGCTCGGCATTTCCGGGTTCCCGGAAACGCATCCCCTCTATCTCGGTTGGCCCGGCATGCATGGCATGTACTACGCCAACATGGCTATTTCCCACACGGATTGCTTGATTGCCGTCGGGATGCGAATGGATGACCGCGTCACAGGTCGCCTGAATGCCTTTGCACCGCACGCCCAGATCATTCATATCGACATTGATCCGGCAGAACTTGGCAAGAATGTCCGAACTGCCGTTCCAATCGTCGGGGACGCCAAGAATGTCCTTGAGGCGCTCCTCGAGGAGGTCAAACCGGGTCATCATCCCGAGTGGATGCAGACGCTTTCCCAGTGGCGGATTGAGCATCCATCGTTAGCCCTCCCCGTGAAGCCAGAAACGATGTCTTCCCCATGGATCGTTCGGGAGCTCTATCACGCAACCGAGGGGAAGGCGGTGCTTGTCACCGATGTCGGACAAGCACAAATGTGGGCGGCCCAGCACTACTTCTTTGAGCGACCGAACACACACATCACCAGCGGTGGTCTCGGCCCGATGGGGTATGCGTTACCGGCCGCGATCGGCGTCCAATTGGGGAAGCCGGAAGAAGAGGTTTGGTGCGTCACGGGAGACGGCGGGTTCCAGATGACCCTCGAGGAGCTCTCCGTGCTCGCAGAGGAAAAACTCCCGGTCAAGATTGCATTGTTCAATAACAGTTACCTCGGGATGGTTCGCCAGTGGCAGCAACTCTTCTACGACCGTCGGTATTCGGGCGTGAAAATGTGGAACCCGGACTTCGTCAAGCTTGGCGAGGCGTACAGCATCCCGACCATCCGGGTCTCCCATGTGGATGGAGTGCGCGCCGCGTTCGAATGGGCGCGTGCGGTCGAGGGTCCGGCGATGATCGAGTTCGTGGTGGACGCTGAGGAAAATGTCTTCCCGATGGTGCCTCCGGGAGCGTCATTGCAGGAGACGATTGAGAGTGCGGACGAGGTCGCCCCAAAGATGCAGCAGGTCGCGGTGGCAGCTGGGAGCGACAAGGGTGGCGTGTAGCCACGTCCGGGATCCAAGAACGAGAAGAATGGAACCGACGCCATGAAGCACACACTCGTCGCACTCGTCGAGAACCAACCCGGGGTTCTGCAACGGGTCGCAAACCTGTTTTCACGACGTGGGTTCAACATCGAGAGCCTGACCGTCGGGCATACCGAGACCGACAGGATCAGTCGGATGACCATCGTCGTCGACGGCGCAACGACGCAGGTGGAACAGGTCATCAAGCAGCTCTACAAACTGATCGACGTGATCCGCGTCAGTGATGTTTCGGAGGACCGAACGGTTGACCGTGAGCTTGCCCTGATCAAGGTGCACTGTGCGTCAGCAGCAAGTCGCCTGGAAATCAGCAACCTTGCGGATGTCTTCCGCGGGCGGGTAGTTGATGTTGCAACGGACGCCGTGATCGTCGAGGTCACCGGCACTGACGACAAGATCGACAGTCTTCTGGGGATGCTGCGACCGTACGGGATCAAGGAGATGGTCCGGACGGGCATGATCAGCATGGTGCGGGGCGCGCAAATCACCGCACGCGGGTCAGAAGCACGAATGCTCGAAGCCGCCGGGTAACCTGTCGGCCCCAAGGCAAATCGCCAACGGGCACACCCTGGTCCGCGGCAAACACAGGACTTCAAGGAAGTCCACGCACTAGGAAGGACAAACCGATGGCAACCATGTACTACGACGCTGATGCCGACCTGGGTCGACTCAGGGGCAAGACCGTTGCGGTTCTCGGCTTCGGAAGCCAGGGCCACGCCCATGCACTCAATCTGCACGAGAGCGGCGTTTCGGTCATTGTCGGCCTCTACGAGGGATCTCCGTCGCATGCCAAGGCATCCGCCGCTGGTCTCGTTGTGAAGACGGTTGCTGACGCAACCACCGCGTCCGACTTCATCATGTTCACCGTGCCCGATCAGGTTCAGCGGGAAGTCTACCTCCACGATGTCCAGCCGCATCTTCGTGCCGGGCAGACCCTGATGTTTGCGCACGGGTTCAACGTCCACTTCAACCAGATCGTGGCACCGAAGGACGTCGACGTGATCATGGTGGCACCCAAGAGCCCGGGTCACCGTGTCCGTGAGGTCTTCGTGGAAGGGTCCGGGGTTCCATGTCTGTTTGCCGTCCATCAGGACGCGTCCGGGCATGCTCGTGAGAACGCCCTCGCGTATGCAAAGGGGATAGGCGGAACGCGTGCCGGGGTGCTGGAGACGACGTTCCTTGAGGAGACCGAGACTGACCTCTTCGGTGAGCAGACCGTGTTGTGCGGTGGAGTTAGCGCGTTGGTCAAGGCGTCGTTCGAAACGCTGGTCGAGGCTGGATACCAGCCCGAACTGGCGTATTTCGAGACGATGCACGAGTTGAAGTTGATTGTTGACCTCTTCTACCAAGGCGGCCTGACGTACATGCGCTACTCCGTGTCTGACACGGCTGAGTACGGCGATTACGTCACAGGTCCCCGCATCGTCACCCCGGCAGTACGTGCTGAGATGAAGAAGATCCTCGAGGAAATTCAGGACGGGACCTTCGCCCGCAACTGGATCCTGGAAAACCAGGCCGGGCGACCATCATTCCTTGCCACGCGCCGGCACGAGGCGGAGCATCCGATCGAGACCGTCGGTCGCGAACTCCGCTCCAAGATGAGCTGGCTGAACTCGAAATAGCACGAACACGAGACACCCGTCGCCAAGTGGCTACATGCAATCCGGATTGGCTTTCGCACGAGCCGCTTGGTTGCGTGGTCGGGAAAATCTCCAGGGAGCGACATCATGCGCCGCATTCGAATATTCGACACCACCCTCCGCGACGGCGAACAAGCCGCTGGCGGCGCACTTACCTTCGACGAGAAGATTGAGATTGCCCGACAGCTCGAACGCCTTGGGGTCGACTGCATTGAGGCCGGGTTCCCGGCCACATCGCCCGGTGACTTCCGGGCTGTCGAAACGGTGTGTGAGATCGTGCGTGACTGCCAAGTCGCGGCGCTGTCTGATGCAAAGCTCCCGAACATCGAGACCACTGCGCGTGCGCTCATGAAGGCCGTTGCACCGCGCCTTCACACTGTTCTCTCGACAAGCGATATTCACCTGAATTACCAGCTGAGGATTTCGCGGGATCAAGCCTTGGAAATGGCCGTTGCAGCGGTCAAACTGGGGCGATCGTTGCTTCCTGAGGTCGAGTTCTCGGCCATGGATGCCGCCCGGTCAGACCGCGACTACCTGTGCCGAGTATTCGAAGCGACAATCGCCGCCGGCGCCACCGTGATCAATATTCCGGACAGTGTTGGCTACATGCAACCAGCCGAGTTCGCTGACCTCGTTCGCTATGTGATGAACCGAGTGCCGAACATCGGCAATGCGGCGGTTTCTGTTCACTGCCACAACGACCTCGGTCTCGCAACCGCGCTGTCACTTGCCGCCGTCAAGGAGGGTGTCGAGTGGGTCGAATGCACAATCAATGGTGTCGGTGAACGCGCGGGAAACGCGGCGCTTGAGGAAATCGTCATGGGGTTGAAGACCCGCGCCGACTTTTTCGACTGCGAGACCGGCGTGAAGACCGACCAGATCTGGCGGACAAGCCGCATGGTTGCTTCATACATGGGGTTCCCAGTGCAGCTCAACAAGTCTGTCGTCGGCGGCAACGCGTTCGCGCACGCCTCGGGCCTGCATCAAGACGGCATGCTCAAGGATCGCATCACCTACGAGATCATGACCCCGGCCAGCATCGGTCGGACGGACTCTCGCATCGTGATCTCCAAGCATTCCGGGCGCAACGCATTCCGTGACCGGCTGAAGGCACTCGGCTACACCTTGAATGACGACGAATTCATGCGTGCCTTCAAGGCATTCAAGGAAATCGCCGACAAGAAGAAGGACGTTACCGATGGCGATGTTGAAGCCGTCGTTGCAGACCAGGTCCTGGTGGCGCCAGAAACGTACCGGCTCGAACGTGTCCAAGTGAGTTGCGGCGAACCGTCGATCCCTACGGCCACGATCTCACTCATGCTTCCCAGTGGAGAACTCGTGCAGGATGCAGCCACCGGAAGCGGCCCTGTCGAGGCCGCATGCAACGCCATCGGGCGACTGGTCAAGTTGCCCGTAAAACTGGTTGAGTTCACCGTGCACTCGGCAACGGCGGGGACAGACGCCGTCGGTGAGGTGTCGATCAAGGTTGAGTCACCCGATGAAGGCACGTTTGTCGGTCGAGGGGCGAGCACCGATATCATCGTCGCATCCGCCCGGGCATACGTCAACGCGATAAACAAGGTGGTTGCCGCGCAGCATGACCGGGCAGCCGGTCGTGGGCGGCGCGCCTCACCTTCCACTCCCATCAGCATGAATGAACCGGAAGCAGCGCCGGCTCACGCATGATCAATGCCTGTAGTGACAGAAGAGAAGTTCGACCATCATGACGACCCCCAAGACCCTTTTCGAGAAAATTTGGGAGACCCACTTGGTCCGGGAGGCCTCGGGCGAACCGGCGCTTCTTTACATTGACCTCCATCTCGTTCATGAGGTCACTTCACCCCAGGCATTTGAAGGGCTCAGGTTGACTGGACGAAAGGTCCGCCGACCCGATCTCACGGTTGCAACCATGGATCACAATGTCCCCACGTGGGCACGAAACCTGCCGGTAACCGACGAGATCTCCAAACAACAGCTGGACGCGCTTGCGTCGAACTGCAAAGAATTTGGCGTGCCTCTCTACGATCTGGACTCAGACAAGCAAGGCATCGTTCACGTCATCGGTCCGGAACTTGGCCTGACCCAACCCGGCATGACAATCGTTTGCGGGGACAGCCACACCTCAACCCACGGCGCGTTTGGTGCCCTTGCATTTGGGATCGGCACATCCGAAGTCGAACATGTGCTCGCGACTCAGACCCTTCAGCAGGCGCGCCCAAAGACGATGGAAGTGCGTATTGACGGGCACCTGCCTGCGGGTGTGACCGCGAAGGACATCATCCTCGGCGTCATCGGGCGTATCGGCACTGCGGGCGGGACTGGCTACGTCATCGAGTACACCGGACAGGCAATCCGAGACCTCTCGATGGAGGGCCGGATGACTGTTTGTAACATGTCGATCGAAGCCGGAGCGCGCGCCGGGATGATCGCACCGGATCAGAAGACGTTCGATTACGTGGCGGGACGGCCACATGCTCCGAGTGGCAAGGATTTCGAGCGCGCCGTTGCCGAGTGGCGGCACCTTCCGACCGACGACGGGGCAACGTACGACCGTCTCGAGGTCTTCAACGGCCCGGACCTGACACCGTTTGTGACCTGGGGCACTAACCCTGGAATGGTTGTGCCAATCTCCGGCCGCGTGCCCGATCCCAGTTCCGCCCATGACGAAGGCGAACGGCGGGCAACCGAACGCGCGCTCGAGTACATGGGATTGACTCCCGGAACCCTGATTGAAGACATTCCGATTGACCGGGTGTTCCTCGGGTCATGCACCAATGGTCGCATCGAGGATCTCCGGGACGCTGCTGCGGTGATCAAGGGCAGGAAAGTCAATCCGCGCGTTTATGCGATGGTCGTGCCCGGATCAATGCCAGTGAAGGTTCAGGCCGAGGCGGAAGGCCTCCACGAGATTTTCATCGCCGCTGGGTTCGACTGGCGTACCGCCGGATGCAGCATGTGTCTGGGGATGAACCCCGATATCCTGAAGCCCGGTGAGCGTTGCGCCTCGACCAGCAACCGCAACTTTGAAGGACGACAGGGCAAGGGTGGTCGTACCCACCTGGTAAGCCCGCAAATGGCCGCCGCGGCAGCAATCGCGGGACACTTTGTGGATATCCGCACCTGGGAGCCAACTGCCTGACCAACCACCCCTCGGCTGAAACACAAGGAATACGTGCCCATGCAGCCTTTCACCACATTGTCCGGAGTGGCCGCGCCACTCGACCGGGTGAACGTCGACACTGACCAGATCATTCCCAAGCAGTTCCTGAAGCGCATTGAGCGCACCGGGTTCGGTCCGTTCTGTTTTTTTGACTGGCGGTACAAGGACGACGGGTCACTGAACCCGGACTTTGAACTCAACCAACCCGAATACCAGGCGGCGTCGATTCTTGTTGCCGGGCGGAATTTCGGGTGTGGGTCTTCCCGGGAACACGCACCTTGGGCACTTGAGGACATGGGCATCCGTGCAGTTCTCGCCCCAAGCTTTGCGGACATTTTCTTCAACAATTGTTTCAAGAACGGGATGTTGCCGGTTGTCCTCCCGGAAAGCGTGATCGAGGAATTGCTTGCCCGTGCGAAAGAACGACCGGGATACGCGTTGACCATTGACCTTGAAAACCAAGTTGTTTCAGACCAAGAAGGTGTGATTGCCGCGTTCGATGTCGATCCATTCAGGAAGGAGTGCCTGATCAGGGGTCTCGACGACATCGGTTTGACGATGCAACACGAACCAGAGATCACCCGGTTTGAGACCAGCCGGAATGTCAATCTTCCAACCACCCCAGTCCTTGCCTGACCTAGGCATCGTTCGTCCATTCGGCGAGGAGTTCATTGACCATGAGTGCATCAACGTCAGCCGCCGGTCACATTCCTCACATTGCGGTCCTCGCTGGAGACGGCATCGGCATGGAAGTCGTTGACGTCGGTCTGCGTGTGCTTCAAACGGCAGCTGAAGCGTACGGTTGGAGTTTCTCGGCAGACCACGCGCTCATCGGCGGTGCGGCCATCGATGCCACCGGGTCGGCACTTCCCGAGCCTACATTGCTCCTCGCGTCACGTGCCGACGCCGTGTATTTCGGGGCAGTCGGGGGCCCGAAGTGGGATAACCCCCTTGCCAAAGTCAGACCAGAGCAAGGCATCCTGGGACTGCGTAAGGCCCTGGACCTCTACGCGAACCTCCGACCCGTCAAGCTGTCGCCTTCGCTGCTCAGTTACTCGGTCCTCAAGGAAGAGATCGTCCGCGGAACCGACATGATCGTCGTGCGCGAGTTGACCGGCGGGCTGTACTTCGGGAAACCGAGCCGCCGGTGGCAAAGCCCGACGGGGTGGCGCGCCGTTGACACGCTAGCCTATAGCGAGCAGGAAATCGAACGGGTCCTTCGCACGAGTTTCGACCTCGCGCGTCTCCGTCGCAAGAAGCTGACGTCAGTAGACAAGGCGAACGTCCTGACCACTGGTCGGTTTTGGCGGGAAATCGCGAACCGAGTTGCGGTCGACTATCCCGATGTCACCCTTGAGCACATCCTCGTTGACTCCGCAGCGATGTACCTGATCCGGAGGCCAGCCTCTTTCGACGTGATGGTGACTGAGAACATGTTTGGTGACATCCTCACCGACGAGGCGTCGGTCCTCGCAGGTTCGATGGGGATGCTTCCTTCCGCCTCCCTTGGTTCCCGAAAGAATTCGTTGGGTGGCGTACAGGGCCTGTATGAGCCAATTCATGGGACGGCGTTGTACACCCCCGAGGTGGTCGGAACCGGGCGCGCCAATCCGATCGCGGCAATTCTGTCGGCGGCCCTGATGCTTCGGTATTCCCTTGCCTTGCCGGTGGTTGCTGACGCAATCGAGCATGCCGTCGAAACAATCCTCGAAGAGGGGTACCGGACATCCGACATTGCGGGTCCAGGCACCGAGGTCGTTGTTACCGACCGGATGGGCGAGTTAATCGCGGCCGAAATTACCCGGGCGGCTTCCTCTAGGCAGCAGGCACGAATTACTGCGCCGAACGTGGCGTAGGTAGCGCAAAACCCGTTACTGCCACGCGTCGGCAGTCTGTATCCCGAACCGGTTTCACCAACAAAAGGGAAACGGTGGGCGCTAGCCATTGACGTTGATGTCCGGGACTGCATTCGCCGCCTCGTCGGGAATTGCCCGGATCAGGACGGGTGAAAACCCGAAGTATCGAGGGCTCAACATGTCCGAACCACGCCGGCCAGTCGACCTGTATGACACGACCCTGCGCGACGGGGTCCAACGCGAGGGTCTGAACCTTTCGCTTGACGACAAGCTGAAGATTGCCCAGCGCCTGGACCGCCTTGGTGTTGCCTACATTGAGGGCGGATACCCCGGGTCCAACCCACGCGACGCCGAGTTCTTCGTCCGTGCACGGGAATTGACCTGGAAACACGCAACCATTGTTGCCTTCGGGTCAAGCCGGTACAAGGGCAACCGGGCCGAGGATGATCCAAACCTTCGCGTCCTCGCGGATGCAGGTACTTCGGTCGTGACCATCGTCTGCAAGAACAATGCGGTGCAAGTCCGCGATGTACTCGGGGTCTCTCTTGATGAGAACCTGGCGATGATCCGGGACTCGGTGGGCTTCCTACGAGAGCGAGGGAAAAGGGTGTTCTATGACGCGGAACACTTCTTCGACGGATGGAAACACGATGAACCATACGCACGCGCATGCATCGAGGCCGCTGCTTCGTCGGGAGCCGAGGCACTAGTCCTATGTGACACCAATGGTGGAACCTTACCGACTGACATCGAGCGAATCGTTCGGCAGGTCCGGAGTTCATTCGGACCGGAAATCGCGATCGGCATTCACACCCACAACGACTGCGAACTGGCCGTCGCCGGGGCAATTGCAGCACTTGGCGTCGGCGCCACGCACGTACAGGGCACCATTAACGGATATGGCGAGCGGTGTGGGAATGCGAACCTGTGCTCGATTATTCCGACGCTCAAACTGAAACTCGGGATCGATTGCGTTTCTGACGAGCAACTTGCGAGCCTGACCGATACGGCGCGGTTCGTCGCCGCCGTGTGCAATTTGAACCCTGATCCCCACGCGGCGTTCGTGGGCGCAAGTGCATTTGCCCACAAGGCTGGCTATCACGCGGATGCCATGCGCAAGGACCCCATGAGCTACCAGCACGTTGCGCCGGATGCAGTCGGCAACGTCAGCCGGATCCTCATTTCCGAACTATCCGGGAAGGCAGCGGTGGTCACGCGCGCCGAGGCACTTGGCGTGGACATCTCATCACTCGACCGTGCACGAAAAGTCGTCGCCCAAGTCAAGGAACTCGAGCGAAAGGGCTTTCAGTTCGAAGGGGCAGAAGCATCATTCGAACTCATGGTGCGGCGCACCCATGAGGACTACCGTGCGCCTTTTGAACTCGTGGACTTCCTCGCGATGGTCGAGTCTAGGGATGGGCGCGACATGCTCGCGGAGGCGATGGTGAAACTCCGGATCGATGGTGTGGTGATTCATACCGCCGGAGAAGGGAACGGCCCCGTCAACGCTCTCGACCAAGCGATGCGGAAAGCACTTGTAGGGAGCTATCCCAATGTGGATTCGATCCGTCTGACCGACTACAAGGTCCGTGTGATCGACGAGGGATCAGGGACGGCCGCCCAGACCCGCGTCACGATCGATTCCGCTGACGATGGAGCAACCTGGACAACGGTTGGGTCTTCCACAAACATTATCGAAGCCAGCTGGTTTGCACTGGCAGATTCGCTCGAGTTTGGCCTCACCCGTCTCTCGCGTTGATAGTGCGCCTCCGGCTTAAACGGGATACTGCCCTCTCCGCCGACTGGAAAGATCGGTGCCTTGATGGCCGCGAATGCAAGGGTTCGGGCTTACTGGGGTTCCAAGGCTGGAGCGCCAGGTTCGATACCGAGGGAGAGCAGCACCTCTGAAACAAACCGGCCTTCCGGTCTGGCTCCGAGAATTTCGCCTCCCTTGTTCACCACGGTTTTCGGGACTGCTTGCACGGCATGCTGGGCTGAGAACGACGGGAATTCATTAGCACTGATCACATCCGCGAGCACGTTAGTGTTCGCCATCGCCATCTGGTGAGCCAAACTGGCCACCCCGGGGCAGTGGGGTCAGGTAGGTGTCACAAACACCTGGAGGTGGACCGGTTCGACAATCGCGTCAAGAAGCCCCACCGACGCGGGGGTGAGACGCGTCTCCTGGCGGGAAGCATTGACCACGGTATCAAGCAAGGTCATGAACTCGTATCCGGACGGCAATCCGAAAAACCTGACGCGCCCACGTTTTTCGGTCTCTTGCGAGCCGGTCTCTCCTTCGACCTGACCTGACTGCACGACAATCGCCGGAAAGCGTTCGACTCCGTGCAATGCTGCACGAGCCGGGTCTTCACGCGGGTTCACAACCTCAACATGGAGGCGATCTGAAAGTTCCGCGACCTCACGCAGCAACGCCTCGGTCTGGCGTCCACTGTCTGTCTCAGCACGACCGGGCACGAAAAGTCCCGTCGTCGGCTGGATAAAGGTCAGGAGCCGAACGTCGCCGACGAGTTCTTCATCGAACCGCTGCTTCACGCGAACGGCGTCGGCAGGTCGAAGAAATGCCATGGATGCGCACCTCCCTCAATTCGCAAAACAGCACCTCAAGCCGGCGGCGAGCGATCACCATCGTCGGCCCCAATGCCTCTACCCCAACATACCACGGCGGCACGTCCCGCCTGATCGCACCACCCCGTACTCCAGATGGGCGGTGCCCCCTGTGCTAGACTAAAACTTGCCCAATACGCATGAGCGGGGTTAGAGAGTCTTGTGAAAGTCACGACTGAGAAGCCCGAACCCGGAGTCGCAACGCTCACCGTCGAGTTGCCTCCGGAAGATTTCACCACGGCGGTGGACAAGGCACTGGCGAGGATTGCGGGACGGACATCCGTTCCCGGCTTCCGGCGGGGCAAGGCGCCTCGGAACCTGGTTCGCCGGCAAGTCGGTGAAGCTTCCGTCAACGAGGAGGCTATCAACCACCTCATACCGGAAAGCTACGACAAGGCTATCGAAGAACTGGGACTGTCTCCCATTGAGAGGCCGAAGCTTGCCATTGTCCAGGCAGACCCTGGCGAGCCACTGATCTTCACTGCGACCGTGGCACTTCGGCCGGAAGTCACCCCTGGCGAGTACTCGAGTGTGGAGATCGAACCCGAGGTCATAGACGTCTCTGACGAAGCAGTTGAACGGGTCATTTCCCAACTGCGTGAGAGCCGTACCACCTGGGAACCAAAAGACGGATCCGTCGGCGCCGACGACATGATCATCGCGGACATCGTGATGGACCTGGAGACTGATGCGTCTTCCGAGAACCGCCGCACCGAGCGCAACGGTAGCGAAATCATCATTGGGAAGAACGGGTTTCCGCCCGGCTTCGATACCGGAGTCGACGGAATGGCCGTTGGGGATACGCGAACCTTCGCGGTGATCTGGCCCGCTGTCCCTCGCACTGGTGAAGACGGGGAGACAGAGGTGGCACCCCGTGAGGCCCTGTTCACCGTGACGGTGCACGAGTTGCGGCAGCAGTCGCTTCCGGTCGTTGACGATGAGTTCGTCAAGTCGGTGAGTGAGGGTCAGTTCGAGACACTCGATGCCCTGCTTGCGGATATCCGGGCCCGTCTTACGGTTGAGTCCATTCGTAACGCGCGTAGCCGGACCGAAAACAAGGTCGTCGATGCAGCAATCGCCGGCGCGACATTCGAGATTCCAGCGCGCCTCATCGAACTCGAGGCTCACTACCTTGAGGATGAGGAGCGCGAGTCGTTTTCCAGGCGCCGCATGACAATCGAACGGTACCTCCAGGTGACGGGACAGACCCAGGAAAGTTGGCACGCCCAACTTCACGACGCGGCTGAACGACAGATCAAGGCACGAACCTTGCTTGACGCGATTGTCGAACGTGAAGGCCTTGTGGTTGACACGAGCGAAGTCGACCGGGAAGTAGCCGAGACCGCCGCGAGTTACCCGACAGACGCCGCACGCGTCCGCAAGGAGCTGAATAGTGCCGATTCGCGGCGACGCATCAGCACAAGCATCCTGCGTCACAAGGCGATAGAGAAACTGGTAGGTTATGTAGGTGGGTATCCCGAACCGACGACATTGACCAAGTCCGAACTTACGGACGGTCAAAGCCATTCGGAAGCTGAAGAGACCCCCTCGGAATAGAACTCCGTTTCCCACATGTCATCGGACGCTGCGTCTCGAACGTGGCGTGAGGCATGGCAGCAACGGGTGTGTAGGAGACAAGGGTTCATGGCCATCATTCCTTACGTGATCGAGACCACACCGC
>CANFGH010000054.1 GCA_947446285.1 Chloroflexota bacterium
AGTGGTGCTTGCCGGAAATGCCGCCTATCCAGAGTGCGCTGACCGAGGATGAAATTGCCGCCCGGCTTTCCGAGCTGGCCTTGGACACCCCACGAAGGCATGCGATCGGGCGCGCCTCACGCGAATGGATCATCCGTTGGCACGGGTGGGAACGATGTGCGCGCGACCACCAACGACTCCACACGGAAGTTCTGTCACGCTATTCAGCCTGACCCGCATGCGAGTGATGCCACGCAACCGGATGTTCCAACGCGACGTCATACGGACGGCCTGATCGCGAGACGGTCAACTCGTAAAGCCGATCATGGTAGTCAAGCACGTCCTCCGCCCGTACGACGCCATGGACATCGCGATAGATGTGCGGGGAAAACAGGTAGCGACCCTTGCCGAGAAGCAACGGGCCGAGGTCCAACTCCACGATTCCTGAACCGTGCACCGGACCGATGGATATTCCACCCTCCCGATTGTCAAAAGTCGCTGCGACGACACCATCCTCACGCACAATGGTCACTACTAACGCGAGATCCCGGTCGTCTGTGTCGCCCTGGTACTCAAGGCGCAAGCGAACCTGTTGGTGACTGAAAACCGCGGTAAGCGGACGGTTCTCACCGTCGAGGACCTGGAATGCGGTAATCCGCACCTCACCAGTTCCCCAACGGTGCGAGATCCTGGACAATGGAGCCAGATCGACTGCCTTGCTATCAGCGTCGTCGAATCTGGACATCGCTGCCCGATTGCGTGCCATCGCCTCATCCTGAGAAATAGACCGGAGCAGTGCCTCGTAATCCCGGCAAACCGTTGCCGGATCTCCGTCTGCAACAATCCGGCCCTGATCGATCCAGAGGGCCCTCTGGCAGAGACGCTGCACGAGGTAGGTGTTGTGTGACACGAATACAACCGTTGCGCCACCCGCACAAATCTGTCGTATCCGTTCGAAACACTTGGCGATGAATGCCCCATCACCGGCACCAAGGGCCTCATCAATGATCATGATCTCGGGATCAATGCACGAGGCAACCGAGAAACTGAGCCTCGCCTGCATCCCAAGGGAATACGTCTTGAAAGGCATGTCCATGTATGGCCCTAGTTCGGCAAATTCGACGATTCCGTCATAACGCGCCTTAACGTCGTCGGTCGACATGCCAAGAACCGCGCCACCGAGATACACATTTTCCCGTCCAGACAACTCCGGATGGAAACCACTGCCAAGTTCGAGAATTGCAGACATCCTCGCGCGGATTGTGATGTCCCCTGACGTCGGCTTTGAGATTCCCGTCAAGAGTCGAAGCAGGGTTGACTTCCCCGCTCCATTGCGCCCGACAACACCAACGATTTCCCCAGCGCCGATTGAAAAGGACACATCGCGAAGACCCCAATATGGTTGATGCCTAGCGCGACCAGTCAAGAACTCGATGATGCGATCGATCGGTCGCGCGTAGAGGCGATAGCGTTTGGAGACACCATCAACACTGATGACGGGCAGCGAAGGAACAATCTTGGTCATCTAAAGGATGTCCGAAAGTTCGGAGCGGACCAGTTCGAACGTGATGAACCCACCAACAAGAAGCACGAGGGAGAATCCCGTGAAAAACGCAAGCCCGACTGGGTCGGGCGCCGTTCCGAGGAAAGCGGCGCGGTACGCACCGAGCAACGGGGTCAGCGGGTTCAATCCCACAACCTGGGCCACCGGTACGGGAAGGTCATCGATGCGATAGAAAATCGGAGTGAAGAACATCCCGGCGGTCAGGACAATCTGAAGAACTTCGCGAACGTCGCGAATCACGGCGCCAACCGCGCCTAGAAACCATGCCGTCCCAGCGAGAAACACCAACTGCGCGACAGTGGCTGGAACCAGCCAGAGAAGTGACCACGACACCTCACCGTGAATGATCAACGAAAACGCCAGCGCACCAATCAACCCAGACAACTGGGAGAGCATCGCAGCATACATCCCAGTCAGTGGGAGAACCTGGAGCGGAAACATCGCAAACTTCACAAGATTGCGATGTTCGGCCATCGTCTGAGTCGCCCTCGTAGCAACCTCGGTGAATGCGACCCACGGAAGTAATCCCGTCACCACATACAGTGCGTACTCGGATGGTGATGCACCAGGGGTCAACCGCGCGCGGAAGAGGAATGTGAACAGGAGCGTGTAGGCCCCGACAAACAGCAATGGGGTGATCGCAGCCCACCAAAGGCCGAGTGATGCGCCAACGTATCGCAGCCGGACATCTCTCAAAGCCATCCGATGCAAGAGTGCACGATGCACCCAGACCCCGGCCATCCGGCGCCACATCGGCGCATCACGGTCGAGGCCATCGACATATCGCCAGGTCATGTCACTCCGTCACCTGCCGGCCAAAGCCGTCCCCCGACCGTATCCACAGTCATTTAACGACTGACCCGACAGTGGGAGAGCTATCCCCGTTGGGCATGGATCGCTACCCCGTGATGCTCGGCGGTGTGGCACTGCCAAGCCAACGCGCCAACTTCAGGCGCCGGAACCCGATCGCGCTCATCCGTAGTAGCAACATCCCGTGCTTGAAGACCTGAACCTTGGAGTAGCCCGAAGTCCGTCGGCGGTACCGAACCGGCACCTCAAGGATTCGAAGGCCAAGCCGGGACGCACCGAACAGCAAGTCAAAATCACCGAACGGGTCGAAGTCGCCAAAATACGTACGATTTGCGACCAGAACGCGGTAGTCAGACGCTCGCAGTACCTTTGTGCCGCACAACGTGTCCTTGATCCGCTGACCAAGCAGCCAGGTAAAGACCATGCTGAAGAACCGGTTCCCGGCAAGATTGATGATCCCCATGGCCTCATCTTCAAGCGGGTAGACCAAACGGGTACCGTTGATGAATTCGGCCCGTCCGGTTGCGATCGGTTCGAGGAACTTCGGCATATCCTCAGGCGGAACCGTGAGGTCGGCATCCAGAATAAACAGGACATCGCCTGAAGCTGCCTCGAAACCCTTCCTGACCGCATCACCCTTGCCGAGTTTGAGCATCGTTACCGGACCGGCATCGACACCCCGGGGCACAGCAGTTGGGCTTCCTGAAACAGAAGAGCCGTTGACAGACCCAACGTAGGACCGGCCGACGAATCCCGTCGTTGCTGCAAACGGTGAACCGAGATGGTCTGCCCAAGGCAATGGGACCTGATCGATCAACTTGATGTCACGGGTCCCGCGGTGAATCGCAATCTGCTCAAGGATTGCTTCGCGGGTTCCATCGGTGGACGCACCATCGACGAAGATGAGTTCAGTGTGAGCCCCTAGGTCCGGTAGACGGTCCACCGCGGCCGCGATG
Source organism: Chloroflexota bacterium (assembly GCA_947446285.1). GTDB lineage: Bacteria > Chloroflexota > UBA11872 > UBA12225 > UBA12225 > UBA12225. The sequence continues at coordinate 3,310 of CANFGH010000054.1, forward strand.
TTCCCTTCCTCATTCCTGCACGGCACGATGACCGTGCAGGTCAGGTCCTCTGCGACGGGTCGGTTGCCTACCGGACGCACCGTCCATGCATGGACAAGCGCGAGGTGCTGCAACAGTGGAATGTGAACGAGGATCCGGTTCATGATCGACGAAAGTACCGGGATTTCCTTCGGCAGCAAGAGCGCCGCATTGCGGATGCGTGCCTCAAGATCTGCCAGGACTAATAGGTTCTCGATGTCATTCCGGCCAAGCCAGTTCTGCTCAGCATCGGGCATCTTCCACCCAAGCCGTTCTCCGAGCCACAGGATTGGCTGCCACGCCCAATTCCATGAAGTGATTACGATCGTCGTGCGAGGCCCTGAGACTGCGTGAAGACCTGTGAGAGACGCCTGAATGTCCTCAAGGTATCCAAGGATGTCCGAGCAAATGATGTAGTCGAAGGTTCCGGAAAATGGAAGTTCCTGGGCATCGGCCTGAACAAAAGCAAGCCCAAGACCGGCGCCTCCCCACCGGGCATTCGCCTCACGAACCATCTCGCCGCTGATGTCGATCCCGACCCCAAACCCGGGTTTCAATGAGGCAAGCAGGTCTCCGGTCCCACACCCGAGTTGCAACACTCGGGCACCTGGCGGGATAACCTGTCTCGCTAGCCGAAGCACTTCTGCGTGATAATAGGCGTTGCGCTCGCGCCAACGTGTCCGGGTCCTTGCATGCCGGTCAAACCATTTTGCAACCTGTTGACGTACCCGGTAGCGATAGAGTCGATCATCGGAAACAACACTATGGCCCGGTGCTGCCCGCTGCCCACTCATCGCCTTGAATTCCTGCACCCCGACGCTCATGGCACTCCAAAACACTGTCCCGAAACCCTTCCATATCGAGAACGGAGAGGGCACGGTAGATGGTCGGTAAAACAACCCGCCCGCAAGTATCGCAAAGGGACCCGAGAAACCTAGCGGGTTCCTCCGGGAAGGGCGCCATCTCCCGGCGAGCCTTCCACGACCACAGCAATCGTCACCGAAGCAGTCAGCGGGTCGATCCGCTCAATGCGCACACCCTCAAGGGGCGCGATCACTACTGGAAGAACGTACGTGCCGGGAACGAGACCTGCCACATCAACCGTCGCCAAGACGTCACCTATCGCGACCCGCTGAAGTTGGGGTTGCGATCCCACGAGCGTGACCGTCACAACCAGCGGCGATACAACTCCCGTTCCACCAACCGCGGTCACGGCAACGTCCCTGGTCTGCTGACCGGGAAGTGCAGCCACAATGACGCGCACAGTCGCAGGGACATCCCGAACCAATGACACACCCGCCGGACGAACAATCGTCACCGTGCGCACTTGATCCCCCTGCGCACCGCTGACATCAATCTCCTGCGTGGACAGAACCGCAAGTGGTTCGAGTAATCCTGGCTCACCAACAATTTGCACCGTCGGCGGATCGACAACAACACCTGACAACCAATGACCCGCTGACGGCTGGCCACGGACCACCGGGACGACTGGGACAACCTTCGATCCGGCAATCTGCTCCACCTGAACCGTCACTGTGACCGCCTGGGGCTCAATCCGTACGCTGGAAACAGCACCAGACGCCCCACGCGGTTCAGGTTTCAGGGAGCGTTCCACCGTGGACTTCAATTCTTCCATCCGGACAGATACAAACGCCTCGGTCACCTTCTCAATTGCACTGGCTGGACCACTCACGGTGATGCGGTCCGGTGTAACCAACGGAGGGCCAACAACCCGGAAACCGAACGGAACCGTCCCAAGCTCATTCACCCGCACGGGAATCTCCACCGTGCGGGTCTCCTCTACCCGAACCGCAACCTTGGGCGGGGAATGGGAAACCAGCCGAACGTCAGGATCCGAACATTCCACCATCACCTCGCGTTGCTGGAGGCCCGGGCCCGCCTGGCTGAGATCGATGGTGGCGCGGAAGCTCGAACCCTGTAATCGTCGCCACGAATCTTCAGGTGCACTAATCCGTACGCGCACTGCGCCAGTCTCGTTTGCAATCAGAAGGGTCGGCGCCAAACCACGGACCTCTACTGGAATGTCAGTGGGGTAGATGTCCTCACGCTCAGGATTTTGTGCAATCGTGAGACGTACCCAAAGGACAATGGCAACCACTAGTGCAAGGGCAAAGCGCCACGTAAGGACTGCCCGGAATACCGACCTCATTGCAATCCACGACCAGCCGTCGGCGCAACAATCTGCGAACTACCGTTAGAGGGCTTGGGCGTTCGCTGACGCCATAGTCCACCGAATGAGGACGAACGACTTTCACCATCACCCCGGTCTACACCAGGCGGCGCAAGGAAAGCGGTCAGTTCTCGCTCGAGATGTGAATGGTCCGGAAGCCGATGCAATTGGCCATGCTCTGCAATCGAAACCGCCCCGGTCTCTTCGGAGACAACGACACAGACGGCATCCGTCCCCTCCGTAATCCCCACAGCCGCGCGGTGGCGGGTCCCAAGCTCGGGGCCAAGAATTGGGTTATCGCTCAGAGGGAGGAGACACCGTGCAGCCACCAACCGATCCTGACGGATCAGGACTGCTCCATCGTGCAGCGGTGACCCTCGAAAAAACACTTGGTGGAGAAGCTCTGCCGACACCACTGCATCGAGACGGGTCGCGGATTGCACATATTCCTCAAGTCCCGTCGTGCGTTCGAATACCACCAATGCACCGAACCCGCGGTCGATGAGCACTTGACACGCGCGCGAGACCTCATCCGCGACAAGCGCACCCGTATGGGCGATCGCCCTGGTACGGGTGGTTGTCAACAAATTGCCAGTCCGTCCAAGCTGTTCAAGGACGCGACGAAGCTCGGGTTGGAACACGACCGGGATCGCAATAAGAACGGCAGGCAGACTGTTCTGAACCAGCCAATTGAGTATGGTGAGGTTCAGAACCGACCCCACGACGCCTGTAGCAAGCAGGACGATCAGCACGCCTCGAACAAGCTGGTCCGCCTGCGTCCCGCGGATCAGTACCAGAAACCCAAACAGGATGAGCGTCACGATCCCAACATCAAGAATCGCGAGCGGCGTCACCTTGCCGAGTAACCAAATCGCCTGTTGCACGACCTCGTCTCAGCCCCCCGGCGCGACCCGCCGTCCACTCAACCCATGGTCAGCATACCCGTTCGGAACCCTCCACCGTGAACGTGATCTCACACTCCAAGGAGTAGCGTCAAGATTGCCTTCTGCGCGTGGAGGCGGTTCTCGGACTGATCGAACACAACTGAGTGGGGTCCATCGATGACCTCGTCCGTGATCTCGAGGCCGCGATGCGCCGGCAAGCAGTGCATCACAATCGCCTCGGCACTGGCGTGGGCGAGCAGTGCAGCATTCACCTGGTACGGCGGGAAGACGTTCATCCGCGCAGCGGATTCAGCTTCCTGACCCATACTCACCCACGAGTCGGTGTAAATGACGTCGGCACCGTCAACAGCCGCGACTGGGTCATCGTGCACAACAATCTCGCCGTCGCTGTGCAATGCCATCTCTCTGGCTCGCGCAAGTACCGGCCCGGTCGGCTGGTACCCATGCGGTGCACCTATGTGCAAATCCAGACCCAGGACTCCCGCGGCGAAGATCAGCGAGTTCGTCACGTTGTTGCCATCGCCGACGTAGGCAATCTTGAGCGAAGTAAGCCGGCCACGATGCTCCTCGATTGTCTGCAAGTCAGCCATGACCTGGCAAGGGTGACAGAAATCGGAGAGCCCATTGATCACTGGCACGGCAGAATTTGCCGCGAGGTCGATAACCGTCTGGTGTGAGTAGACACGCGCCATGATCACGTCAACCCATCGCTCAAGATTGCGTGCCACGTCCGGGACGCTCTCTCGCGTACCCATCTGCATATGATTTTGGGCAAGATCGATGGCGTGACCGCCAAGTTGGGTCATTCCCGTCTCAAAGGTGCAGCGGGTCCGCAAGCTGGGCTTCTCAAAGATCATTGCCAGCGTCCGGCCCTCGAGAAGCCGATGAGGCCTCCGTGCCCGCTGCTCTCGCTTGAGTGCATGCGCGCGATGAAGGATTGTCCTCAATTCCGCACTTGTGAAGTCAGCGATGGAAACGAGGTCACGCCCGAAAAGCGCTTCAACAGGTGCGCGAGGCACGGTGTCAGTCTCAAAGACAACGGGAACAGTCGACATTGAAGCGGGTCTCCAGTACGTCAGAGACCGCCACTTGAGTGGCGGTCCCGGGTCACTGCCGAGGAAGGTACCCCATCACCCGGCCACAAAGTATCGGGCATTGCAATCACGCAACGCGGTCAACCATCAGCGGATGAATGTGGAAGACGCGCTGGCCAATGCAAGCACACCGTGCGGAAAGACCCCAAGGGCAACGACGGCAAAACCAGCAACACCCGCCGCCACGGTCACCCAGCGAAGTGGCGTCACCGGCTCGACGCCAGCAACCGGATCAACCATGTACATCTGGTAAACGACTCGGAGGTAGTAATACACACTGATGACACTAGAGAGCAGTCCGATGACGGCAAGCCAGGCATAGTCTGCCTGGACTGCCGCGGTGAAGATGTAGAACTTCCCGACAAAGCCAACCGTGGGTGGAATGCCGGCAAGGGACAACATGAACAGCGCCATCAGACCTGCCAAAACGGGATGCCGACGGGAAAGCCCAGCGTAGTCGCTTATGAGGAGATGGTCCTCGCTCCGCCTGCCTAGCAGTATCACCACCATGAACGCACCAAGATTCATGACCGTGTAGCCAACCGTATAAAAGAGCAGACTAGCAATTCCCACCTGGCTTGCAGCGACAACCGCCACGAGAATGTAGCCAGCGTGGGCAATGCTCGAATACGCCAGCATGCGCTTGATGCTCTGCTGGGATACCGCAGCCGTATTCCCGACAATCATGGTAACTGCCGCAAGTATTGCCAAGATCATCGACCAGTCGTGCGACAAAGTCGGGAACGCGATCATGAACACCCGCACAATTGCCGCAAAAGCCGCAGCCTTCGCACCAACGCTCATGTACGCAGTGATAGCTGTAGGTGCTCCCTCGTAGACGTCAGGAGCCCACATGTGAAAGGGCACAACCGCAGCCTTGAACCCGAGGCCAACAACGAGCATCGCTACACCCGCCAGCAGGAGCCCGGACGTCGCCGCTCCGGCAACCGAGCCGGTCCCACATCCGAACATCGCAAAGGTGCTAGCCGGATTGATCGCTCGCGCGACGCATCCGAGATTCGTACTGCCAGTGCTTCCGTAGACCAACGCAATGCCGTAAAGAAGAAACCCGGAAGCGAAGGCACCCAACAGCAGGTACTTGATCGACGCCTCTTCCGATTCGAGGCGACGCCGTGAGAACCCAGTGAGGATGTAGAGGCAGATGGACAGCAACTCCAACCCGACAAAGACCATGATCAGGTCCGCTGCCGATGCCATCAGGACCATCCCGACTGCCGAGAAGACGATCAGCGAATAGAACTCGCCTGGATGGAAGTCTTCTTTTGTGAGTTGGTCAAATGAAAGCAGCACCGTCACCCCGACAATCACGAGGAACAGCACGGTGAAGTACTGCGTGTAATTGTCGGCGACAACCATGCCGGAAAACGCAGCCTGTGCCTCGTAGCCCCAAAGTGAGACCGACGTGCCAATGGCGATGGCAAGGCCACCCGTGGTCAGCCACGCCAACGGCTCGGGCGACGCATCATCGCCTCGGAAAAGGTCGACCACGAGAACCAAGCACCCTGTCAGGGTAAGAATCACTACAGGTGCAATGGTCCACCACTCAAGCGTCGGTAAGACGAACATCATTGCCCAGCACCATCCTCAGCTAGCGGTCGACGCGTCATGGAACCCGAGCCCCCGTTCCGCTCGCAAGCACTCCGGACTGCGGAACTGCCATCCTCGCACTTATGGCCTCGACTGACGCTGCCGTGCGATCCAGGAACGGCCTTGGGTACACACCGATCCAGATGATCAGCGCCGTAAGAGGCAGGAGCACTATCAATTCTCGGGCCGTGAGGTCATCAAGAACGAGACCCGTGCGACCGCCCGCCACGTTGCTTGCCTCGTCGTCCGGGGACGAGAAAGCCGGGTTCACCGGTCCCTGCATTGCGCGCTGGTACATCCAGAGCAGGTACACCGCGCTAAGCACGACACCCGACGCACCAATGATCGCGAAAGGCTGTAGACCGTCGGCGGCATTCTTGAACGTCCCGGTCAAGATCAGGAATTCCCCGACAAACCCATTGGTGAATGGCAACCCCGCCGATGAGAACATCACGAGGGTGAAGACGCCAGCGAACACCGGCATGACCTTGGCGATGCCTCCCAGGTCTGAAATCATTCGGGTCCGGGTGCGTTCATGAAGGAATCCCACCAGCAGGAACAGTGCCCCAGTCGAGATGCCGTGGTTCAGCATCTGAAGGACGCTTCCCTGGAGGGACTCCGTCGTCATCGCAAAGAGGCCAAGCATCACAAAACTGATGTGGCTAATGGACGAATACGCCACCACCCGCTTCATGTCGCGTTGCATCGCGGCGATGAGCGCGCCATAGACAATCCCGACTGTCGCGAGAATGGAGACCGTCCATACCGCGTCATGTGCTGCCGTTGGAAACAGGGGAATGCAAAAACGCAGGAACCCGTACGTACCAACCTTCACCATGACCGCAGACATGATGACCGTCGCCCCAGTTGGTGCCTCGGCATACGCGTCCGGGAGCCACGCGTGGAATGGGAACAATGGGACCTTTATCGCGAACGCAAGCGCAAATGCCGCAAACAGCCACAGCTGCATCTCGATCGAAAGTGCCCCGCCGGGTGCGCTGATCGCCTTCAGGATTTCGACATAGTCGAACGAGCCCTTGAGCAGGTATAGCCCGATGATCCCGACCAACATCACCACCCCACCAGCCATGGTGAAGAGAAAGAACTTCATCGCGGCGTAGAGCCGTCGTTCACCACCCCAGATACCGACAAGCATGTACATCGGGACCAGCATGAGTTCGAAAAAGATGTAGAACAGGAAAAGATCCAGAGACATGAGGGTCCCGAGAATGGCTGTCTCCATCAGGAGGACCATCACCGAGAACTCCTTGACCCGCGTCGTGATCGTCGTCGAGACTGACAGGATCACCAACGGGAGCATCAAGGTGGTCAAGAGCACCAATAGGATGCTGATCCCGTCAATGCCTAAGTGATAGCCAATCCCGTATTCTGGCAGCCAAGCCACACGCTCCTCCCACTGAAACGCTGCGGTGCCAGTGGCAAACCCGAACCAAAGGAGCAGCGAGACAAGAAACGTCACGGTGGAAACGAGCAGTGCAAGCCGCCGCGACTTCCCCGGTTGGTCACCAGGAACGAACAACGCAATCACCGCCCCCGCAAGTGGGAGGAAAAGCACAATCGAGAGCAGCGGTAATCCGTCCATGCCTTCTCACTCGACAGACCGTCCAGCACCCACGAACCGTGGCAGCCGTACGTCCGCACGTCTCACGCAGTCAGTCGTGCGGGGTGAAGCACACCCGCCTCAGTTCTCATCGGAATGCCCATGACGCAGCCAATACCAGGAATGCACCTGCCAGCATGGTCACGGCGTACCCACGTACGTATCCAGCCTGGCTCGCGCGAAGGACCGACCCGGCGCCACGGACCGTCCTCACCACAACCGTCACGCTTCCACCGATGACTGCAAGGTCAAACGAGGCAAGGAACGACGCAATACGCGCGACGTTGCTCACTATCGCCACTCGGTAGAAGTCGTCCAAGTACCAACGCGCCTCGAACAACCGTGTGAAAGGGCTGAAGACCATCGCGAGCGCCACTGGATTTACCGCACCCGACAGGTACAGCAAACCGGCAAGACTTGCCCCAGCGAGGGCAACCATCACTGACATTCCGGTCAGGACAATCTCGGTCAAGTGCTCGAGCGTCCCTTCCCAGACCCCAGTGGCGGCTACCGCGGGTGCGAGGAACACCTCAATCGCCGAGACAGGGGAAGTTCCTCCAGTGAGGAACGAGGGCACCCCAATCCATCCGGCAATAACCGAGCCGATTGCAAGAACGACCAAGGGGACGAGCATGGAAACCGGGGACTCATGCGGGATCACCGCGTGACCATGGTCATCGACGCCGCCACGGAAGTCCCCAAAGAAAGCAAGGAACACCATCCGCGACATATAGAAGGCGGTAATACCCACGGTCAGCAGTGCAAGCCCGTAGAGGCCAAGGTAGACCGGGTCAATAAGCCCACGCGCAAAGGTGCGGGCAAGGATGAGGTCCTTGGAAAAGAAACCTGACAGGCCCGGTGCGCCAATGATTGCCAGCCAGCCAACCACGAAGGTCCACGTAGTCACCGGCATGTATCGCCGCAGACCACCCATCCGTCTCAAGTCCTGCTGTTCATGCAGACCGTGGATCACTGAACCGGCACCGAGGAACATCAGTGCCTTGAAGAACGCGTGGGTCATGAGGTGGAAAACGGCAGCTGCGTATGCACCGGAGCCAAGTGCAAGAACCATGAAACCGAGCTGGCTGACCGTCGAATACGCGAGCACACGCTTGATATCGGTCTGGACCACGGCGACGGTCGCGGCGACAAATGCAGTCAGGGCACCAATTGTTGCCAAGGTGAGCAATGCATCAGGAGATTGGTCATAGAGCAGGTGCGCCCGAGCCACCAGATACACCCCACCGGTCACCATCGTTGCAGCGTGTATCAACGCCGACACGGGTGTCGGACCCTCCATCGCATCAGGCAACCAGACAAACAGCGGTATCTGCGCGGACTTCCCAGTCACTCCGAGAATGAGGAGCATCGGGATCGCAAACGCAACCCCTTGCGTTGCCAAGACCCGGCCTGGGTCGTCAAAGACGCCCGTGGCTGCTCCACCCGGCCCACCAAAGAAATCGAAGGTACCCCAATTCACCCAAATCAGAAACAGGGCGATGAGGACGCCGAAGTCACCAACACGGTTCGTAATGAAGGCTTTCTTGCCAGCGGCTGCGGCGGACGGGCGCGTGAACCAGAAACCTATGAGCAAGTAGGAACAGAGCCCGACCAGTTCCCAGCCGACAAACATCAGAAGGAAGTTGTTTGCGAGCACCAAGACAAGCATCGAGAACGTGAAAAGGTTCAGGTACACGAAATAGCGAGCGTATCCCGGTTCCTCCGCCATGTAGCCCACTGAGTACATGTGGATCAGCAAGCCGATACCGGCTACCACAAGCACCATGACACTGGAGAGCGGATCGAGCAACAGGCCAATGTCTGCCACGTGAACCGCATTTGATCCCGCGCCCCAGGAAATCCAATCGAAAAGTCGCAACTGGAACCCATGTGGTGCCGACAGCGACATAAACGATAAAACTGCGTTCACTCCCAAGAGGAACGAGAGTGCAACCGAACCGATTGCGATCAACGAAACCATTGTCCGGCCTATCTGCCGACCGAACGCCAGGTTTGCGACGGCGCCAAGCAGTGGGAAGACCGGGACCAGCCAGAGTTGTTCGAGCATGTTCGTCCTGTCGCGCCTATCTAACCACGGAGCCAGTTCACGTCGTCGATGTCCACACTTCGACGACTGCGGAAGATGTCCACGATGATTGCAAGCCCAACGGCCACCTCAGCGGCCGCAACCGCCATCACGAAGAACACAATGATCTGACCATCCAACCGACCAAAATGGCGGGCAAACGCCACGAAACTCAAGTTGACAGCGTTGAGCATCAGTTCGACAGACATGAACATCGTCAACGCACTCTTCCGTAGCATGACCCCCATGGCACCAATCCCGAAGAGAACCGCGCTAAGGATCAGGTAGGCCTCTGTGGGCACGGTCGTCGGAAAATTCATCATCTCATCATCCGTGTCATGCCCGAAACCCCAACAAGGCGTCCGGAAGTTGAGGTGTTTTCCGTCAGGTGGGAACTCATGCGTGTTCCGTCCGCTTGCGCACCAGAACCGATGCACCAAGGATTGCCGCCAAGAGCAGCACGCTCGTTACCTCAAAAGGGAACAGGTATCGCGAGAACAGCGTCGCTGCAACCTCCTGCACGTGTCCGGCCTCCGCAGCACCAACACCCTTCAGGATGATCCCGGCACCAGATGTCGGGTCCGAAATCCTGGGAAGGATTGATGCGTTCTCGCCCATCTTGCTTCCAAAACCCACACCTGCAAGCACCGCAGCGAAGACCACCGCGGTCACGACACCGAAAGGACGAAGGAACCCGAGGACCTTGTCGGGCGGTTCCGGGTAGGCGACGTTCAGCAGCATGATGACAAAGAGCATCAGCACCATGATTGCGCCCGCATAGACTGCCACCTGCACCACCGCGAGAAAGTACGCGCCAAGCAGGATGAAGAACACCGCAAAGCAGAAGAAATTCAGCACCAGGAACAGGGCGCTATACATTGCATTCCGCTGCAGCACCATGAAAAGTGCCGCAGTCACAGAAATCGCTGCAAAAACTGCAAAGACGACAAACTCCATCGTAGCTTCCTGCCGAGAACTTCCGGCTTGCTTAGCCGGGCATCCACGAGTCGGTCGCCTCGCGCTTGGGCGCGGGTGCGAGCAACGTTTCCTTGCTGTAGATCATCGATTCTCGCGTGTAGTCGGCCAGTTCGAACACCTTCTTCAACTGCAATGCCTCGGTCGGGCACGCCTCCACGCAGAAGCCACAGAAGATGCAACGGATCATGTTCACGATGTAGGTCTTGGCGTAGCGTTCCCCGATTGACACTGGTGCGTCTGGCGGATTCTCGGCACCTTCGACAAAGATTGCCTTCGAGGGGCAGGCGAGTGCACACAGTTCACACCCGACACACTTCTCCAAGCCATTGTCGTGGCGCTCAAGCTCGTGGCGTCCCCGATGGCGTGCCGATATTCGGGGCCGTTCCTCCGGATACTGGATCGTCACGGGCTTCTGGAACATATAGCCCAGCGTCACACCCAGACCGCGCGCGAGTGCCGTGACATCAGCCACCGCCCCGGATAGCGCATTCGCCGGCGGGGGCGGAGACTTCACTTCCACAAACGCCACGGTTTCTCTCCTCTCGTATCACGACACTCCCATCAGCGACCTCGATTGACCAACCGGTCAAGGAACGAGGTGCATCCCCACCGACCTGCTTTCAGTCCATTCCCACTATTGCGCGAACGGCCAAACCCCCAACGGCCAAAGGGCCACTACCGCCGAAGTCAGCAGGAGGTTCACCAGCGCAATCGGCAACAGGACCTTCCATCCGAGTGACATCAGCCGGTCGAAACGCAGACGCGGAAACGTTGCGCGCAACCAGATGAACATGAACATGAAGGCGCCTATCTTGATGAGAAAGACGATCGGTCCGAGACCCTGGATGAAGCCCGGGGCATCGGTCGGAATCGGCCACCAGCCCCCAAGGAAGAGGACCGTAGCCAAGGCAGAGATGTTGATCATGTTCACGTACTCGGCCATGAAGAACATCGACCACTTGAACCCTGAGTACTCGGTATGGAAGCCGGCACCCAACTCCCCTTCGGCCTCAGCCATGTCGAATGGGGAACGGTTGGTCTCGGCAACACCGGCAATCACGTAGATCACGAATGCGATCAGCCCGAACGGCAGGTACAGGGCGTACGGCAAACCGCTGGAAACTTGCTGGTTCACGATCTCGTACAGGTTCAATGAACCTGCGAGCACCAAGGCAGTCATTGCCGCCAGGCCCTGGGCAAGTTCGTAGCTGATCACCTGCGCCGAAGCACGGAGCCCGCCCAGAAGGGCGTACTTGCTGTTCGATGCCCAACCGGCTAGAACCAGCCCGTATACGCCCACCGAGGCAATGGCGGTCGCGTACAGGTAGCCGACGTTGATTTTCGCGACGTACCACGTCCAAGGCTGACCAAGGATCCGCATCTCCGGTCCAAGAGGAATGACCGCGAAAATGATCAGCGCGGGGATGAGCGCCATCATCGGGGCAACCATGTGGACCCAGAAGTTCGCCTGCCTCGGCGTGACGTCTTCCTTGAACGCAAGCTTGATCCCATCCGCAATCGGTTGCAGCAACCCGAACGGACCGACCCGGTTCGGGCCGAACCGCGCCTGCATCCGGCCGAGCACCTTGCGTTCAGTCAACGTCATGTACGCGAACGCAAGCAGGAGTCCGTTCACGATGACGAACGCCTTGATCAGTGCGGTAATGACGGCCAGGATGATGTCCCAGGTTGCGCCGTCGAGGCCAAATAATCCGTCCATTATCGTTTCATCGGGCATGTGAGAGGGTTGCGTTGCCAGCGAGAATGCCTCAGAGCGTGCCGGCACAAACCGGCTGCGCCGGTGAACGGCCTGTTGCGTCGGTCAGGATACCCCGCCTCGACGGAGGCACCGCTCTTCAAGTCATTCCGAGGGTAGGTCTGCGCCATCAACGTCCGCCTATCAAGGCAGTCTCCTGAACCGGAGATAGTGACACGACCGTGAATGCAACACCGTGGCGTGCCACCGCATTGATCCGCGGCGATCCCAAGTTGTCGGGGGAGAAGCACACGCCAGCGGGAACACGGCGATTGACCCGCAATACACGCTCGACCGCGCCACCCGGGCCTCGTACCTCGACATTCGTCCCATCCACAAGTCCGAGCCGGGACGCATCATCGCCGTTGATTTCCACGTACGCGTCGGGGACGGTGGTGAGCAGTTCGGGGGTTTCGGCAACGATGGTCTCATTACCGACGAGTTCGCTCCAGATTACCAACGTAAGGCCGTCACCCGGCTCAAACACCGGTACCGGAGTTATCGTCGGCCAAGTGTCCGAGTGAACCGCGTCGATGGGTTCGCGGGTAATCGCCCCTTCGCTTCCGGGCAGCTTGCCACCCAGACTTGCGTACGCGGGGATATCGGCAAGCAAGTCACGTGTCACCTCTGACGTGGCAACGTAGCCGAGGCCGAGGCCCATTTCCCCTGAAAGGTCACTTAGGATCCTCCAGTCAGGGAGCCGGTCCTGTGACGGTCGCACCGCCTGGTAAAGGCGTTGGATACGTCCCTCCATATTCGTGATGGAACCGTCCTTCTCCGCGATGCTGACCGCGGGAAAGACCACGTCCGCATGGGCCGCCGTCTCGGTCGCAAAGAGTTCGTGAACGACAACGACGTCAGCGGCCTCAAGCGCCTGAAGCGCCTGCGCACGGTCTGGATGTGTGGCCAGGATGTTCTCGCCAACCAGATACAGCGCCTTGATCTCGCCCGATGCGGCGCGCGCGATGATCTCCCCGGCCGGCACTCCGCCAACCCCAGGGACAAGACCGGCGAACTCGGCGCCGCGGCCATTTGCACCTTCAACAAAGAAGTTCACGCACTCGGGATGCCCCAGTGCCCGTCCCAGGTTCCCCAGCGCGGTGCCAAGCGATGGGGCATCCTGACGGATGGCCAACCGTGCACCCGCGTACACCACGTGGTTCTTCGCACCGGCCAGGGTCGCCGCGACCGCACGGATCGTCTCAGGGGACACCCCGGCGTGCCGTGCCGCCACCTCCACCGTGGTTCCACCGATCGCCTCTGACAGTCCTGAAAGGTCGCGTACTGCCCCCTCACTATCTACCGGAGGGTTCTCGACAAGGGCGGCGAGGATGCCAGTGAGAAGGGCAACCTCACTCCCTGGCCGATGACGCAGACGCTGGAAGGCAATCCGGTCGGCCTCCGTTGCCCGTGGGTTTGCAACGATGAGTTTGGCGCCGGCCTTCGCCCCCTTGCGGATACGTAGCCACTGCACGGGAACTTCCTCGCAGACATCAGTGCCGATCAGGAAAATCGCACCCGCCCGCTCGGCCTGCTCGAGGGTCGTGTTGAAGGCATTCAAGCCAAACGGGGCAAGCGGATTCGCAACTGCCGTTTCGGCACCGACACGGAAGTCGACATTCGGCGTCTCGAGGACTTCAGCAGCAAACCTCGCCAAGGCATACGCGTCCTCATTGGTCAGGTTGCGACCTCCGATGACACCGATGGCTGCACCACCGTG
>CANFGH010000055.1 GCA_947446285.1 Chloroflexota bacterium
GCTCAAGGCGTCCACCAGTCCCGCGGCCTGGACGGCGGCGAGGAGGGTGCCAAACGAACCAGCCGCCACCGCCGTGTCGACGATCGTCATCGAAACCGGACGGTTGTCGGTGGTGCCGTCGCTGTACGAGGCGGTCTCGGATCCGTCGCCGTTATTGACGAGACCGGTCTGGCGGGGCAGTACTGAGCCAGATGCGATCAAGGCCTCGCCCTGCGCATTCATCGACTCGATCTTTGCAAAGGCGAGAGGAAGCATAGCCTTTGGCAGGGGAGCGTAGTCCAGATCGGCGCAGAACCTCTGCCCTTGGGTGATGCACCAGAAGAGGTAGTCGGCAAGCGCGCGTCCCTTTGATGCGTCCCGCTGCTGGCGGTACGCGAGGATCCACGTGAAGGTCGCGATCGGATAGGCGCCGGCGCCTGCCGGGTTGACAATGGAGACGCGAAGGTCGTCCGTCATGGTCTTGAGCGCGCCAGCCGCGGCTGCGGTCACCGAGGCAAGCGACGGGACAATGACGTTCCCTGACGCGTTCTTGACGGAACCGACGCCCAGCTTGTTCTGGCGCGCGTACGCGAGTTCGACGTAGCCGATCGAGTACTCATTGTTCTTGACTTCACCGGCAACGCCGGCGTTGCCCTGTCCACCCAAACCGGTCGGCCAGTTGACCGAGTTCGCGTAGCCAACTTTTTCCCTCCACTCCGCGCTGACACTGGAGAGGTAGTCGGTCCAGCAGAACGTTGTTCCGGATCCATCGGAACGATGGACGACGATGATGTCTTCGCTCGGGAGGGTGACGCCGGGGTTCAGTTCCTTGAGGCGCGCGTCGTTCCACTTCTCGATCTTGCCGAGGAAGATGTCCGCAAGCACATCGCCAGTGAAGACCAGAGGCTGGGTGATCTTTGGCAGGTTGTAGGTGGGGACGACCGCTCCGAGCGTCATGGGGATGTGGAGGGTTGCTCCGCCCTTGGCGTCCTTCATCTGTGCATCATTCATGGGACCGTCGGTCGCGCCGAAGTCGGCGGTCTGGTCCTGATGCGCCTTGATGCCACCGCCCGAACCGATTGCCTGATAGTTGATCTGGAGGCTGGTCGCCTTGAGATATTCCTCGGACCACTTGCTGTAGAGGACTGCCGGGAAGGTTGCGCCCGCACCATTGAGCGTCTTCGCGGACTGCGCTGCTGCCAGTCCCGGGGTCATGAGGCCTGCGCCCAGCGCGCCAAATGCCGCGATCCGCCCGCCAATCTGCCGTCGGTTCATGCCTGTCACGGTTGGTTTGCTCCTTGTCGTGCACCACCAGAGTTGGACTGGCGGCGCTGTTCCCCAAGAGCGTTGCCACCGAATGTATCCATACGTCACGGACCTGCCATCGTCCCGTTACGTGCGGGGTGCGACCCGGTTACAAATCCGGGGAATGGTGGGAGCTGGTTCCCGACAACGAAAGAGCCCCGATCCAACGGTTGTCGGATCGGGGCTTTGGGTCGAGCGCGGATGGTAGGTCAGGAAGGCATCAAGACGGTGTCGATCACGTGGATCACCCCGTTTGTTGCGAGCACGTCGGCCACTACCACGGTTGCGTCGTTGATCTTGACCGCTCCGCCGACGACGGACACCTTCACGTCACCGCCTTGGAGTGTCTTGGCTGACGTCAGCTTGATGACGTCGGCTGCCATGACTTTCCCACTGACAACGTGATAGGTAAGGATCTTCGTAAGAAGCGCCTTGTCGGCAAGCACGCTGTCGATCGTTGCCTTGCCGAGTTTGGCGAACGCCTCATCGGTCGGTGCAAATACTGTCAGCGGGCCGGGTCCGGAAAGTGCTTCCACGAGGCCAGCGGCCTTGACGGCTGCCACGAGTGTCATGAACATGCCGTTGCCCACGGCGGTTTCCACGATGTTTCCCGTCGCTCCGTAGGTCCCGCCGCCACCACCACCTGCGAGCGCCACGTGAATTGGAGAAACCGCGGCGACCGCTGCTGCGGTGGTCGCTACCTGAATTCCTAGTGTGCGCCTGTTCGTCGTTGCCATAGCCGCCCTCCGGTGCCCATCCGTTCGGAAGTCTTCTGACGTTCCTGTCAGGTTCACGACCGCACCCGACCATGGGTAGGACCGTCGCTTCTCTTCTGGAGGCAGTGAAAGCGTACGGTGGGAATTGGCTCAAGGGGATTGACGCGGCGCTTGGCGGGTTACAAGTTCATGTCACGTTTCACGGTGGATTTTCCAGTCACGCCCGTCGCACACCACTGCGCGTCGTGTCGCGTGATCTCGCCGCCGATCCGGGTGTAGTACCCCTCCCAACGCCCGTCAACCGCAAAGCTACCGACACACGGCCAGACATGGACCTCCCGGTGGCCCCGCGACGTGGCGACCGTGGCCGGCGACGGGACGGTCACGACGCGTCGTTGCGACACGTAACTCCCCCATTCGACACACTGTCGCCAGGCGTCGTCATCGAGGTCGGAACCGTGCCGAACCTCCTCACCTTCGCGCCCGAACACCTGCTTCAGGATGACCTCGTTGCGCGCGTCAGGCGGTGGCATGGCATCCACCCATCCTGTTGCCGGTAGGTGGGTCCTGATGATTTGCTGGTCACTGGCGTCAAAGACCGCATCGTCTTCCCGGTGCGACCAGATCCATGCAAGGACGCCCTTGTTCTGGGCAAGCAGGCCCCTCAGTCCATTTAATAATCGGACCTGGCCGGCCGCCACCGCGCTGAACAACATCGTCCACGCGGGCTGCCCAAGTAGCGATTCGAACGGGAAGTACCGGTAGACCGCGTCCACGGGACCTGTCTGGAGGTGAAGTCGACCGTGGACAAGTCGTAGGTTGTCTACATCTCCGACAACCACCTCTATTCCCGCCCCCAAGAGTGGTTCGCGAAGCAGCTTGGCGAATGCCTCGGTTTGCGCAAAGTCTTCGGTATGACTGGCATCCGTGAAGATGCCAAGTGTCCGAACCTCTCGATTGGTGGGCAGTGGTAGCGAAAGTCTGTCGAGCGTTGCCCGAGACAGTGCCTGCCCCAAGTGTGTCCCCGCAGGTCGCGCTTGGCCGAGTGTTTTGGGCAGGGAGTGCCACACCAGCGGTTCAACCGTGATCGTTTCCCGCAGACCAGATGGGGTGTCCGCGTTGTATTCGATGAGTTGCCACGTGCCATTGGTGTCAAAAAGGAAGTCGAAGCGGCCTAGGAGCGGCCGGGTTCCCCGAGGTTCGCGGGTGAGCGGATCAATGGCCACGTCTGGGAACCCGAGACGCACCAGATATTCCCGGTCCTCGAGGATGTGATCGATCGCGCTGGAGATGATGCGGTCGAACGATCCGGTCAGTCGGGTCAGTGAATCGTGCGCACCATGCTCAAGTACCAGTGTGGAAAGCGTTGGGTAAGGCTCTCCGCTCAGTCCAAAGTCGGGCATCGGCGCCGTCTCGATGGCAGCGGACAGGAATGCACCAAAGAGTTGGTCAAGGTGACCGTCAGGCGTCGAGGGGCCGTACGGAAGGATCAGGAGTGACGCCGGGGCGTTGCCACGTGGTCTCTGGTTCAGGCCCTCGTCGGCGTCGCTTGCGCTCACGAATGCCCGCCCCCCCAAAGTGATCTGCTGGCAACGGCGCATGGACGTGACCACGGCAATAGAGTAACCCGCATGGCACCCTCAAATGGGGCGTACACGATGCGTCTGGCTGACCTGCGCGATGCGCAGGCGATTGCCCGGATCCACAACGAGGGGATTCGGGACCGTACCGCGACTTTCGAGACTGTCCCACGGACGGCCGATCAAGTGGAGACCGAGCTCATCAAAAGAGGTGATCGTCACCCTACGGTCGTTGTGGAACGCAACGGGTTGGTGGTGGCCTGGGCGAGTGTCGGCGCGTACCGTTCGCGCGCTTGCTATGACGGTATCGGTGAGTTCTCGGTCTATGTCGCCCGCGACACCCGGGGATTTGGGGTCGGAACGATGGCGCTTCACGGCCTGATTGGTGCAGGTGAGACGCGCGGATTCTGGAAACTGGTGTCGCGCCTCTTTCCCGAGAACATTGCGAGCCGGGCACTCTGCCGAAGTCTGGGGTTCCGCGAAGTCGGGATCTTCCGCCAGCACGCCCGTCTGGACGGCCAATGGCGCGACTGCGTGGTCGTGGAAGTACTCATCGGTGAGGCAGCCCTTCCCGGCTAGCGGTCTGGTCTGGCCCAGACTGTTCACTGACATGTCCGGACGCGGACGGGAAAGCCTTCGTCGAGGAGGCTGCCAATCCAGGGTTCTAGGTCCGGTGCCGGGACGGATTGCTGGCAGACGAGGATGGCATCGGTCAATCCGGCACCCCTGAGGCTGTCCGCTGGAGGCAGGTGGTCGACGCTGTAGCGGTAGCGGTTGTCCAGTTGGCGCGCAAGGTGTGTTCGGGAAACGTCTCGCTGGCGATCGCTGTCCAGGATGAACCACGTCGGTCGGCTAACCCGTGCAACACGCGGCTGCCTCCACCAGTCCGAATGCTCGGCCAGTGGGACGTTTCCGAAGCCAGCCCCGAGGGTCTCCAGATTGTCTTCAGTCGGCCATCCGTGCAGCATTGCGGTTGGCAGGATCGCTCCGGGTGCATCGACACGACCCACGATCAGAACCGCCCGCGGGAGCATTCTTTTCGGTCCGGTCAAGTCGCCGGCGGCCGTGACCTCCGATCGGAACAGCGTAATGCCCAAATGGAGCGGGACGTCTAGGATCACGCCGGTGGTCATTGGAAGCCCGAGCGCACGCCGACTTAGTGCACTCACCAGTTGGGTGGAATGGCGGGTCGTTGCCAGCGTTACGGTTGGTTCGCCGCCATGCGTCTTCGCTTCAACTCGAACGAAGGGAGAAGGCAGGACGAACCGTCCGAACGGCCCGGCAAGATCCCGCCACACCCGGTAAGTCAATAACGGATCTCTCACGCTGGCCAGTAAGTCCCTCGGTGATGGTGGTGACGCGGGTCGTCAAGACGACGAACTTCCTCCGAACGATCCGGATCCGGACGAGAACCCGCTCGACCGTGGTGCTGGAAGCGATGGCGCGCGCGCCGATGATCCAGAACTCGACGACGAACTGCTCCCGAAGCTGCTCCCGGTTCCCTTGCTGGTAGCCGCTGAACTGCCGTAGCCCGGGCTATCAGAACTTGAGGAACTACCGGCACTGGAGCTTCCGGTTGACCCTGACACACGCGGTGGCGCGCTTCCGGACGATCCCGATGACCCTGACGGCAATGGTGCACTGCTACCCGAACTCCCGCTGGTGGATCCGGACGAGCCGGATACACGCGGGGGCGAACTGCCCGAAGACAATGCCCCTGCTAACCCGGCAGACGACGGCGCACTCTCGTTTGTCCCTGAAGTCGATTCGCCCGAACCAGATACCCGTGGCGGTGCGCCTCCGGTTGCTGATGACCCGGTGCCAACCCTCGGAGGTGCGGGTGCAACGGCGTTTCCGTCGCCCACCCGGGGTGGTGCGCCCGCAACGCCCAGGCTCCCGGTGCCTCCAGGAACAGCCGCGCGCGCGTCCCCCTTGGAGACCGGCCCGTCGGTTGGCGCCGTGCCTTGATTGCGGGCCGTGACCGCGAACCCGGCGCCGGTGTCCCCTGCACGTCCGCCTCCCTTGCTCGTGACCTCAGTCGTTCGCTGCGAGAGTGGTGCTGGTGCCGTGCTTGCGTTCCCGCCGCTCACTCGAACCGGTGGCGGCGGAGCATCCCTGTTCACGATCACCGGGCGGTCGATGACTACCGTCCGGGGCGGGTCGTAGTACCACGGCCGGACATAGTCCCAGTAGGAGGGCCGTCCATAGAAAGGGGCCCAGTAGGCGTACGTTGGCGGGTAGTAGGACGAACCTGGATATGCGGGTGAGGTGGTCTGGATATCGGCGAGACCGATCTCCTCGTCGTTGGTCAGATGAATGACCGGATCGTTTCCGGGGACAATGTCCACCACATTGGTTTCATCACGGACAAGGCGAAGGCGGCTCGTGCGGGCAACGTGACCATTCGTCGCACGGGTTTCGTCGTCAAGGGCATCATCACCGATGTCGCCTTCGAGCCACTCGAACTGGTAGACGCCCCTCCGGTCGCGGAAGATGCTGCCGGGAACAACGGCGTATGTGCCAGTAGCGCCTGGAAGACCACTCGCAAACTCGGTGACCAGAGGCGTCGAACGGTCGGCGGTGTCGCTTGGCGTTGCGGATGGGCCTACTGTCGGGGAGGTTGCTGCGCTGGATCGGTCCGCCGGCGGCGTGGGCACGACCAATCCTGCCCCGTCACCGCACGCGGCAAGCGAGGCCGCCAACAAGAGCGCAGCTCCACCGCGAACGGCAGGTCCTGCAGATCGTCGCAGGGATGTCTTGGTATCCGAGGCCAGTCGCGACAGGTTGCTTCCTAGCGATCGTCCTGAGGCTGCGTCCGCGCCGCCGTCGATGACCGTGGGACGCCTGCGGGCAGTTGCGGTGGTCCCGCGTCTCGTGCGTGCGGGGGACCGGGAACCCCGCGCTGACCGGGACAGCGGGCGCAGGGAACTGCCGACCATCGACGGTACGGAACCAGTTCGCCCACGGCCAGATGCAACGAAGCCGTGCAGGCGGATCGCCCCGGAGCTCGCCTCTGTGACGGCCGACCTGCGCGGATGCTCCATGTGTCCATCCTATCGCATCACAACTTGAATGCCCACGGCGTTCCAATCGGATGCGGATCAATTCTCGGGCCTCGAGGCCCCAACACGACGGCTGCGCCAGACGGGCCACCGGGTAGCATCTTGCAATGCTCCTCGCGTTTGACATCGGGAACACAAACGTTGTGGCCGGCCTCTTCGAGGGCGAGGTCCTCCGTGCCGAAATGCGCGTTTCCACGGCGCGTGACCGCACGGCCGACGAATGGCTTGTCCTCTGGGAAAACCTCTTGCGAGTGAGAGGCTTTGCCTTGTCTGACGTTGGCGGGGCTTGCATCGCGTCGGTCGTGCCGGGCTTGATTGCCCCATTCCAAGCGTGGCTAGCGGCGGTCTGGGTGCCAACGGTCACCTGTCGTGGTGACATGGCCCTCGGCGTCGGCGTCGATGTCGACAACCCTTCCGAGGTGGGTATCGACCGTATCCTCAATTGTGTCGCGGCGAAACACTTGTACGGTGCGCCGGCGATTGTGGTGGACATGGGGACTGCCACCACCTTTGATGTCCTCTCTCGAGATGGCGACTACGTCGGCGGTGCGATCGCACCGGGCATGGGTGTCTCCGTGGATGCACTCGTTGGAGGCACGTCCCAATTGCGTCGGGTTTCGCTCGTGCGCCCTGCACGTTCCATAGGTAGGAACACCGTCGCGTGCCTGCAGTCGGGGGCAATCTTCGGTTATACGGCGCTGGTGGAGGGACTCGTGAGCCGTCTTCGTGAGGAACTGGGGTATCGCGTCGACGTGATCGCCACTGGTGGCCTGGCGTCGTTGATCGTGCCTGAGACCACCATCTTCACGCATGTCGACCGTGACCTCACCCTGCACGGCATCCGTCTGGCGTGGTCACGGATCTCGGGCGGTCTGGCATGAACGCGCTCACTGGCAAGCGGGTTGTTCTCGGTGTCTGCGGGTCGATTGCGTCCTTCAAGGCGGCCCAGCTTTGCAGTTCCCTTGTTCAACTTGGCGCCGAAGTGGATGTCATCCTCACGGAGTCTGCGCGTGAATTCGTCACGCCGCTGACCTTCCAGGCCCTTACCCGCAGGACTGTCTACACGGACATCCACGAGGCGATGCCTGACCTGTCCAGTGCCCACGTGGAATTGGGGATGCGCGCGGACGTCGTGGTGATCTGTCCGGCCACTGCAACGACTCTCTCGCGCCTCGCGCACGGGTTTGCGGACGACTTGCTTGCCTGCACCGTCTTGGCTACCCGTGCGCCAGTCGTGATTGCACCGGCGATGAATGTCAACATGTGGAATCATCCGGCGACTCAAGCGAACATTGCGACCCTGACTGCGCGCAGGGTCTGCCAGGTCGGGCCGGTGGCGGGGTACCTCGCCGAGGGCATCACGGGCATGGGCCGGCTGTCACCGCTCGAGGACGTGATCGGCGCGGTGCGCCAGGCACTGGGACGCAATGGCGCCTTGGCGGGACGTTGCGTCGTGGTCACGGCAGGTGGCACGCACGAGCCACTCGATCCGGTGCGGTTCGTCGGGAACCGGTCGAGTGGCAAGATGGGATATGCCCTCGCCGAGGCGGCCCGGGACGCCGGTGCCGACGTCACGCTTGTGTCCGGACCCGTTTCGCTGCCTCAGCCGTGGGGAGTAACTTTCGTTCAGGTGGGGACGGCATCTCAGATGGCCGACGCGACCCTTGCAGCGAGTGAGGGGGCTGCTGCCCTGATCATGGCAGCGGCGGTTGCGGACTACCGTCCAGTATCCGTTGCGGATCAAAAGATGAAGCGTTCCGGTGATGCCCTGCGGATTGAGCTGACGCCAAACCCCGATATCCTTGCATCGGTCACTTCTCGTTTCGGGGATGCCTTGGTGAAGGTAGGGTTCGCTGCCGAGACCGGCGAGGTGACCGCCGAGGCGACCCGGAAACTCCACGCCAAGGGGGCGCACCTTATCTGCGCGAATGATGTCACTGAAGCTGGCAGTGGCTTTGGCACAGACACGAACCGGGTGACCATGTTTGCCCGAGGTGGCGACCCAACAGGCCCTGAAGTCGAACACCTGCCGACGCTGCCCAAGGATGAAGTCGCCCGCCTCATCGTTGCGCGAACGGCGGCGTTGGTCACCTCACTGAGACGGTGACCCCGTGGTCGCGACCGGGACACCGCGCTCAACACGGTAAGCGGGGGGTACCTGGGAGCGCCCACGCCCTCGCCGGCATGGGTTCACTTGGCCCCGTGGTCGTCCCGACTTTCAAACGTCAATGCCCATGCAATTAGGGATGCATGTGCCCAGCCGTTGGAGCGCCTTTGGCTCTTGCGTGATCGATTGACATGGGTCCGCTGACCGTGGGAGCGCCGGCGCCCTCGCCGGCACTCATCTAATTGGGCGCGCCGTAGCGGTGCGTGCTGGTTCAGACCACGGCTAACCGAGTGCCGCCGACCACCCGGGTGGCAAGTGCCCTTCCAAGAGGTAGTCGAGGGTCCAAGCGATGCCGTCCCGGTCGTTGGACGGGGCTATCCGGTCCATCGCCGCAACCGAATGTGCGCCATCCCGACGCCCAATCCCGCTCCAGGCGGCGGCCCGGGCGGCTGGGGTGGCGTTGCCCATCGCAACTCCCAGTCCCACCGCGCCAAGCATTTCCACATCATTGATGTTGTCGCCAAACGCGGCCACGCTCTTATTACCTATGGAGAGATGAGCCGCGAGCGCAGCGACCGCAGTGGCCTTGTTGGTTGTCGGGCCGACGACCTCCAACGCGGCTCCCGCGGTGAACTGACCGCGCGAGAAGATCACGTGCCACGGACGCCTAGCGGTCGCGTCAAGCGAGGTCACTCCCGACGCCGGGTACGGTTCGTACCGATCACGGATTACGGGTCGTCCAGTGAGGTCGTCCCGCAAATCGCGAAGGCGAGGAAGGGGGGCAAGGATCACAAACTGGGTCGGGTCGAGGCCGAATGCTGGCCCATCCGGAGAGTCATCCAGGGGTTTGGCGGCCACGCCATTGAACTGGACATACCGGCCAATTGCCGGGTGGGCGTCAAGGTCGCCATCATGAAAGATCGTGTCAGCCACGCCGGGATGCCCAATCATCACCGAGGCTAACTGGTGGGCGCGGATGCGTGACAGGACGCGCATCGCCTCGGTGCGTGGCAGTGGATTGTGGGCTAGGAGGACCGGACTGGTGCCCATCGGGTCTTCCCAAACCGCCGTGCCTTGGCTCGAGATCAAGTAGACGCCGTCGAGCCCGAGGCGGTCGAAGACTTCGACGGTGCGGGCACGGCGCCGACCGGACGCGATGGCCACCTTGACCCCTCGGTCCTGCGCGCGCCGGATTGCGGCGCTGGTGCGCTCAGTCACCTTTTCGTCGCTCGTGAAGAGGGTGCCGTCCGCATCGAGGACGAGCAGTTGTAAGTCGAAGGGGTGCCTCGTTGCTTGCACTTGGATAGCGTAGCAGGGCACCGTCACCGCGCCTTGACGAGTTCGTGGAATGGTCGGGCGGTGGCGGACCAATGTAAATGGAGGATAGTCATGGCTGGTGCAAGAGTGCAGGTTGGGTCTGGGTCGCCGTGGGAGCCGAAGGTTGGGTACTCGCGTGCCGTGCGTGTCGGCAGCCACATTTCGGTCGCGGGAACGACCGCCACTGCGAAAGACGGCAGCGTCTTGTCTCCCGGTGACCCGTACGGGCAGACAAAAGCCATCTTCGCAATTGTCGGAAGTGCCCTTGAGGCGATGGGGGCGTCGTTCAGCGATGTCGTCCGGACCCGGATCTTCCTCAAGGACATCACCCATTGGCAGGAGGTCGGGCGCGCGCACGTCGAGATCTTCAGCGAGATCCGTCCCGCATCCACGATGGTTGAGGTTTCTCGGTTGATAGACCCGGCACACCTGGTCGAGATCGAAGTGGATGCCATCATTGCCGAAGCGAAATCCGGTTTCTGATCAGCTGGATCTACCTTTTCCTACGACGCCTGCCTGCCCGGCGTGATCAGCCGGGTGGGTACCCTTCCGGTGAATGAGTGGACGACACTTCCCGGAAGAGGGCCTCCGTTTTTCGCGCGCCCAGATCAGGTCAGCGCGGATTGCCACGACGGCCGTTTTCGGGTTCCACGGCGTCGCACTTGCCCAATGGTTCCTTCGTATTCCAGACGTGAAGATCCAGGCCGGCCTTGACGACGGGCAGCTCGGGCTTGCACTCCTCGGCGGCGCGATGGGATCGGTACCGGCCATGCCAATCGCCGGCGCACTCACCGCTCGCTTCGGAAGTACCCACGTGACGGCCGCCATTGCGGTGATGTTCATGGTGCTCTTTGGACTGCCGAGTTTTGCAACGTCGCAATGGACGCTGTTCGGGGCACTCATGCTGTTTGGGGTGGCAGTCGGTGGAATCGACGTGGCATTCAACAGTCAGGCCAGTGAGGTTGAGGAGCATCACGGTGCGCCGCTGATGTCGGGTTTCCACGGCTCGTGGAGCCTATTCAGTCTGTTCGGGACATTGATCGCGGCTCCCGTGATGGCAATGGGAATTTCGCCTGAGGCGCACCTCACGGTTACCGGATTGCTCGCGGGTAGTGCGATCCTTGTAACGACGCACTGGTTCCTGCCGTCGGCGCCGAGGCATGCGGAAGCTACCCGGTCGGTCGCCCGCCTTACCCCGGCGTTGCTCGCACTGGGCGCGATTGCTGGCCTCTCGTTGCTGGTGGAAGGGGCCGTGGCTGACTGGTCGGGCATCTACCTGCGAACGACCTTGGAGATGTCGCCCGCATCAGCGGGACTTGCGTTTGGCGCCTTCTCCGTGACGATGGCGACGGCAAGGCTACTCGGTGACCGCGTGGCGGCCCGGTTCGACCCAAGAACTGTTCTGGCGTCAGGTGCGGTGCTTTCGGGCCTTGGGATCATGATCGCGGTCGCGATACCCAACCCGGTCCTTGCGGTGGGAGGCTTCGCCCTCTGCGGGGTAGGGATTGGCACGATCTTCCCCATTGCACTCAGCGCGGCATCCCGGCTCCCGGGACAGACGCCGGGGGCAGCGATCGCAGCGGTTGCGACCATGGGCTACGCCGGGTTTCTGGCAGGACCGCCGCTCATTGGCGGGGTGTCACGCGCGTCGTCGCTTGCGATCGGGTTCGGTGTCGCATTCGTGGCGTCGGCGGTGATGTTCCTGTTGACCCGCCTGATCCCCAGGGCGAGACCAGCCAGTGTTGAGGCCCCGCCGGTCGGCGTTGACGCCTCGACCGCGTCTAACTGACCATTCATCGCGAGTGGTCCCTTGAACGTGTCGGCGTAGGCACGTGACCGGTCGTCTCGTTACCATCCGGTCATGAACATTTTGCGTGGATTCCTCGCGATCGCAACCGCCATGGTCGTCCTTGTCGGATCCGGACGGATCGCCACGGCAGACAGTTATGCCGGACAGGACTTGCGTGGCAAGAGTTTCGCCCGCCAGAACCTCATCGGCGCCGACTTCACCGGTGCCGACCTGCGCGGGGTGACCTTCTGGAAGGCCGACTTGACCGACGCAACCATGGCGGGGGCGAACCTCACCGGGGCGGACCTCTATACCACGATCCTTGTGCGCACCGATCTCTCGGGTGCCGACATGCGCGGGGCAACCCTCTCCGGTGCGGTCCTGGAAGGGGCCAACCTGACGGGTGCAACCCTCACCGGCGCGACCCTTCACGCCGCCAACCTCGCCGGCGCCATCCTCCGCGGTGCGATGATCCGGGATGCGAGTCTCGTATCGGCGAGCCTGCGAGGCGCCGACTGTTTCGCCACCAGCTTCCGTTCGGCGAACCTTCGCTGGGCAGATCTCGGCAACGCCTCATTGATGGAGGCGAGCCTGGTCGGGACGATCCTGACCGGCACAAACCTGGACGGTGCCATCCTGACGAATGCCTTGATGTCCGAAGCAATCGGGGTGGACCTGACTGGGTCAGTCTGGGACGAGACCACCACCGGGATCGATCCGGCCTGGCCACGCTGATCTTTCAGGTGGGAGGTGTTGGCGGTGCGATGTCCTTCACGCCGCGACGTCGTGCCGGAGATCGCGCGTCGCATCGCAAGCAGTGTTTCTTCGGTGTTCACGACTGCGGTACCGGGCGCTGGCGTGGATGGCACACCTGTGTCTGAAGACGACCTATGCCGGTGAGCCAGGTTCACGCAGTCGGTGCGAGGTGTCCTGGCGAGTTTTTAGCCGAGACGGAGGAAAGGCGTAGCCTACCTGAAGCACACCTCGACGATGGACAACCGGCGCCTGCACGTCACGCAGTTCTACGCCAGCGGTGCCGACGAGCCGTGGTACCCGCCCGAGCAGGTTGAGCGCACGCTGCTCGTAAAGGTGCAGGACCCGTCCCGCCCGGCACGCAACGAGTGGTGGGTGCCCCTGCCCTTCGGCAACTGCCGCGGTTGCCGGTTCTCCGACGAGACCGCATTCCCGTTTGGCGCCTGCCGGAACCCGCGCATCACGGTCGAGCAGTTCCCCGCGTACTCCCGCCGGTCGGACTGCCTGGAGTATGCCGAGGGCGGGACAGACCTCATGATGGCCCGCGTCTTCCTGCACATCGGCTCCGACGGCAAGCACCGGGAGGGCATGGCCGACGACCCGACCCTGGTGGTCGAGCAGGTCATGCCGTGGACGCCATGGACGAAGTTCCAAGCCGATCACCAAAGCAAGACGTGGTTGCTGATCGCCCCCGACATTGACCGAGGCCTTGCCCACGATTTCGACCCGGCGGCGGATTACGGCCCGATTGACCCCTGTCCTCCAACGGGGGCCGAGCGCACGGCCTATGCCAATGACATCGAACAGATGCGACGCCAGGGGTTCGGGTGGTGATCCGCAGGCGGAGATTGCCCGCCAACGGCGACCACCGGGAAGGGCGGAGATGGCCTAGTTGGTCCCGATCATTACGGGTTGCCGATCACGAAAGGTTCTTGATGTAGGTCCGTTGATTCTGGATGATTTTGCGCACCCGGGCCAGCAGTCCCCCGGCCCGCTGGTTATGGATGATGTCACTGTTTCGCTGTGACATGCCCTCGCGCATCGCGTACCAGTGCGACATCCACAAGGCGTACTGATCCATCAATTCGTAGGCGAATCGTACTTCGTTATCGACCCTCATGTACTGGTACTGACACAGGGCATAATGCGTGCCGTTGGCGTATGAATGATTATTCACGCACGAGAAGCCGATGGTAGTGACTTTGTCCAGATACCCCGTGTCGTCGGCGACTTGCAAATCGACCACGGTGTTGTAGTAATCGAAGAACAAGGTGTTCTTGGCCTCGTCGGTGGTGATGCGTCGGTCAGCGCGTTCGATGTCGTCGAGCGCGGCGTCCATGCGGTCCAGCTCCGCGGTTGCCCATGACCAGTCGATGCCGAACGGGTTCTCCGCCCGTGCGACCGGGGCACCGGTTATCCACCCTGCCATGAACAGCGCGATCAGCGCAGCCCGGATCACCGGTAGCCCCGAACCCATTCGACCAATCCCTTCATTTCCGCGCGAATTGCCACGAGTGCAATTTGCACGATTAAGCATACCCGCACGTGTTTTTATTGGTGGGTCGTGCCAACTTATTAGAGCTGGAAGGTTGTTTACGCGGGGATTGGTGCGAGTTGGGATCGAACCGGTCCATATCACTATGGTTCAAGTCCGTATGCGGATCCAGCCCTCGGTGGAGGTCCGATCAGGTCCGTGAACCCGGTTGTGGCGGCGTCGAGAGCCGTGCGCTGCGATCGGGAGTCAGTCGGCTTGGCCCGCTCGGTGGAGGAAGTCCTCCACGAATCTCCGGTCGCTCGGCGCGAGGTCAAGGTAGAGGGCTTCGTTGAACGTCACCCACTGGAGATCCGAGTGTTCGATAGTGAGCGGAGTGCCGTCAATCCGGACATCGGTGAAGTGGATCACGAACGTCGACCCGGGATCGTGGATTGAGTGCAGCACAGACCCGATGTGCGTCACCGTTACACCGAGTTCCTCAAGGAGTTCACGGGCGATGGCCTGGTCTATGGTTTCGCCGCCATTGCACTTCCCACCCGGGAACTCATAGAGGCCTCCGTGGCGCTTGTGGGCCGGTCGCTGGCACAACAGCACTCGCGACCCACGCCGGATCACCGCCGCAACAACATTCTCGGTTGCGCCTTGGACACTTTCAGGCTGGTCGCTCGCCATAGATTTCTTAGGGATCACCAGTCGTTGCGACACACAAATTGACCGGAAGCGTAGTTCCTGACGGCTCTATTTGGCGATCCCACGGAATGGGGCGGCCAGGTTTCCCAGAACGGTTTCCAGCGACCGCTTTTGTCCAGTTAGATGGTGGCGAAGCGCTGTGGCAGGACCCTTCCGGGGCCCAATTGCAGGCAGGCTGTCGCGCTGATCTGCAAGGTGGGGATGGAGCGGGGGACGAGACTCGAACTCGCGACAGTCTGCTTGGAAGGCAGGCACTCTACCAACTGAGTTACCCCCGCAACGGGAACTGGGCAAGTATATCGCGGCAGCGAACCCCCGCTGCATCAACCGGGTGAGCGGGTGGCGCGATGGCATACCTGGCGAGACGGGTTCACTGGAAGGTGACATTCCTCGGGCATACTCGCCACATGGCATCGACGGGACTCTCACCCGCAATTCGCATCCATGACGTCCGCAAGGTCTACCCATCTCCGGACGGCGGGACGGTCACCGCGCTCGAGCTGGATGCGCTGGAGATTGGGCAAGGGGAGGCGGTTGCCCTAGTCGGTCCGTCGGGATCGGGCAAGACCACGCTTCTTCATGTCCTGGCTGGGATCACTCCGGTCAGCTCCGGGGAGGTCTGGATCGGTGGCGATGCGGTCCATTTGCTGCCCGAGCCCGCTCGGGACCGATTGCGTGGACGGCAGATCGGGATCGTCTTCCAGACCTTCAACCTGCTCGGCGCATTCTCGGCCCTCGAGAATGTCTTGATCGCCATGTCGATGGCGGGCAACCGGCAGACTGACCCGCGCCGACACGCCACCGACCTGCTTGCACGGGTCGGTCTGGGTGACCGGCTCGGCCATCGACCAAACCAGTTGAGCAGTGGGCAACAGCAGCGCGTGGCGATTGCGCGGGCCCTCGCAAACGGGCCATCCGTCGTCCTTGCGGACGAGCCGACCGCTCACGTTGACGAGACCAGTGCATCTGCCGTCCTCGACCTGCTGCAGTCCGAATGTGCTGACCGGGGCGCAACACTTGTGGTGTCGACCCACGACCCATCGGTCCGTGCCCGGTTCAGCCGGGTTGTTTCGCTTTCGCGCCCCGGCGTCCCGTCGAACTGACCGGTGGATCATTGTCTGGGGCGGAACCCAGTGACCCGTAATTGTCTCGCGCCGTAAACGGGGCGCGACTGTAGGACGGTTTGGAAAGCGGCGTCACGGTGTCCGGCGGGCGTTCGGACTGAACTCGTCGATCATGTAGTTGACCACGTCCCACCGTTCGTCATCGGTGAGCGCGTCGCGCCATGCGGGCATCGGCCGACCGGCAATGCCATTCGTCACCCACCACCACAGGTCACCTTCGGTATGTAGGGACACGTGCATCGACAGGTCAGCTGGCGGTGGGCGTATCGCGACCGCAGATGGCCCGTCTCCCTTGCCCGTGACGCCGTGACACGTGACACAGGATTGGGTGTAGATCAGTCGTCCCCGTTCTGCGGACGCCAAGGTGTTTGCGATCGGATTACGGAGTGCGCGCGCCTCGGCGGGTGCGATCGGGGTTGCGTAGGCACCGGGTGAACCCGGGACCCCCTTCCCAATCGGCGATGACGCGGACGATGATGGTGTTGGCATCGGGGGGACATTGAGATTAACCACATAGGGAACGCGGATGTCGTCGCGACCGTCCTGCCGGATGACCGCCTCGATGTCGAATGTCCCTACCATGCTTGCGACGCCGTACCCAGCGGTGAATGTTCCGTCAGGACAAGGCAAAGAATTAGGGATGCGCTGCGCAAGGCTGAATCTCTGGTGCCGGGGACGTCGTCGCGGTCAGTTTCGTCTGGATCGGTCGTCAGGGGTCTACGGAACTTGGCCGGTGACCCATCGCGAGGTGGTTCCACCCGCCCAAAGGGGGTCCGGGCACGGGCCGCCGACCTCCAGGAGGCCTCGGTGGGGCCTCCGGGACGCCTCCCGAACGCTTCCGGGCATGCTCCGCCCTCGCCAACCCGCACGGTGTGACGCACCATCCAGAGGTTCGACAGGGCGAACAGGGTCGTCAGCTGCGCCGTGTTCTTCGCCAGTCCCCGGTACCGCACCTTCACGTACCCGAA
>CANFGH010000056.1 GCA_947446285.1 Chloroflexota bacterium
AGATGATCCCGATGCTCGCCCGCCAGGGGGACCCCGACCCGCTCGCCTCACTCGTCGAGCGGGGCCGGGCACTGGGGGTCATCCGCCCGAGCCGGCGCGTGACCATCGTCGTCCCCGACGTGCCAGACGGTGCCTACACCCCGCTCGATCCCCAGGCCACGACCACCCGGGAACCCCGCTACCAACGTGCCATCGCCGCCGCCCGCGCGATTTAGTTGGGACACATGGGTCCATACGGTCCGTGTGTCTGGACTTGCACCCATTTGGTCCGCGGGGTCAATATGGTCCGCATCTCCCTCCGGGCAACGGCGGTCCTTCTGGGTTCAAGAGACGGATATCGTCCCAAACCCACATCGCACACCGATCTCCCCAGATTGGCGGGCAAGCGGTGCCTGGATCTCCATGGGGGAACCCCAGCGGGGGATCGGGACTAGCGTGCGCCGCCGAACTTGACCGACCGGACAATCATGGTCCGGTCATGTTCGGGGTCGTTACGGGTCTCGCTGATCATCACCGTCTTGTCCAGGTTGGCAACCGGACCGTTCCAGATCGGACGTCCGTCGATCGTCAGTGAAGCCAGGCCATCGACGAATTCGAGCTGCCAGATGGATCCCTCAGGACGGGTCGGGTCCGGCAGGATGGTGTTGCGCATCTCCTTGGGATTAGCCGGATCCGGTGTCATGATCATCAGGCCATATTGCAATACTTGCACGTGCAATAGTTGCCACTCGAAGATCGTCAGGTAGTTGCCCCAGCGTTCGGTGCGCAGGTCAACGACGGTGGCGGTAGCGGGAAACGCCTAGTCGGTGGCCGGCGTTCCGGGTCCCCGCGCGGATGCCGGAACACCAACGATGCGTCGACGGATCATTGGGTCTCCTTGTCCGGCCAATGTGGCCCGTGTGCTGGACACTGTCCATTCTTTGGGTGCAAGTCCGATCGCCGGTGTGCACCACTCCGGTGGACAGGTCAATCCGGCCGTTCACCCTCCGCACGGCCTTTTTCGTGTCGACCGGCTTGCACCTGAGCGACCGCTCCCAGCAGTCAAGCGCGTCCTTTTCGATGAGGTCGATCAGCCTGATCGACGCCAACATCCCGATGCGAAAGTCCCGGGGCGCGGTCTCCTGCCAGGCCCGGCGTACTCGTCTGGTCGCCTCAATGACCGTTCGCTTCTCCACAACGAGGTTGCCAGCGCGGTGCCTCAACCCCTTCCCGTGAAGGCGCGACGCGGCGATCGGTGCGGGAACGTCCAGGCGTTGAACCGTCGGGCCCGTAGCAACGCAGACCGGCCTCCCGAGGCCGGTGATTTCAGGGGCCGGCCAAGTTGCATCTTCATCGTGCGATTCCATTTGGTTCCTGCAATCCGACGGGATTCGGTGACCGGCACAGTCCACCGCACGGGGCTATCACCCACGAACGGCTCGACCTCAAGGACGAGTGCCCGTCGGGAAGACGCTGCGCTTGCGAGGGGTGAGAACCGTCCGGGATCGTCCACGAGAATTTTCGTGAAGGTCCCCGCCCGCGCTCCGGCGAGCTATCACCCCGCTGCCGGTCGGGTCGCGAACGACCCGTCCCCAAGCCACGATGTCACGGCCGAAGTTCACGAACGCCGCCACGTAAGTCAACTGCGGCACGGGTCACCAGCGGCTGCTCGACACGCGTCCAGAAGTCCGGCAGGCCGCCATCCAACGCCACGGGGGCCGCACCGGGTACTGGGAGGCGGGGGGCTTGATCCCGGTGCCTCTATCGGTCGCGGGCATCGCAACTGAAAACCAGGGGGCACACCCGCGAAAACGGGTAACAGCACGGTGTTCCGGGAAACGGGACGCCATCGCACACGGGTGGTGCAGACCTCACACCCACCGGAATAGAGCATTCGGCAACACCGGTGCGCGATCTAGACCAGCGTAGCTAGTAGACCCCGTCAGGGATCGCCCTGACACGCCAGCTCCCGCTCGTGGTCCATTTCCCGTTCGTCCATGCGCCGAGTCAACGGCAGAAGAAAGGCAACAGCGATCAGGCTCGCCGGACTCGCGGCCGTCGCACGGCTCCCTGGATGCCCGAAACGATCCGGAAGCACTGCTCCCGGCTTCAGCGTTCTCACCCACCATCGCGATGCGAGCGATCACTAAGCCGGTGATGGTCAATTCACGTCAGGCTTCACGTCAGCCTATGCAGGATGGCCCCACGTCGGTGACCAACCTCATCTTCAATGTCACTGGAATGAGGGCGCCAACAGGTAAGGTTACTTGTGGGTCGGCTGGGGCTCGAACCCAGAACCAACGGATTAAAAGTCCGTTGCTCTACCATTGAGCTACCGACCCTCAGTCCCGCCACACTGCGGGATGCGCGAGCAAATGGTAACGGGTGGCACCGATGTCGTGTGCCTTTTACCCCCCCGGCCAGCATTTTCACCCGACGGTTTTCCAGTCAATCCCTAACTCTTCCGAAGGCGTCACTCGGGTCTCTTCGCGCCCCGCCGACACCCAAACCCGACGGGGTTTACCATTCACGGCGCCTCACGAAGTGACGGCACGAAGGGCGGACAGCATTCATGGCCTCGAAAGTACGATTCGGGATCGTGGGGACCGGCGGGATCGCAAACGCGCACGCGACCGGACTTGCGGTGATGAGTGACCAGGCGGAAATCGTTTCCTGTTGTGACGTGGATCCTGCACGCGCTGCCGAATTCGCTTCACGCTGGCACGTCGGGCGGTCATTCGGAAGTGTTCGCGAGATGCTCGATGCCGGTGGCATTGACGTCGTGTCGATTTGTACCCCCCATCCCCAGCACGCGGACCCACTCATCCTCGCGGCTGAACGCGGGATACATGGGATCGTCGAGAAGCCTCTGACCGCGACACTTGAAGATGCCGACCGGGTGCTGGAGGCGCAATCCAAGTACGGGACACTGCTTTCATCGATGTCCCAGCGACGCTGGTTTCCTGCTGCTCAGCGGATCCGGCACGCAATCGATGCAGGAAAGCTCGGCGACAAGATTGTCATGGGCGAGTCGTACTGCGAGATGTGGCGCGATGAAGCCTACTACCGGCGCGATGCCTGGCGAGGCCGGTGGGACACCGAAGGTGGTGGCGTGATGATGAACCAGTCACCCCACAACATCGACTTCCTTCTTTGGTACGGCGGACCAGCGGTGGAAATCTTCGGCTATTGGGCCAACGTGAATCATCCGTATGTTGAGATCGAAGACAACGCGGTCGCCGTCATCCGGTTCAAGTCCGGTGGTCTCGGGATCATCAAGGGCACGGTGTCCATGAACCCGGCACGACGGATCCACGGTGTGTCGGTTGTCGGTTCCAGTGGCGCAACGGTCAGTCTGGACTGCTGGGAAATACCGCCGGAAGAACGTGCAGGCGCGACGGGTCCCACCGACGTCGGGACGAATGACATCTGGACGGTTCCGGGTGAAGCAGGAATGTCGGACCATGAGGCACGCGACTACGGGTCTGGGGAACTGCCGAACTTCCACGCCTATCAGCTGCGGGACGTCATCAGGGCAATTCAGACCGGACGCCAACCTGCGGTAACTGGACTCGATGGCTACCGTGTGGTCGCGGTGATCCAGGGCATTTACGAATCAACCCGCACGGGCAAGCCGGTTGCCCTGAAACTCTGACATCAGCGACTTCCCAACCCGAGAGACGCTGCACCTGCCGGTCAATTCCGTCAAGTGCAGCGTTGCCTTGCGGGCAAGCCGGGCATATCCAAGGAGTTACAGTGGATCCGAACATCATCGCCCCGGGACGGCACGAGCCACTCAGGATCGGTGCGATCGGTGCAGGCCTCGCGATGGAACGTCTGCATTGGCCGGCACTTTCACGTCTGCGCCATCACGTCGTTCCAATTGCATTCGCAGAGCCAAACGATGCCTCAGCTGCGCGGTTCCAGGGCGAGACTGGCCTGCCTGGAAGTGCACGGTACGCCGACTACCGTCAGATGCTCGACCGTGCCGACGTGGACGCAGTTGTGATCCTCCTGCCCATTCCCATGCTCCATCACGCGGCCAAAGCCTCACTTGAGGCAGGGAAGCATGTCTTCTGCGAGAAACCTCCTGGGGGCGATCTGGACCGCGCGCAAGAATTCCTTGGGCTCGAGCGCGCACACCCTGACCGAATCCTGTTTGTGGCCGAGAACTTTTTCTATCGGGATGATCTCCGGCTTGCACGATTTCACCTCGACCAGGGTGTACTCGGAAGGGTTCACTCACTGTCTTGGCGAATTTCCGGGCAGTACGTGCCTCGGGCCGGGACATTTTCAAGCACGCCATGGCGTCATCAGCCCGGATACCGCGGTGGACCCCATCTTGATGGTGGGATCCACATGATGGCAGCGATGCGATTGCTCCTCGGCGATGTTGCGAAGGTTCATGGACTTATCCAACACGCGAACTCGCAGATGGGGGGCCCGTCGACGTTCGTCCTCAACCTGGCATTTGCAAGTGGAACCGTGGGCAATTACTCCGCCATCCACCCCGAAATTGTGGTTCCGCCGGATGACAATCGGCTCCGGTTGTACGGCGACGCCGGGACAATGACGTTGACGCCACCCTACGTGCAGGAGTCCCGAGGCTTCGACGTCCACGACATCAACGGGTCAGGGCAGTCCTGGCGTGTCTCACGTACCAGCAGTGCCTCAGTCGACGGCGGATACGTGAATGAGTGGCTCGACTTTGTCGCTGCGGTTCGGACCGGGTCGAACTTCGTTGGATCGGTGGCGCAGAGCGTGATGAACATGGTCCCGCTCCTACGTGGCCTCGACAGTGCCGAATCAGGGGGCGAGGTCGATCTTCGCGCAAATAGTCCGTTGGAGATTTCGGCAAGCTCAGTTCCGCTATGGGTTCCAACAGGTGGCGATGGCCTGTTCCACGGCCTCGACATTGTTGAGACGCGAACCGAGGGATCAACATAAGCACCGCCAACTGAGACCTCAGGATCTCAATGGGATCATTGGCTGGGCCACCATTGCTTAAGAACACTGCGCAGCGACCATAGAAGGAACGGGGAGGTACTGGCATGACACGTGATTCCGCCGCACGCAAGGCAGTTGTCGGACGAATGACGGCGAACGGTGTCGTGGCCATCATGCGCCACACCGAGGCTTCATTGGCTGTCGAAGCGGCCGAGGCACTCCTCGCAGGTGGAGTGGACGTGGTGGAGGTGACGCTGAATACCGCAGGCGCGCTGGACATGATCAAGGGGCTTGCGAACGCCCTTGGATCACGGATGGTCATTGGCGCCGGCACCGTACTCACGGCCGATGCAGTCGACCAAGCGGTTGATGCTGGAGCGCGTTTTGTCGTTGCGCCGAACACTTCGCTGCAAGTGATCAGCCGCGCATCCCACCACGATATCCCGTCGGTACCGGGAGCCTTCACCCCAACGGAAATCGTGATGGCGTGGGATGCGGGTGCCGACATCGTCAAGCTTTTCCCGGCATCCGCAGGTGGGCCCCGGTATCTGAAAGACGTTCGGGGCCCACTCAATTTCATCCCGATCTGTCCCACCGGTGGCGTGTCGCCATCGAACGTGGCCGAGTTCATCCGGGCAGGCGCGGTCGCCGTGGGTGCCGGATCCGACTTGGTTGACAAAGGCGTCGTTGACCGCCGCGAGTGGGCGGAACTTGAACGTCGCGCGAGATCCTTTGTCGATTGCGTCCGTCAGGGCCGGAGCTCCTGACCCTCCTGGATGGGAATCCATCCGGTTGCCGACATCCACGACTTGGACAAAAACCAACCGTCGAAGCGACTGCGTTTACGGGACCCCTGTGCGGGGGTCCCGTCCCTCACTGGTTCGGCGCGAAAGATCAGTGTTTGCGAAGTCGCTCGATTCCGTGGCGGATCCGAGCCAGTCCTTCAGCAATCTCCGCGCGTGAATTCGCAAACGAAAGCCTCAGGAAGTTCTCGCCATATTCGCCGAATGCCGTCCCGGCCAGGATGGCAACCCCTTCCTCTGCAAGAAGCGAATCGGCTACTTCCTTGGAAGTGCGACCTGGCACGTCAATGCGAGGGAACGCATAGAACGCACCACCCGGATCACGGCATTCCACCCCGTCAATCGCATTTAGCCCTGCGACGACAAGTTGGCGCCTTGCATCGAACTCGGCAACCATGACGTCAACCCCTTTCTGCGGACCATTCAGGGCGGCAATCCCGGCCATCTGAACAAAACTGGCCGTGCAGGAGTTCACATTTACTTGAAGTCGAACAAGGTGAGGCAAGAGGGGTGCGGGGACGATGCCGTACCCAAGCCTCCAACCAGTCATCGCAAAGGCCTTGGAAAAGCCATCAAGGATCACCGTGCGCTCAAGCATTCCGGGAATTGACGCGATGCTGTGATGGGCACGTCCGCCTGCGCCGTCATCGTAAATGATCCGGGAATAAATCTCGTCAGAGAGCACCCACAGGTTATGCCTGATCGCGATATCGGCGACCGCCTGCAAGTCTGATGGCGTCAGGACGCCGCCGGTCGGGTTGTGAGGCGAGTTGAGAATGATGAGCCGTGTCCGTGGGGTAACCCGTTCACGAAGTGCTTCGGGATCAAACCGGAAGCCTCGGTCGAACTCAAGCGGGATCGATACCGGCTTTGCCCCAACGTACCGGACGACAGACTCGTAAATCGGGTAACTCGGGTCCGGAATAAGTACCTCGTCGCCGGCATCGCAGGTCGCGAGGATCGTGTAGTAGATGACCGGCTTTCCACCAGGGGTAACGATGACCGTATCCGGGGAGATATCCAGGCCACGCGTACGGCTTACGGTCGCGGCGATAGCCGCACGAACCGGTGGAAGCCCTGCGGTAGGTCCGTAATGGGTGAATCCGTCATGCAACGCCTTTACGGCGGCCTCGACAATATGGGGTGCGGTTTCGAAGTCCGGTTCCCCGATCTCCAGGTGGACAATTCGTCGGCCCTGCGCTTCAAGCGCGCGTGCCCGCGCGAGAACCTCAAAGGCGCCCTCCGTCCCAAGTTCGGCCATGCGCGGCGAAAATCTCGGAGTATGCATTGAATTGTGTGAAGCGTCCTGAACCATTCGTGTCTCCAACTCGGTGCGGCGGAATTCCGCACTACGATAAGGTGCCAGCCAAATCGGGGCAATGTCTAGAAAGAATCGTCCCAATGGAGGGCAAAGGATCGTCACCGGGTTGCGAAGTTTTGGACTGTCTTCGCCGGGTTAGGATTGCCTCATGAGTGGGTATCCGCTGACCGATAACCACACGATGCGATCGATCTTGAAGACGGCAAAGGTCATTGCAGTCGTTGGCCTGTCAGATAAACCGGACCGCCCGTCGCACGGGGTCAGTCTCTACCTGCAGACACACGGCTACGCCATCATCCCCGTAAATCCACGGATCCACGAGGCACTCGGTGTCCCTGCAGTTGCATCGCTCAGTCTGGCTCCGTCCCAGATCGATATTGTGAACGTCTTTCGGCAGTCTCACGAAGTACCTGCCGTCGTCGAGGAAGCGATTGCCCACGGGGCGAAAGTGATCTGGCTGCAACTTGGCGTCGTGAATGACGTCGCCTGCAAACGGGCTTTGGACGCCGGTCTGACGGTGATCCAAGATCGCTGCATCCTGATTGAACACCAACGCCTCATCGGCAACGCATAGCCGCACCAGTCCACGGGGTGTGAGTGGATCTCGATACCGAATGACTAGGATTTCACGCTTTGCGCACGCGCCAGGGCTGTTGTGCGTACCATCAACGAATGCGCATTGCGACCATCACTCCGGGAGTGCGTGACACCGTCATTGAACTCGGGTTGGGCGACTGGATCGTTTGCGCGCCAGACAAGCCCGGTTGGCACCCTGCCGAGGCTACGCCACACGCGGCGGTCCCACCAAGCGTTATTCTGCGTTCAGTCGACATTTCGTCTCTGGGTCGTCGTGGTGGTCGCTACCAGTCCGGGCACCTCATAGACGTTACCGTCGACATTGACGAGGTACTGCGTTCGAACCCGGACGTCATCCTCGTCGAGACCGACTGTTCAGGTTGTGGCGTGCAGTCAGGTCCACCAGTCCAATCGCTGGGAGTTCACGGCGAAGACCCTCGGGTCGTGATCGTGCACCCGGTCAGCCTTGAAGATGAGCTCGGCTGGATTGGATCAATCGGCACCATCCTCGGAGTGACCGAACGTGCTGTCCGCCTCCAGACCGTACGGGCCGCGCGCTTGCTCGCCCTCCGGATGCACGTCGCGCGGTACCTAACTCAGACGCCGGGTACTCGTCTACCTACGGTCTCGGTGGCAATCTACGATCCGGACACAGGTTCGTGGTGCCCGGTGTCCGAGCGAGGCAAGCAGTTGATCAACGCTGCTGGAGGCTTGTTGTTTTCCGAACCGTATTCGCCCGATGCACCCGTGATACCTCCCGCTGACGTCATCCTCGTTGGTACTTGCGGGGAGGCTGACGCGAATAGTGAGCACGCGGGACTTCGGAGCTTCCTAGCCAACAACGTGCCCAACCCGAGCACCACGCCAAGCACATGGTCGATCGCCCCTGACTTCCTGCTCAATGCGACAGGTCCTGGCGTCGTGCCGGCCGTTGAAACGCTGCTGCGCGCAATCTTCCCGGCTGCGTTGGGCGCGAACGGTACTCCGCCACCCGAACACCTGCTCCGACGATCAGCCGGTCGTCAGGTCACTCCACGAAGTTAGTCCCGGCAGAGCGTCTAGCTGGGACTTGCCGCGAGGTCGGCCACTATATCGACTCGAATCGAAGGATCTCGCGGTCAATCCTGCCCAGATCTTCGTACGCTTCGCTGCAAAGCTTGTAACAACGGTCAAGATAGAGTTGGGCGAGACTGGCGCCAACCGTTCCGGCACGGACGGCTCCTGCAACCATTTCGGTGACCCGGTACTTTTCAGGCAGGTGGGAGCCGAGCCTCCGCATCGTCGTCGCGAGTTCCCAGGTGTGGAGTGCGTCTCCCGCATCGATGGCATCTCGAAGACGCCCAGTCAGTTTGGTGAGCTCATCAATCCGACCGCGCTCGTCCAAAAAGACCCAACGCAGTGTGTCATCGTCGGGGGCTTCGAGTTCGACGGGCCCGGCGTCAGTCTCGCCAATCGGAACCCGCGCCAACGCAATGCGGTACGACTCAGCATAGTGCTGGGTTGCTTCCTGGGCGGCGGTCATGAGACGTTCTACCGATCCGTCGACCATGCCCCCATCGAGCACGTCATCATTTCTGTAAGTTGCCAACCGCCAAAGTTCATCGCGCGATATGCGTTCCGGTATCGGCGGCAACGGAACCGCATCAAGGTTGCCCATCGCCCCGACCAGTCCGCCAATCTGACCGGCAAACGCCGCAATCTGACTGGCAAACGCGGGTGGTAGGTACTTCATGGGATTCACCACGACAGGCAGCACGACGACATAGGTGACGTGAACATCGTCAACCCCGCCGGTGCTTGTCCGGAAGAAAAGTAGTGCATGACCGCTCGGCCGCGACGAATCTCCACGTTCAAACCGCAGTGCCATGGAACACTCCGCATCTCGGGTCGGGTCATGACCAACACGTGCATTCGACGCGTCGGGCAACTTTTCACGGTCGTCAACCTGATCTGGCACGATTCTAACCCCGGACCACATCATCTGGACCATCCGAGACCGATTCGCGCAGTGTGCGAGACCGGAGTTTGGTGCGCTTGTGTGAGAGTTGACCTCGACCGGGTTTCGATTGGAGTGGGCATGAACGATCAATCCGTCAAGGACCGTCTCGCTGAGGACGTCAAGTCCGCGATGCGCGCGCGTGATCAGCGCCGGGTGTCCGCCATTCGCATGCTCCGCGCCGCCATCACCATGATGGAGATGAGCCGGACAGATCGCAAGGACTCCAAATATGGCCAGCCGGTTGTGGAGGCCGACATCCTGGCAGTCATCCAGAAGGAAATCGCTCAGAAGCGGGAAACCATCCACTTTGCGCAGGTCGGAAACCGGACCGAACTCCTGGAGAAGGAGCAGCTCGAACTCGACGTCATGCAGGAGTACTTGCCGCAGCAACTGAGCCTCGAGGAGATCCGTGCGGTGATCAACGAGATCATCGCGGAAGTGGGTCCCCAATTCCCTGCAGTGATGCCCATGGCGTCTCAACGCCTGAAAGGCAAGGCTGACGGGAGACTGGTGAACGAGGTGGTGAAGGAAGCAACGTCGTAGAAGTTTCTGGACCGGACCCGCTGCACCAGGGAAACCGGTGAGCAGTAGGTCCGGCCACTTGCATCACGTTGCCGGGGGTCCGCAAACGGCAACAACCGTGTCCTCAATCCGTGGAAGGTGCCTTGAAGCTGCCTGGTTCACCTCGTCAAGGGTCAAGCCTTCTACGATCGCCGGATAGCGGTCAATGTAGTCAAGACCCAACCCGTACAGAACCAT
Source organism: Chloroflexota bacterium (assembly GCA_947446285.1). GTDB lineage: Bacteria > Chloroflexota > UBA11872 > UBA12225 > UBA12225 > UBA12225. The sequence continues at coordinate 10,385 of CANFGH010000056.1, forward strand.
GTCTGCAATGGCTCCCGACACTCCGTCGTTGGTTTCAAGCTGAAGGGCCATGCTCCCGACACTGAACCGCTTGGCACGGTCCAGTTCCTCAGCCGTGACACCTCCGTCCCTGAACCTGTGCAAGACCTCTTTGATCCCGTCGATCGCTGCGTCGATATTGGTCGGGTTCACTCCGGCACGGACCGACCACGGTCCGGCACCGATCCCGGCGTCAAGGTCGCTCGAAATCCCGTACGCAAGTCCACGGGCTTCGCGCACGGTTTCGCCCAACCGGCCCATCATTCCCAACCGGCCCAGGATCATGTTCGCAATACGCAGCGCGTAGAAGTCCGGATGACTGCGCTTGATGCATGTGCGACCGATTATGAGATCGCTTTGTGTCTTGCCTGCTAGAAAGACATCCCGGCGCTGGTGATCAGGTTGCGGTGCATCCGGGATGTCGTGTTGCGTTACGATCGGCCCTGACCAGTGCCCGAGGACTGCATCGAACTCGCGGACGATGTTTGCGAAGTCAAAATCTCCACCCACCACGATGTAGCCGCCGGTGGGCCCGAAATGGTCCCGGTGAAACTCTCGCAAGTGTTCGACCGTTAGCCCCGGAACCGTCTCAAGATCGCCTTGGGTGCGTTGCCGGTATGGGTGTCCCGCCGGGTAGCAAAGCTCACGGAATGTGCGTGATGCAACCGCCCCGGTGTCGTTGTCCGACTGCCTGAGACCGGTCATTAGTTGCCCCTTCAGCTGGGCAATCTCCTGGTCTGGAAAGACGGGGTTGAACAGAACGTCCGCAAAAAGTCCAAGCGCCAGCAAGAAGTCTTCCTCAAGACAGCGCGCAGAAATGACCGTCTGGTGTCGACCTGAACCCGCACCAATTGACATGCCCGCGCCGTCAGTAGCTTCATTGATCTCCGCGAACGTCCGTGAAGTCGTTCCCCGGTTGATGCCGCTCGCCGTCAGTGAAGCAAGACCTGCAAGCTCCGGGACGTCCAAGAGGGCCGACACCGGTAGCGCGAGCCGAAAGACGATGATGGGGGTGGCATGGTTCTCATACCCATACACGCGAATGCCGTTTGAAAGGACAGCCTGAGCAATTGCGAGACGAGGGGCCCGGGAACCCGAAGCCACGGCAGCCGTAACCGGTCCGGTCATCGCGTCTCTCCTTCGGGCAGGAACCACCCAGTCGTTCGGTTGCGTTCCACCAGATAGGTTGCACACACCCGTTGCACGTCGTCGGCAGTGACCTGATCAAGTTCTGCGAGATAGGTATCGGCGCGGCGCCACGTATCCGAGATCTCATGCTGGCCGAGGCTGCGCGCCTGATTTGTGACGCCTTCCGAACCGAACACATATCCGGCCCGAAACTGCCTGCGGACCTTGGTAAGTTCAGCATCAGTCACGCCATCACGCGCCAACCGCTCAAGTTCGGCGATTGTCGCGGCTTCGAGCCGTGGTGGATCCGTCTCTGAGCGTGACGTCGCGCTGACCCTGAAAAGGTACGGGTCGCGGGTGTCCGAACTTCCCGCCCCAGCCGATTGTGCGAGGCCAGTGGTCACGAGGGCCGTGTACAGACGCGAGGACCGTCCGGCGCTGAGTACCGCACCGAGTAACCACAATGCAGGGGTGTCCGGGTGCGTGTTTGCCGGAACATGATACGCCTGCGAGAGGATCGGGACGGGACCGGGTCTCCTGACGGTGACGCGGCGTTCACCTTCCTGCACCGGCTCGACCGCAGGAACGATGCCCGGATCCATCCCGCGTGGAATGACTCCGAACTCCTTGTCAATCGCGGTCACCATGTCATCGGTGTCGAAGTCGCCGACGGCCACGACAATGGCATTGTTCGGCACATAGAACCGTCGATAGTGATCGAACAGGGTGTCCCGCGTCATCGAGCGCAGGTCGTGCTTATAACCCACCACGGGTTGCCCATACGCGTGCAGCTTGTAGGCCGCTGCTGATGTCTCCTCGAAGAGCGCGTATCCGGGCTGGTTTTCGCTGCCCTCACGCTCGGAGATCACGACCCCCCGTTCGCTCGCAACTTCATCTGGAAGGAAGCGTGCATTCGTCATCCGGTCCGCTTCAATTGCGATGGCGTTGTCGATGTGCCGGCTTGGCATCGTCTCGTAATACGCCGTGTAGTCAACCCAGGTCATGCCGTTCCGGACCCCGCCACATCCGGCGATCGTCTTGTCAGCGACACCCTTTGGGAACCGGTCGGTTCCCTTGAAGACCATGTGTTCAACCCAATGGCTCACTCCGGTCGTCCCCGGCACTTCATGGCGTCCGCCAACTCGGTACCACACCCAGAAGCTCACAATTGGGGACGTCCGGACTTCACGGGTGAGGATTGTCAGGCCATTGGAGAGCCGGTGCTCCCGTGCCTGGGCACGTCCAGACGCAGCCATTCCCTTTGGGAGTGCCCCGGGCACCTCGATGGCCATATCAGTCTCCGATCGTATTGCAAGCCACCCGCCAAATCATGCAAGTGGGCGCCGTATCGGTCCATTTCACGACGGGAGGTAGCAAAGGATGCCAGAGCAGCGCCAAATCCTGTTGATCTGACCATCAGTACCGGCGCCTTGCCAAGAGACGCGGAGTATACTCCGGCCTGGAGGTGAACGTGGGCCAGGTGAATGCGGGTAGCCCTTCGAGCCGGAGCGACGAGCCAGACAAGAATTTACGTCCGACCCATACGCGAGCCTCCCACGGTGCGGACTTCGTGTTCATCAGGCCAACCGAGTGGGCCGAGGCATTTTCTCACGCCTACGGGATTTCCACGGGTCAGGCGTCAACGATCCTCGGGGAAACCGCGGCGTCAGGACACGCGACCGGACTGACAGGCCTGTCACAACTGTGGGAACAAGCATCAAACGCTTGCGCACGGTATGTTGCCCATCGCGACATCGCAGTTGGAATGGATCTCGGGTACTTCCGTTGGAGCAGGCACGCGAACGGCAGCGTGAGCTTGGACGGGACTGAACTGGCGTCATCGGTTGGGGTTTGGCGCGTGTGCCGAGACATCGACGATGCGATTGCGACCTGTTCAAATGAGACTGACTTTCTCGATGAGGATCAGGAGTTGATCACCGACGTCAAGGTGTACTGAGTAGGTCGGGCGTAAGTCTCGGGCGATGGCACGGAGGTGCGGGATAGCCCGCACTATTCCCTCTCAATTGCAAGGAATCGATGTCTCGAGTGGTCGGTGGTGACCATCAGGGGAAGGGCACATCAGTGGCAGGGGACACGCAGCAGAACCCAGACCAGGCAACTGTCGGTCATAAGGTTGCTGCGGTTCGGGCCAAATCCCTGGACGAAGCGCGCCTCAAGGCGGCGCATCTTCTGTCGGTCCCGCCTGAACAACTCGTTCTGACCGTGACGGCGCAGCACTCGCGCGGTCTCTTTGGGCTTGGTGGAGTTGAACTCGACGTCGAGGCTCGGTGGTCGCCCCCGCAAATCGTTGCGTCCGTTGCCAGCGTACCGGACGCAGAGGCAAGCCCTACTCCTTCAAATGCAACGATTGCTTGCCTTCGAGGACGTATCTCGGTGACCGTTCGTCGTCCAGTGCCGGGCTTACATCCTGCGACGCCATCCACCGTTGATGCCTTGATTGAAGGATGGCCAATCGGCGCCCGTGACAGCGATGCGGTCGCGCAAGCGATTCGAGCCGCAGACGGAGTCCCTCACGTATTCGCCGCGATTGCTCCCGCCGTCCAACCCCAACCAGACGACGCGATTGCGGTGCACGTGTCCTCAGACGGAATGTCTGCGTGGTTGATCCCGTGGGCCGATGCTGAGCTCACCGAGGCCGGACTGTCAACTTCACTTGAAGCCGCAAGCATCGATGCGGGTGTTGACTTGGACCAACTGGGGTCACTAGTCGGTTCTCGGCTGTCAGTCCCGACCCTCATCGCCCGCGGACGGCCGGTCGGTAACGGAGTAGACGCGGTTGTTGACTTCGTCGTTCCCTGGGTCACAGACGTGCCTGCGCCAATCGCGGGCGATGAGGCGACGGTCGACTACCGGGAAATGGGATCCACCGGCAAGCCGTTCAAGGTTGGCGAAGTCGTAGCGCAAAAGACGCCGGTAACGGAAGCAACAGAGGGCATGACCGTCCGGGGTGTGGCAATCCCGGGAACGGTTGCAAAGGACATCGACCTTCACAAGTTCAATGGCAAGGGAACCCAAGTCACTGAGGATGGACTGTCGATTGTTGCCGTCGCTTCCGGGTCCGGTTCCTGGATAGCAGACCGCGTCTGCGTTCTCCCTCTGACCAGCATCTCAGGCGACGTGGACTTCTCGACAGGGAATGTCCGGGTCGAAGGCGATGTCTCGATTTCGGGCACGATTGCCACGGATTTTTTCGTTGAAGCGACCGGAAACATCACGGTGATGGGCGCGATTGAAGGCGCAACGGTCAATGCAGGTGGGAGCGTCACCATCAATGGCGGGTTCGTGGGGCAGGAGCGAGGAATAATCACCGCAGGGGGCTCGGTAACTGCCCGGTTCATGGAACACGCAACGGTCCACGCCGGTGGACCGGTTGTTGTCGGGTTTGAAATCAGACAGTGCACGGTCATTTCGGAAACGACCGTGACCGTTGGTGTCGGACGTGGACCCGGCCGGATAACCGGGGGGCTCGTCCGTGGCAAACACGCGGTTGAGGCGGCGGAAGCCGGCGCGGAAAATGGGGTCTCCACCAAGGTGCAGGCTGGCTGGGGCAAGGAACTCGATGCGGAAGTGGCGGAAGTCCATGTTCCGCCACGGGTCACGGTTCGCCAGACGGTTCACGCGGGGGTCGATATCACCGTTGGCGGTGCCGTCGACCATGTCACTTCAAATCGTGCTGGTGGGTCGTGGAAAGACGTTGACGGCAAAATATCGATCATCCCGCTCTGATCTTTCACACGCTCCGCTGTTGCGCTCATTCCGCACAAACGAGGCCCAGCTCCGTGACGCGGTGCGAAAGCGGCCAGTCCCCGTAGGCAAGCACTACCACGATGGATGGCAACGTGAACCCGGGTAGACACGACGCGATCCTTGCCGATATCGCTCGCCTCTCTGGGGCACACATCAATCTCGATGCGCTTCTGGAACGCGTTGCCGAGCTTGCCGCGAGGATGACCGGCGCTGACCGGTCCAGCATCTTCCTGCTTGATCGCTCAGGAGAAATTCTTCATCCGGCTGCGTTCTTCGGCATGAACCCCGACTTCACCGCCTCGTGGAAGACCCGGCCATTGCGCCTCGCGGATGAGCCGCTCAGTTCCGAGGCACTTAAAAGCAGGCGCGCGGTTGCAGTGCCCGATGCATTGACTGACCCGCGCACGAACAAGGCGTCTGTGGCGTTCTTCGGCGACCAGAGCATCCTTGTGGCGCCGCTTGTCACTGGCTTTGGCCAGAGAGAGCGGATCTCGGGAACGCTCTTCCTCAATCACGTGTCCTCACCCTATCGGTTCACGTCGCGAGACATCGAGACGGCCGAAGCTATTGGATCGCAGATTGCGATTTCGATCGAGAATGCCCGCCTTTCCCAAGATACGCACAGATTGGCTGGCCAGCTTCGGCGTAGTTTCCTGCATGCCGGTGAGACGCTCACGATGTCGATGGGCGCGAACGCCGATCTGTTGCAACTCCTGCAGAGGATGCTCGACCTCGCTGCCGAACTTGTCGATGCCGACGGTGGAACGCTATCCATCCGTGATGACCTGGCCAGATCGTCGGATGTAGTCGCGACCACTCATCGCCGTTCGGCAGGTGACTATGCATCCGCAACGGGCGATAGGACCGCGCTCGAGGGCTTGGATCCGGACGAGCACGCATCGATACACCTCGACGGACTCGTTGGAGGATTGCTGTCGGTCCCAATCCACGGGCGACGCGAATCAATCGCTGATATCCCGGCCCGCACCACGGGGGATGTGCCATTCGAAGCGGGCGCGTCAACGCTTGATGAACGTGACGACCCATTTATCAACATCCTTTCAGACATGCGTGGCCCTCGCGGTGAAACACCCTTAAGCGCAAGTTCAGTTGCCCTGGGAACCTTGACTGTTTGGAGAGACGGAAAGGTGTTTGATCGCACCGAGCACGCGCTTCTCGGAGCGGTCGCAGGGTACGCAGGCGTGGCGATTGAACAGCGACGATTGGTGGAGACGATGACCGAGGAACGGTCGGGGCGTCTCAAGGCAGAGCGACGTCAATCCGAGTTCATATCCATGGTGAGCCATGAGCTTCGCACCCCCCTTGCCCTGATAAAGGGATACTCGGCAACCTTGCAGCGCCGTGACTTGTCACTTCCTGATGAAACCGTTGATCGATTTCATATTGGTATCGGTGAGGCAACAGACCGACTGATCAGGCTTATCGATAACTTGCTGACGGCGTCAGCGCTTGAAAGCGGTGCCTTCATCACGAGAACGCAACTCGTCGACGTGGTTGAAGTTGTCCGTGTAGCGGTCAACGAGATGGTGATCTTGGACGATTCCCACTC
>CANFGH010000057.1 GCA_947446285.1 Chloroflexota bacterium
CCAACAGCGCCGCCGACGCACCGGATGCACCCGGCTTCGCCGCAATCCCTCCACGTTCGATAATCGTTACCGACTGCCGTCGAGAGACAAGCGAGTGGCCAATCGACGCCCCGATCACCCCTCCGCCAATGATCACGGTATGACCGGACGTTCCGCTCTGCATCTCCGCAGGATACTCAAGCCATTGCAGGCGGTGGAAGTGCCACGGTCACCGTAGTTGACGGAACCACGATACGATCACGATGGCGGTTCGGTTCCGACTGCCATCCGCAAAGGGAATGACGATGGCAAGCATCGCAACGAAGTCACCGTCAGTCTCTGCGTCTCATGGCCCGGCATCTGGTTCCGCCGACGACCAAGGCGGGTTTCCACGTGAACGTGTTTCTGTACCGTCCGATGGCACGCCCATCGATGAATGCCTGACACGCGAATGGCTTGTCACCGACGGTCTGGGCGGATATGCCAGCGGGTCGGTGCCGGGACCGCATACGCGCAGGTATCACGGACTCCTTGTCGCGCCCCTTGCTCCACCGCTTGGCAGGCATGTGCTCCTCTCCCATCTTGATGAACTGGTGTCGGGCGTGGTGGGTGCAACCCCAGTGCCGCTTTCCAGTCACGAGTTCGAGGACGGCACCATCCACCCGCGCGGATTCGATCACCTCAGGTCATTCCGGCTTGTCGACGGACGTCCCACCTGGATATGGGACATCGGCTCAGGTGGACGCATCGAACGGCAAATTTGGTGCGACGCATCCGGGGCGGCTACCGACGGGACTGGTCATCGCGCAAGTGCGACCCACATTTCCTGGACGCTTCACGGTGTGCCATCTGCCACCATCCACATTCGACCCTTGGCCACGTCGAGGGACTTCCACGCGGAATGGCGTGGAAATGGCGACTGGCACTTCGAAGTCAGTCCACTGCGTGCCGCGGACCATGCGGTGATCGAAGTCCGCGCACACCGGCATGCACCGGCATGGTTGCTTGTGGTGACCCCGCCACTCGGCGCGACTTGGGACTGGGACGGTGCGTCAGCCGGATGGTGGTGGAACTTCCTGCACCGGGAGGAACGCGCCCGCGGGTTCGATCATGTGGAGGACTTGTACTGCGTCGGCACGCTTTCGACCACACTGCAGGAAGGCCAGACCCTTACGGTGACCGCAACCGTCGCGGCGATTGGTCGGGTACCGACCCCGGAGATGGGTTCCGGTCCAACAGGTGTCACGATCGGCAAGGCGAACACACCGGAACGGGGCGTCCTGGTTGCTGTCGACACCGACGGCCAGTTCCTCGAGCAACTCCGGCGGGCGGCCAATGACTTCCTGGTCGTCCGGGATTTCAGGAACCTCCGCGACCAGGGGCCCGCACTAGGTCGAACGGTGATTGCCGGCTACCACTGGTTTGGCGATTGGGGTCGCGACACCATGATCGCGTTGCCGGGACTGGCAGAACTCACCGGTCGGGTCACCGAGGCGTGCGAGGTCCTACGTGCCTGGGCACGGGTGGTGAACCGGGGCATGCTGCCAAACCGGTTTCCGGACAGCGGCGCACAACTTGGCGAAGGCGACTACAACACCGTGGATGCGACCCTCTGGTTCATCCACGCCATCGGACGCATTGACACGATGGCGGACGGGGCGCTGATCGGCCCGTTGTGGCCAGTCCTGACCGAGATCATCGATTGGCATATGGCTGGGACCCGCCATGGCATCGGTGTCGACCCAATCGACGGACTTCTGCGATGCGCCGACGGACAACTGACCTGGATGGATGCCCGGGTCGACGGCGTCGACCAGACGCCTCGGGCCGGAAAACCAGTTGAGGTGAATGCGCTCTGGATCCACGCCCTCACCCTCATGGCACGCTGGGCGGACGGGCGCGGCGACCGGCACGCCGCGGATCGCTATGCGGTCGAGGCAACCCGCGCATCGGAGAGTTTCCAGAACCGTTTCTGGTGCGGCCCGACGACAGGTGGCTGGCATCGCGTCAACGGCACCGCCGGGTATTTGCTTGACGTAATCGACGGACCACTGGGCACTGACGCATCCCTGCGACCCAACCAGTTGATCGCGGCGGCCCTGCCGTCATCACCATTGACCAGGACACAGCGCCGCCAAGTAACTGAAACCGTTCGGGCACACCTGTGGACCCCCCGGGGCGTCCGCACCCTCACCCCAACCGATCTGCGGTACCGGGGCGGGTGTTGGGGTACCGCCGAAGCGCGGGACACCGCCTACCACCGCGGAACTGCCTGGGCATGGCTTCTCGGGCCCTTGGTGGATGCCTGGATGCTCAGCCACGAGACTGGGGCACGAGACTTGCTAACCCCGATCACGCCACACCTCTGGGATGACGCGGGTGTGGGCACGATCAGCGAAATCTTTGATGGTGACGCCCCACACGCCGCACGCGGTGCGATCGCGCAGGCATGGAGTGTTGCCGAGGTCGGGCGGGCGTGGATCGCTTCCGCACCACACGAGTGAAATCAGTTTCCTGACGCTCGCGCCTCGCTCATTGCATGGGTGTTTGACGTTCCGGTGAACGAACGGTATGCTCGGGTTGCAAGTTGGTGACGATCTTGGATCGACCACCACGTGTCGTCGAAACCGGCATCGTGTCATGCTCAGGGTCCAAGGACCGGGGGGTCCGTGGCGTGCATGTCATGAACCCTGCCGGTTGTTCGCGATGGGGGGGCACATGGCGGCGGTCACCGTTCCGGGATCGAGGCAGGCCACTGGCGTCGGAGCCCTTGCGCGCAAGGAAGCGCTGTGGTTCTACGTGCTAATCTCGCCGTGGATTGCAGGGTTCATCCTCTTCTCTGGTGGTCCGACCATTGCGTCTGCCTACCTGAGCCTGACGCACAACGATCCGGTCAACTGGCCACCAACGTGGGTTGGCCTCTTGAACTATGACGTGATGTTCCGGGATCGCCTGTTCTGGAAATCCCTGCAAGTCACCACCTATTACACCGTCCTTTCCGTACCTCTTAGCGTTGGGTTCGCCACCTTTCTGGCGCTGATCCTGAACGAGAAGCTGCCAGGCATGGCGGCTTGGCGGACGATCTACTACCTGCCGAGCATCGTGACCGGAGTGCCGGTGGCGCTGATGTGGAACTGGATCTTCCAACCGCAGTTCGGGTTGGTGAACGGCCTTCTCTACGACCTTGGGGTGCCCTCATCGATGCTGCCCAAATGGCTGAGCGATCCGCCATGGGCGGTCCCGACCTTCGTGATCATGAGCCTCTGGCAGTTCGGCGGACCGATGCTGATCTACCTTGCCTCGATCCAGGGTGTGCCGACACAGTTATATGAGTCTGCGCAGCTGGACGGCGCGAGCAAGCTCCGCCAGATCTGGCATATCACCTTGCCAAGCATCTCTCCGGTCATTTTCTTCAACGGCATCCTGGCGATCATCTCGTCATTCCAAGTCTTCACCAATGCGTTCGTGATTACGCAAGGTGGTCCAAACTACGCGACCTACTTCATGGTGTTCATGATCTACCAGAACGCCTTCACGTACATCTCAAACATGGGGTATGCGGATGCACTCGCATGGGTCCTGTTCATCATCATGCTGGCATTCACTGCGATGGCGTTCAGGTTGCAGCGCCACTGGGTCTTCTATGAAGCGGTTGTGCGGTAACCCCCTGACGACGTCAGGTCGTCGACGGAGAGCAATGCCATGACGGTTGTGGTTTCCTCCACCGAGAAGAATCCGGTGGTGCCAACAGCACGGTCGCTGGGACAGGGATTGCCCTTTTTCCAGCGCAGGACTGTGCGGGAGGGAATCTGGATCGGGGCGCTGACCGCATTGGTCACGTTCGGGTCATTTCTCCTGCTCTTCCCGGTCTATTTCATGATCGTGACGTCGCTGAAGACCCAGGGTGCATCCTTCCTGCTGCCGATGAAATGGCTTCCCGGAATCCAGTACGTCCCACAATGGGAGAACTACGGCGAAGCCCTCAGGTTCATGAAGTGGCAGACGGCCTACACCAACACCATGGTCGTCGCCGTCCTCTCGATGGCGGGGGACGTGGTCTCGGCGGTGCTGGTGGCCTACGGGTTCGCACGGTTCCGCGCACCGGGCAAGAACCTCCTGTTCGGACTGGTCCTGTCAACCTTGATGGTTCCCCAGATCGTGCGTCTGGTACCGGAATATCTCGGGTTCTCGCGATTGGGGATGTCCAATACCTTCTGGCCGCTCATCCTGCCGGCGTGGTTCGGCAGTGCCTACAACATCTTCCTCTTGCGCCAGTTCTTCACGACCATCCCGATCGAGATGGACCAGTCGGCCCAAATCGACGGCGCCGGTCCGATGCGGGTGCTCTGGGATGTGCTGCTTCCGCAAATCCGGCCCGCGCTGGCAGTCGTGCTGATCGGGTCATTCACCTACAACTGGAATGACTTCTTCAGGCCATTGATCTACATCAACAGCCCCAGCCTGCGAACTGCGGCACTCTCGCTTTCGGCATTCCAGGCGGTCTACGGCGGAACCCCCTTCCATCTGCTCATGGCGGCTTCGCTGGTCAACATCATCCCTTTGGTTGTGCTCTTCTTCACGCTTCAGCGGTACTTCATCCAGGGCATCGTGGTAACTGGAGTGAAGGGCTAGGCGAGCGTCGATGGTGAGGAATTCGAGGCAATCGCCTCTGCGAAGCGCGGCGAGGAGGGCCATGAAGGCACCGTGCTGGTCTGGCCAGGCCCGGACCCCATGACAGGGGAAAGCAACACCGTGGTCGGGAAGGCAACGTCGAGAACGGCGGGGCCGGATCGAACCGCAATCGGCACTAGTCAGGAGGAACCACATGTCCCAGACGTCTAGGCGTCACGTACTGTTTGGCGCAGGGGCTGCCATCGCCGGCGGCGTCCTCGCAGCCTGCGGCAGCGAAGTCGGTGGCGGGGGCGCCGCTGCTCCGGCCTCCGGTGGCACGTCAGGTGGCGGCACAGGTCAGGTCAACTGGCTCGTCCGCTCCGGCAAGGAAGAGAACGGCGGCCAGGAGAAGGTCTTTGAGCCAATGCTCAAGGAGAAGCTCCCAAAAATAAAGGTCGAGCGCATCGTGGTGCCATCCGACCAGTACATCCCGAAGATCAACTCGATGGCCGCCGCCAACGAGACCCTGGAGATCTGGGGCTTCGGTGGCAATTACTATGACTACTGGTGGCGCAAGCTTCCCCAGGACCTGACCTCGTACATCACCGCGGACAAGTGGGACGTCAACGCCTACTTCCAGCCGGGCCTGATGGACCGCTACAAGATCAACAACAAGTACTACGGTGTGTCACAGCTCTCGACCTTCGGCTCGGTGCTGCTCTACAACAAGGATCTCCTCGACAAGGCCGGCCTCAAGGCTCCGCCTGTCGATTGGAATGACGCGTCCTGGACCATGGACAAGGCGCTCGAGTATGCGACGAAGCTGACCAAGGATCCGGGAACCCCGAACGGCACCTTCGGCATCAGCCTTGATCTCTGGGCCAAGATGACAAGCCTTCCCTACCTCTGGGGTGGCGATTCCTGGACCAAGGAGCACTACTCGGACTTCATCTCCCCGAAGACGAACTTCAACAGCGAACCAGTGCTCCAGGCGCACACCTTCCTGCAGGACCTGATCTACAAGCACAAGGTCATGCCGGATCCGGCAACGGCCAAGTCCCTGGGCCAGCTCGGCAATCCGTTCCAGACCGGCAAGATTGCAATGGCGCTGGACGGTGGCTGGCTCTACTGGACGTCGTCGGCGATCAAGGACTTCAAGTTCGGGTTCGCGGCACTTCCCACCGCCAAGTCGAACAAGAACATCAACTTCAACGACTTCTGGATCATGGGACGCTGGGCCAAGAACAAGGACGCCGCCTGGCAGGTCATGCGTCTCCTCTCCAGCGAAGAGGCAACGACCAAGTACGCCGAGATGACCTTTACCCCGCCGACCCCGCGCAAGTCGCTTGATGCCTTCACCAAGGCGCTCGCCAAGGCCTCGGGACAGTCCCTCGAGGACGTCAACAAGGTCCTTACCGGGGCAATCGACCCGAAGCGCTCGCAGGAGTCCCCGGACCACCTGTTCCTGCAGCATCCCAAGCTGGACACCACCTACAGCCAGGAGCTGGACGCCCTCACCAACAACAAGGAGAAGGCGGCGGACTGGGTGCCACGTGTCGGGAAGATCATGGACGAGACGGCGAAGGCCATCTACGATCAGTTCAAGGACAGCCGTCCCAAGGACTAACCGCTTACCGGACTGCAACCGGGTTGCGGGGCACACGAAAGTGGGTCCCGCAGCCCGGCACTCGTTCGCCAACGTGCCCAAGGAGGTGCCCGCGTCATGCTTGTGTACTCATGGATCGTGATCGGGACCGTATTCGGGCTGATTGCCCATTACTTTCTGGGCAAGGAACGCGGGTACGACATGTTCGGGGAAATCATCGTCGGCATCTGCGCCGGAGCTTCCTCGGGAACGATCGCCCCGATTGTCCTCGGGGTGCGAACGGGCAGTGTCGACATCCTCAGTGACGTTGGTCTGCTGTGTTCGGCCCTTGGCTCGCTCGCCGCCCTCGGGGCGCTTGTCTATTTCACCCCTCGCGTCGCCGCGCCCAGAGCGACCACAAACTCTCCTCCAACAGACGCGTGACTGTTGCCTTCATGCGAGGCTGCGCGAACCTGGCCATGCGACCGGACACATTCGCCGCCTTGACCCGAGCGGTGCTACCGTAGGAAGCATTGCAGTGAGCGGATGGATTGCCGCTCGCATTCAGCTGCCATTTCGGCATGACCGTATGTGGCTAGGACCCGGACGTCTATCGTGGCAGGAACCCCACCGCACAACCCTGAAGAACGACACCCGATGGGGTTTCCCAGCAACGAGCGCGGTGCACGCGAGGCCCTGTGGTCATCGCCGCGGCAGTCCGCGCGTCCCCGGAGCACGCTGGGCGGACTCGCCTTCTGGCGTCCTCGGCAAGACCCACCATGGGTGGCAACCGACGTGCAGGATGCATGGATGGCCACGCGCCCGGTCCCAGCAGCCGAACCCCATGGCACGATTGCTGAGTTCTTGGGGGGGTTGCCTTCTGGACGCCTGATCGTCCACGGGTTCCTGGCGCTCGTGATCCTCGGGGTCATCAGCGCCGGAGGGTTCCGCCGTCCGACGGACAGTCTCGAGGGACTGATCGGCACCGATCCCGCCAACCTCCCGATGCAGACCCGTCTTCTGCTCGGGCCACGAGTGTCCCTGATCGAAGCCCGGGACAGCCTCTTGCGACCGACCCTCTCGACCACCTTGAATGCTTCATCCGCGCCGGTCGCACCACCGGCCGAAATCCTGACGTACACCGTGCAGGCCAATGACACGGCTTGGGACATCGGCGCACGGTTCAACGTGGGGATGTACAGCATCCTGTGGTCGAATGGCCTGGACGAAGAGGACGTGGTCCGACCGGGTCAGGAACTGCGCATTCCGCCAGTGCCCGGCGTGGCGCATCAGGTGAGGGCAAACGACACTCTCGACACGATTGCCCAGCGGTACCGGGCCGAGCCGGCATCGATCGTGGACTTCAATGGCCTCAAGCCGGGTGAGCCGCTTGTCATTGACAAATGGATCATCATTCCCGGTGGCGAATTGCCAATCTCGGTGCGTCCAGACCCGCCGAGAGCGCCCACCTCGCCCGCTCGCCCGGCGGCGGCTCCAGCCAGGCCGGCCGCACCAGCACCTCAACCTGCCAAACCGGCGCCGGCCCCTTCTCCACCACAGATCGCTACAGGGCGGCTCCAGTGGCCGACACGTGGGTCGATCACGACCTACTACTCGGGCTGGCATCCCGGCATTGACATCGCTGCCCCGTTTGGCACCCCGATTGGTGCCTCAGATGCTGGCCGGATTGTCTATGCCGGATGGGACCGGCAGGGCTACGGCAACCGGATCATCGTGAACCACGGCAACGGGATCACTACGACCTACAACCACCTTTCGGCATTCCTTGCCCAGGTGGGGCAGTATGTAGCGAAGGGGCAGGTGATCGCCCGCATGGGAAGTACCGGAAACTCAACCGGCCCCCATCTCCACTTTGAGATCCTTCGCAACGGCAGTTACATGAACCCGCTCGGCGCATTGAACTAGCCGATTTGCATGCAATGGAAGGAATGCCCGAAACCCGGCCTCCGGATTGGTACACTCCTAGGCAACTATGAAGGTCATTTTGCTCAAAGATGTCGATAACCTCGGACGCGTCGGGGATGTTAAGGAAGTGTCGGCTGGATATGCCCGCAATTTCCTGCTCCGTCAGGCCATGGTCGTCGAGGCGACCCCCTCACAACTCAAGCGCATTGACTCCCTGAAAGTCCAGCGCAAGAAGGAAGACGACCGCCGGCACGTTGAGGCGATGACCCTCGCCGAACGCATTGGCACCCTTTCGGTCACGATCAACGCGCGTGCGGGTGAAGGTGGAAAGCTGTTCGGAACCGTGACGACCGCAGACGTCGTGGCAGCACTCAAGGCGCAGCACGCGATCGAGATTGATCGACGTAGCGTCGAGCTTGACGGCACCGTCAGGACGGTCGGTGATCACACCGCATCCATTAAGCTTGCTGGTCAGGTTCAGGCATCCCTCAAGCTTGAGGTCGTTGCCACCCAAGCATGACCGGCACGAGCACCGTTGGGCGGGAATCCCGGTGACGGTCTTGCCGCCCGCAGTGGGTTGTGTCGGGTGCCGCAACCCGGGTGACCGGGGTGCGTTCCGCCAGTAATGGCCGACGAACGACTGCCGCCGCAGAACTCCGAAGCCGAGCAATCGGTTCTCGGCAGTATCCTGATCGACCGGGATGCGATCGTGCGCGTTGCCGGGTTCCTCCAACCTGATGATTTCTACCGGGTTGCCCACCGTCAGATTTACCAGGTGGCGAGGAACCTGTACGAGCGCAAGGAGCCTTGTGACTTCGTCCTCGTCTGTGACGAACTCGAACGGCGGGGTGAACTCGCCAACGTCGGTGGTCCGGGCTACATCACCAGCCTGATCAACATGGTCCCGACGGCCGTCAACGTCGAGTACTACGGACATATTGTTGAGCGGAACGCGGTCCTGCGTCGCCTGATCTCGGCAGGCGGACAGATTGCCCAACTTGCGTACGACACCCAGCATGACGCCGAACTTGCAGTGGACAAGGCCGAACAGGTCCTATTCAACCTGACGCAACGGCGCGGTTCACGCGATTACATCGCGATGTCCGACTTCATGCAGGACTATTTCACCCAACTTGACGAAATCCACCAGCGGCGCGGCCAGCCAATTGGGGTGCCAACGGGGTTCACCCGGCTCGACGCGCTCACCGGTGGCTTGCAGAAGTCTGACCTCATCATCCTTGCCGCGCGCCCTGGTGTTGGCAAGACCTCGCTCGCACTGAATATCGCCAGCAACGCCGCCCAGCACAACAAGGTTGGGACCGGCATCTTCTCCCTGGAGATGTCGCGCGACCAGTTGGTGCTGCGACTGCTGTGCGCCCACACCGGCCTTGACTCCCATCGTCTGCGTACCGGCAATATCGAGGAGGGTGAGTGGGCGAAGGTCGCAGAGGCAATGAGCGTCCTCGCCGACATGCCAATCTACATCGACGACACACCAAGCATCTCGGTCATGGAGCTGCGGACGAAGGCGCGCAGGATGCAGGCCGAACACGACATCGGCTTCATCGTGGTCGACTACCTTCAACTCATGCAAGGGCGGGCATCCGACAACCGTGTGCAGGAAGTCTCGGAAATCAGCCGGGCGTTGAAGGGTCTTGCACGCGAACTCAACGTACCGGTACTCGCGCTGTCACAGCTTTCACGTGCGGTCGAGAGCCGTCCAGGCAACAAGCCGCAACTCTCGGACCTCAGGGATAGCGGTTCGATCGAGCAGGACGCGGACGTGGTGATGTTCATTTACCGTGCCGAGATGTACGACAAGGAAACGGCGCCGAAGAATGTCGCCGAGGTGATCGTGGCCAAGCACCGAAATGGTCCCACTGGTGACATCGAACTCTTCTTCTCACCACGCCTGACCCGTTTCAGCGACCTGGAACAGCGATACACGTCACCATACTCCTGATCTGCGTGCGGTCGGTCCGCCGGCTCCAAGGCCCCGGCATCTACAATCTGCGGGTGCCGGAAGGACAGGTTCACCGCACGTGGACGACCAAGTAACGCTCATCGTGTTCGCCGGCCAAGGCGGAGGCACCCCGACTGAACGTCTCGTCGCCGGCGCGCAACACGCCGCGGCCCGCGACTTGATCGATCTTGGGCTCCAGGAACCCCTGATTGGCCACGTCCTTCTGGCAACAGACGCACCGGCACTGCGGGAAGCGTTCGACCACGAACCGCGCGTGACGGTTATCACCGATCCGCCGGGCGAACCCTTTCATTTCGGTGCGAGACTGCGAGCAATCGTTGACCGGCCGGAAGTCCGGTTCCCGTTGTACTTCAGCGGCGCCGCCGCCCCGTTGATCGAGGCGAGCACGGTGCGCGATGTCTGCGTTCGCCTTCTCGGCGGATCATCAACGGTCATCGCGAACAACCTTTGGTCCGCCGACTGGTTCGGGATGGTTCCGGGATCCGCACTTCATCGGATCTCCCTGCCCGAGTCGCATGACAACGCCGTCCCCTCCCTGCTTGCGAGACAGGCGGGACTGACGCCCCAGATCGTCGATCCGGCAATCGGCACGATTTTCGACCTCGACACGCCAGCCGACCTGACCATCCTCGCCTTGCATCGCGGAAGGCGCACGCACGTGAGCGAGTTCCTGGACGGCGTGGCACTACCCCGGGAACACTACGGGGCAACCATGCCGTTCCTGATCAGCCAGAAGGCGCACCTGTCGCTGATTGGCCGGGTGAACACCTCAATCTGGGGCAAGGCGATGACCGACATTCCCGGAGCCAAGCGACTCTTTGTCGAGGAACGTGGCATGGTGGCCTTCGGGAGAGACACCGCCGGCGAGGTCCGGTCACTGATCGGCCACCTCTACCAACAGGTGGGGCCTCGCCAGTTTTTCAGGATTATCGGAGACCTTGCTGATGCTGTCTTCTTCGACTCGCGCGTGCTTTTCCAGCATCTGGGCCTGAACCTCACGCCTGCCGACCGGTTTGCGTCGGATCTTGGCGATGTTGACGCGATCGCGAACGAGGTTGCCCGGGACTTCACGCGCGCCGCCATTGAAGCGCATGTGCCGGTCATCCTTGGCGGACATGGTGTCGTGGCCGGGTCACTCTGGGCGCTGACCCAGGAAGCGTGGGAACGTGCGGATGACGGGACATTGCCAGACTTGCCAGACCGCCCGACCCTAGCCTGACCGTCACCGCACGGCAACCGGCGCACCGATCCCTGAACGGAGTCGGGGGGTACACTTTGCAGTCACTAACAGACGCATTCGCCGGTCCACCGGACCTGTTGATTTGCGATGTTCCGCACCATTCGGACCGTGTCCCGCCCGCATGCGGGTGTCGAGATCGCGGATGGCACGGGACCACCGGGTACAAGAGGCCGTCCATGGTTGCGTTCATCAAGAGACTCATGGGTATCGGGAACGACACCAGTGTTCGCCGTATCCAACCACTCGTCGCACGCATCAATGCCTTGGAGCCAACCTTCACGGCGCTCACCGATGACCAGTTGAGGGAAAAGACCGCCGAGTTCCGCAAACGCCTTGGAATGTCGGTTGTACGCCAGGACCTTGGCAACCACGCCGGAAGTGGCGCGACGCCGTCCGCGACGCCGTCCGCGCCTCCGCCTGGTGCCGAGACGTTAGACGACCTGCTTCCCGAGGCCTTTGCTGCCGTCCGCGAGGCGGCCCGACGGGTGATCGGCATGCGTCACTACGACGTGCAGCTGATCGGCGGGATGGTCCTGCACCGTGGGCAGATTGCCGAGATGCGCACCGGCGAGGGCAAGACATTCGTGGCCTCGCTACCACTCTATCTCAATGCCCTGGTTGGCAATGGGTGCCACCTAATCACACCCAACGACTACCTTTCGCGTGTCGGCGGTGGGTGGATGGGACCGGTCTACCACCGGCTTGGCATGACCACAGGGGTCATCTGCCACGAATTCGCGGGTATCTACAACCCTGAGTACACCGACCAGACCCCTCGCGGTGACGACCGGTTGATGCACTGGGAACCCGTGTCGCGTCGGGATGGTTACCACGCAGACATCACCTACGGGACCAATCACGAGTTCGGCTTTGATTACCTGCGAGACAACATGGTCTACGACCTTGGGCAGATGGTGCAGCGTGACTTGCACTACGCCATTGTCGACGAAGTGGACAACATCCTGATTGATGAAGCGCGGACGCCACTCATCATTTCCGGACCTGCCGACGAACCATCGGACACCTACGCAAAATTCGCAGGCATCGTGACCCAACTGCGCGAGGAACGCGACTTCACCATCGACCTCAAGGCGCGGTCGGTGATGATCACCGAGGAAGGTATCGACCGGGTCGAACGTCTTGCTGGCGTCTCAAACCTGTACGCCGAAGAGAATTACACCCTCGTCCATTACCTGGAACAGGCCCTGCGTGCCGGGGTCATCTTCCGTCGTGACCGCGACTACGTCCTGCTTCATCAGGGGCAGGTTCTGACGTCAGGACAACATCATCCGCAATCCGAGATCGTCATCGTTGACGAATTCACTGGGCGGCTCATGCCCGGCCGCCGGTACTCCGAGGGTCTGCATCAGGCAATCGAAGCCAAGGAAGGCGTTTCGATCCGGCGCGAAAACCTAACCCTGGCAACCATCACCTTCCAGAATTATTTCCGTCTCTACCGGAAACTTTCCGGGATGACGGGCACGGCAACGACCGAGGCCGAGGAATTCCGCAAGATCTACAACCTCGAGGTCATCCCGATCCCGACAAACCGGCCGATGGTTCGGCAGGATTCGCCGGACCTCATCTTCCGCAGTGCGACCGGCAAGTATTCGGCAATCCTCGAGGAGATCGAGGAGATGCACGAGATCGGACGGCCCGTCCTTGTCGGGACGACATCGGTTGAGAAGTCGGAAGACCTGTCACGCCGCCTCCGCGAGCGAGGCATCGTCCATCAGGTCCTCAATGCCAAATACCACGAAACCGAGGCATCGATCATCGCCTTGGCGGGACGTCACCGGGCGGTCACCATAGCCACGAACATGGCAGGCCGTGGGACCGACATCATCCTGGGAACCGCGGACGACCTCGAAGGTACTTTGGAAGTGATCCGCAACCTGGGCGGGTTGCACATCATTGGCACGGAACGTCACGAGTCCCGGCGCATTGACAACCAGTTGCGGGGTCGCGCCGGCCGGCAGGGTGATCCGGGATCGTCACGGTTCTACCTCAGCCTTGAGGATGACCTGATGCGCCGCTTCGGGTCGGACCGCATCATCGGCTTGATGGAGCGTCTCGGCCTGGATGACGATGCACCGATCGAACACAGCATGGTGAGTCGAAGCATCGAACAGGCACAACAGAAGGTCGAGGGGTTCAATTTCGATATCCGGAAGCACACCGTCGAATACGACGACGTGATGAATACGCAGCGCAAGGTGATCTATTCCCAGCGCCGCCAAGTCCTCGGCACGAGGAATCCAAAGCAACTCATCTTGCTCATGGCTCGCGACCTTGCAACCCGGACCATTGAACAGCATGCGCAATCACCACGTCCCGACGAATGGGACCTCGAAGCGATCCACGCTGGTTTCGCAAACATCCTGGGACCGGAACTCGAAGTTGATCCCGAAGAACTGCACGGACGCAACCGAGAAGACATGGCCGAGATCATGCAGGAGTGGGCTGAGGAACTCTATGGCGCCCGGGAGACACGCTACTCCCCAGACCTCTTTGGGTACGCTGTCCGAGGCACGATGCTGCGCGTGATCGACGGCCTGTGGCAGGAACACCTCACCGCGATTGACGACATCATCGCCGGGATTGGCTTGCGCGCGTACGGGCAACGTGATCCGCTCACCGAGTACAAGGGAGAAGCGTACCGCCTGTTCCAGTCACTGGTGAAAGACCTCCAGGCGAACATCGTGGCCACGACATTCCGGATCCAGTTCTCCATGGAAGCGGTTCCCAACCAAGTGGTCGCCGACGAACCGCACACCGAAGCCGATACCGGTGCTGAACCAGGCACGCAGGGTCTCAAGTCGGGGACTCCGACACGGGTGACCCCGGCAGCAATCGCAAGCTTCACGGCGCCACCGAAGTCGATGGCGCGAATGGTCACAAACAAGCCGGTCGACGTTGAAACACCAGGAACTCAGCGGACCATTTCGGCACACGCCGAGGGACCGGACGGACGGCCGGTTACACGATCGGAGCGCAACCGTCAGGAGGCACTGGCACGTCGCGCCCGCCAGAAGGAACGCAAGCGAGGAGGGTGATCGACGGCACCGCGGTATCCATATCGGGACCGCGATGCTCGGACCTCTCCTGCGTTTTGGTTGAGCCGGCTTTCCAGAAAGATTGGAGAGGGGACCCGCAAAAGGCCCTTAGCAACATCGGATTACTTTGCGCTTCCGTTTATCTGTCTAATCGGAACCGATGAGCATGGTCAGTTGGCGTCCTTGGTTCTGTCAGTCATCGCCTCGCGTAGACACGATCAGCGCGTATCTCAGGTTGTCTGGCTCGACTTCCAGTCGGAGATTGCGCGTCGCTGCCCCTCAAACGCGATGTTTGCGGGCATCTCGTCGGGCGAGAACCAATCACAAGCCATCGCATCATCGCCAGCGACCGCCATGGCGTCAGGATCGGTCAAGTTTGCCGGGTAGACAAGTAGGTAACTCGGGTTACGGGGATCGTCACGACCAAAATAGATCAGCGGACTTCCCGTGACCTTCACGACGAGACTGCACTCCTCAACGAGTTCACGGACAACCGTGTCCGCCCCATCCTCGCCGTATTCCACGAACCCGGCCGGCAACATCCAATCACCCAGATACGGCGCGTGCGCACGCTGCACCAGAAGCAGGCAGCCATCGCGCACGACAATCGCAGCGGCGCCGACAGCGTTCTTGGCGTAGTACGTCCACCCGCACAACGGACACACCGGACGGGGCCGGTCGGAGAGATTCACCTCACGCATCGGTGTTCCACACCGTCCACAGAATCTGGGACGGCCCGGATCCGGCAGACCACTGGGGTCCAGAGGGGTTGATCCGTGCACCGCATCCATTCACATGTTCCTCAAGTGGCGTGACGAAGAACGCACCAAGCAACACAAGTGATAACCGATGAGGGTGAGGTGAGCTGCCGGCCCTACCGCCCGCGATACAATATCTAAAGTAACTTGTACCGGAGTTGTCCGGACCCTGGGGGAGACCATCATGGCGCTGAATCGACGCAGGATCCTGCACGGAGCATCGATGGGCGGACTCTTGCTCGCCGCGATTGGTTGTGGCGATGACGCGGCTCCGGCAAAGCCAGGCGATGCCTCCAAGCCCGGTGCGAATACCGAGGTCAACTCGGCGACCGGCAAGGGCACTCCAACCGTGGCGGCGTTCACGGGTGCGCCACTCGAGATCAAGGCTTCCGATAAGGAGCTTCTCGAAGCCGCCAAGCCGGAAGGCAAGGTACTCGTCTACTCAACGACCGACAGTGCCAGCGCCAAGCCCCTCATCGCCGACTTCAACGCCCGCTATCCGGAAATCAAGCTGGACTACCAAGATCTCAACAGCACCGACCTATTCAACAAGTTCACTGCCGAAACCGCCGCGGGGACAGACACCGCAGACGTCCTGTGGTCATCGGCGATGGACCAGCAGATGAAGATGATGCAAGACGGACTCGGTGGGTCGTACCAGTCTCCCGAAGCTGACAAGCTCCCCCAGTGGGCCAAGTATCAGGAACCCGGAAAGACCGCGTGGGGGACCACCCTGGAACCATTCGCATTCGTCTACAACAAGAAGTTGCTCCCTGCCGACGCCGTACCAAAGGACCACACCGCGCTCATCAAGTTGCTCACGGACAAGACCGACCTGCTCAAAGGCAAGGTCACCTGCTATGACCCGGAGAAGAGCGGCACCGGCTACCTCGCAAACAGTCGTGATGTGACCAACTTCCCAGCATTCTGGGACCTCGCCGCTGCACTCGGCAAGGCAGATGTGAAGCTCTATACCAGCACCGGGACGATGATCGAGAAGATCCAGTCCGGCGAACACATATTCGGCTTCAACATCATCGGTTCCTACATCCTCCCAAAGCTGAAGACCGACGCGGACACCTTCGGCATGGTCTTTCCTCAGGATTACACCATCGGGTTCTCCCGGGTGGCGTTCATTGCCAAGAAGTCGAAGCGCCCGAACTCTGCCAAGCTCTTCCTGGACCACCTACTCTCCAAGCGTGGACAGGACATCCTTGCCAAGCAGTCACTCCTCTACCCATCGCGCACCGATGCGGAAGGCGAAGCCACAGCATCGGGTCTGCAGAAGGAACTCGGCGACAAGTTGAAGCCCATCCCGGTTTCGAACCAGGTCCTCGATGCGCTCGACCAGACGAAGCGTCTTGCGTTCGTCGAGAAATGGCAGAAAGCACTGGGCCGCAGCTAAGACGCGTGCCACTTCCCCTTGCAGCCGAGGCTTGTTGACTAATGATGGCAACGATCCCGGCGACGCTTGCCCGAACCCGGATGCGGAAACTCCCGTCCGGCAGGTATGCGGTCGTCGCGACCGTTGCCATTATCGTTCTGTCACCTTTGCTGCTCATTGCGTACCAGAGTTCGCTGAATGGGCCATTCTTCGCTGAAAGTTCGCATTTCGATGCCGGTGCGTGGCGGTA
>CANFGH010000058.1 GCA_947446285.1 Chloroflexota bacterium
GCACCAGACCCGGAAGGGGAACCAGTGGTTCTTCGGCATGAAGGCGCACATCGGTGTCGACGCGGACTCCGGCCCCGTCCACACGGTGGTGGCAACGCCGGCCAACGTGCACGATCTCGCGGTGGCAGGATCCCTGCTGCACGGTGACGAGGCCTGGCGAAGAACGGGTCGCACCTGGTGACGCTGTTCGCGCTCTCGAACCTCTGGATGGCACGGCGCACGCTGCTGGCGGGATTAGCCGCCACATGCCCGCGTGCGCTCCGGACGCCACAGGGGCGGTCATGGCGACTCCAGAAACCCGGTTCCGGAGCGGAAATGGCGCGTGTGGAGAACTCACCGACCGCGATTCCCGGTCACTTGCCTCGCACTGGACGCGAACCGCGCTTTGTGCAGCCCTTCCCTAGACAGTGCAACTCCGACACGTCCCAGTGACATCAAGCTCTACATTGTTAATGGTAAACCCGTAGTCGCGTCTGAGTGCGTCGCTGAGAGTCTCAATAACCTGTGCCCCAAACTCCTCAACGCCGCCACATTGGCGGCACACGAGGTGGTAGTGGGCATCGCCGGTGACCGGCTCATAGTGATGGTGTTCTTCACTGAGGTGGATCTCGGCCACGAGTTTGTGGCGTTTAAGCAGAGACAACGTCCGATACACCGTCGAGAGACTGATGCGTCCGTCACGCGCTCGCGCTAGCCGGTAAAGATCATCTGCATTCAAATGGTCGGCGGATTGACCAATCAGGTCGATGAGTACACCACGCTGCTGGGTCAAGCGATAGCCCTCAGCCCGTAATGCGGCCAACGCACCAACCTTGAAGGTTTCCAACGTCGTGACTGCCCCGCCCCTGACGACTTCAGCAGACCGGTGACGACCGTGATCACCCCGCGAAGATCCCGAAGATGGTCGTTCCATATCGACAGTCTACAAGGTTCCTGACCGAAAGTAATTAGATTGCAATGCCATGAAAGAGGAGGTGCCCTCCAAGTCCGCTGGTCCTACGACCTTGATCGCCGACCCGGGATGACATATGCCGTGCGAAGTGTCCCGTGGTCGGCACGCGCGGAGATGGGAACAGCACGGCCGACGAAGAACACAGACTGGACACTGAGCACCTGGTAGAGGGGCCGACGGATGCGTAGCGGGCTCAACATCGCTTGAAGTTCTTTACTCGAAGCACCCTCGGTGCTACTCTCTAGCCACCGTCAAGCGAAGTTCTGTCACGCAGTTTGGCACAGTGAGGCGACCACGCACCGGGCACCCAATCGGGCAGCCTCAGACCTCACCACCGGTGACCGGTGCACAGGTTTGGTCTGAAAACGGTCGATCCCGACAATTTGGCGGATCTGAAACGAGGCACAGTGCAAGGGACTGAGGCGTCGCGGAACAGACCCCGACGACTATCATCACTTCTACAGCGTGTGCGGACGATTGTGTCGCGACGCGTGCTGAGGGCCAGGACCGCGCCGCTGGCCCATCGACGAGGCTTCGGGGTCTCCACACCATTGAGCGATGTGGAGCGTCGGCTCTCTGGCTTCTTACCGCGATACCGAGTGCAGGACGTCATCAGGATCTCTGCTCCAGTGGCCCAGTGGTCGATGGTGGCCGTGCTGATCGGTGTAATCGCCGCCCGTCTGACAGCCAATGTCCTGGTAGGTTGGATGATCAGCGTAGGCGCCATCATCGTCGCAAGCATCTTTCTCGGTCGCGCCGTGGTTCGTCGTGTGGGACCTTACGAAATCGCACGCCGTACGGACGCCTCGCTAGGACTGCACGCACAGCTTGCAACGGCACTTGAGCTGACGGATGCCTCCACTCTCGGTGAACTTGCCGAACTCCAGATCGAAAGAGCCTCCCGCACGGTACTTGCAATCATTCCGTCAGCTTCAATTCCTCTGCTACCGCGTGATCCAGTCTGGCGTCGCACTGCGCGCGCCAATTTGACGGCGACAACGGTGTCACTGTGCGCTGCGGTCCTGGTCGGGGTTTGGCCGTCGGCCGCCACCAATCCGTTCGAAGACACTGAACCGACCCTTGTACTCGCCGATGCGCGAACGCCTTCGGAAAGCCCGGCAGGGGAACCCACCCCACTTGGCCAAGCACAGGCACTGTCACCCGGCGGTGACGCGGTCGAGGCGCGCTCAAACCGGCCAAGCGACACCGGAATCTCATCGTCAGGCCTGCTTGGCCAGCATGAGGATCAGGCGCTACCGCGAGGTCGGGAGCATCAAGGAGATGCAAGCCGCGGCGCACCAGACGCCGCATCGCACGTGACAACCGCAGCGCAACGAGGCGAAGCGCTCCAGAAGTTGGGCGATGCCCTCAGACAAGCGCAGGCATCCCGCGCCTCCGGTGAGTCGCTACGACGGGGCGATACCGAACGCGCTGCTGATCAACTGAATCAACTGGCCGACCAAATTACACGCCTGCCACCGAGTGAACGCGAGACACTCGCTGAAGCATTCAATCAGGCGGGCGCGCAGACGAGCAGTGGTGACCGCCAAGTCTCCGAGGCTGCGAAACAGGCTGCCCACGCGCTCTCGCAGTACAAGGCCAGTGACGCACGGGATGCAATTCGGCGCGTGGCATCTGCGGTACGGCAGGCAGGCGTCGCAAACGCCGCCGAACGAGATCGCGACATCCGTGCCCAAGATCTCGCACGTTCCGGCCAGACTTCTTTGCCGGAACGCGGTGATATTTCCGGAGAAGCCGCAGGTGGTGAACAAGGTTCAGCGTCAGGCGACCAACGGCGTGACGCGACCGGACAACCGGGCCAGAACGGACAAGCTGGACAGGGTGCGCAGGGCCGTGATGGATCGGTCAATGAGGGCAGTCTAGGCAACCTAGAACAGCAATTGCGGTCGGGCGGCCTGGACAGTGACGGAACCGGATCTGGCCAGGGATCCGGCGCCGGAAGAGGCATCGGAAGCACCTCCCCGGGACCAGCAACTCGGCTTGATGCTCAGTCCGTTCCAGTAACCGTCCAGGCCCAGGAAGGCGACGGGCCATCGACATGGCGCCCACCACGCCCGGATACTCCGCTGGTAGCTCCACCCCCTGCACCCGCAGTCGCCTCGGGACCAGCGAGCACTTCGCCGGTCGGCGCCGGGCCAGACATCAACGCCGTTCCACGTCAATACACCGAAGCGGTACGCCAGTATTTCCTGCCTGAAAGCGCCCCGCCGGCGGGTACAGGCGCCTCAGCTTCAGGGCTTCGACCGTGACCATCAGGTCATTGCCTCGATTTCAATGGTCACTCGCCTAGGCAAGTCCGAGCGCACCAAAAATCACCTAACCCGAAAGCGACGATCACGATGGCATCCAACTACAGCCGGCCAGGAACACGTGAAACCGACCTCGACCTGTTCGGAAGGGTGTCTGCCGGGATCATCGCCGAGGTCAGGCGGGTGATTGTCGGGCAAGACGAAGTACTCAATGGCGCCCTGGTCGGACTACTTACCAGTGGGCATGTGCTTCTCGAAGGCGTGCCAGGACTCGGGAAGACCCGCCTCGTCAGGGCACTTGCGAGTGCCCTCGACCTTGCCTACAGCCGCGTCCAGTTCACGCCTGACCTGATGCCCGCCGACATTACCGGCACGAATATCATTGCTGACGACCCGTCGGGCACCCGTCGGTTCAGGTTCGAACCGGGACCAGTCTTTGCAAACCTCCTCCTCGCCGACGAAGTCAACCGGGCAACCCCCAAGACACAGTCCGCCCTCCTCGAAGCGATGGCCGAAAGCCAGGTCACGGTGGCAAATATCGCCCACCGGCTGCCTGAACCGTTCATGGTCCTAGCCACCCAGAACCCACTGGAAATGGAAGGCACATACCCGTTGCCGGAAGCGCAACTGGACCGGTTTGCCTACAAGATCCTTGTGACATTCCCAACCCTCGAGGAGTTGAACGCCATCCTCGATCTCACTACCGGGGACACTTCTCCAACGGTCACACCAGTGGCAAGCGCACCAGAAATCCTCCGATTGCAATCGCTGATCCGTCAGGTCCCAATGGGACAACACGTCCGGGACTACGTGGCCAGGCTCGTTCTTGGCACTCACCCGAACCAGCGCGATGCCACCCGATTCGTCAAACAGTACGTCCGCTTCGGTGCCAGCCCGCGCGCCGGTCAGGCACTGATCCTTGCCGGGAAGGTCTACGCCCTTCTTGACGGTCGATACAACGTCGGGTTTGAAGACATCCGCCGCGCGGCGCATATCGCCCTTCGCCACCGGCTCCTACTCAATTTCGAAGCCGAAGCGGATGGCATCAGCACCGACTCGGTGATTGAGCAACTCGTGATGACCCTTCGCACCGATGAAAT
Source organism: Chloroflexota bacterium (assembly GCA_947446285.1). Classification (GTDB taxonomy): domain Bacteria; phylum Chloroflexota; class UBA11872; order UBA12225; family UBA12225; genus UBA12225. The sequence continues at coordinate 4,323 of CANFGH010000058.1, forward strand.
GGCCGATAGGGGACGCGCATCGTGACAATTGAACCGGCGGATCGGGACGAGATCGAGCCGGCAAGGCCGGGGCCGAAGATCCCGTGGTTCAAGGTCGCCAGATCGGGCGCGAATTGGCGTCGGGTCCTAGCAAACACCCCGGGGCTGCTCCAGCGGGGTGCGAACATGGGCGCGAAGGATGAAGGTCCCGGAACCACAACTGGCTCTCGAGTTGATCCGGAAGGGCCGACGATATTTGACGACGCGTTTCTTCGCCGCCTCGAACGCCTCCAGATTGTTGCCAGACGCCAGCAGGGAGCAAGTTTTGGCGGTCGTCGCAGTCGTCAGCGCGGTTCTTCGATCGAGTTTGCCGACTACCGGGAATACGCTATTGGAGATGACCTCCGCAATATTGACTGGAACATCTACGGCCGGTCTGATCGCCTTTTCGTCAAATTGAGGGAAGACGAAGAGAGCCTCTTCATCCATCTCATTGTCGACACATCCCGCAGCATGGACTGGGGTGCCGTCAGCAAACTGGGCCACGCCAGACGCCTTGCATCAGCGATCGGCTATGTGGGCCTGTGTGGTTCCGACACCATCATCGGCGCAAGTATTAGTGACCGCGTCGCTGTTGCATCTCCGCCGATCAGGGGAAAGCCCGCATACCGGCGTCTCTTCCAATTCATCGGCACCCTGTCCCCGACTTGGCGGACAGACCTCGGCACATCCCTGCGCGCCTACGCCGGTAGCCACCGGCAGCGCGGTCTCGCGGTGATCATTTCCGACCTCCTGGGCCCAGGTGTGCATGAGGGCATTGCGTCCCTGCTCGAACGCGGGTTCGAGGTCGCAGTGATCCACGTGATCGATCCGACAGAAATGGACCCGGACCTCGATGGAGATCTCGATGTCTACGATAGGGAGACCGGTGAGGTTCTCAGGATCACCGCTGACGATGATCTGGCCACACGATATCGCGCGAGGGTTGCGTCGTGGCTCGCGGAAACTGAGACCCGATGCATCGCCCGTCAGGTTCGCTATATCCCGATCTCGACCACGACACCCATCGAGGAGTTCCTGTTTCATGACGCCCGTGCACGACGCCTGCTTGCGTGACGCCATGGCGCGAGTAGGCGTCGTGCCGTCTCCCTCCGCTCTCCGGTCCCGATGGGGCATGGGCCGGAGATGGGGGATTCGTCCCGGGATCATCGCGTGAACAGTCCGCAGTTCCTGTCACCATGGAACCTGCTTTGGCTCGGATCCGCTGTGGCGATAGCCGCCCTCTACTTGCTCAGGCCGCGGAGCCGCCGGGTCGAAGTCTCGAGCATATTCCTGTGGCGGCGCGCAATTGCACCCGAAACCGCCCGAAGCCCGCTCACTTTCCTGCGGCGACATCTCCTGATCATCCTGCAAATTCTCGCGGCAGTCCTCGCAGCAATCGCCCTCGGGCGTCCAGCAATCGTTCGCTTGGTACCCGTGGGACGCACGCTGGCTGTCATCATCGACACCTCGGTCCCAATGCTTGCCTCAGACGGCGATCCACGCATCGTTGCCGATGGCCCATTTTCACCAGCAACACTTCGGGCATCCCCGCCGACCGCAACAAGGCTCGACGAAGCGAAGGCACGGGCGTCCGTAGCGCTCTCACGTCTGCGCCCCGGCGACCGGGCAGTTGTCATCGGAGCAAGCGCTGATCCACGGGTCATCGCCACGGGAATTGCCCCAGACGACCTCACCTCCCTCGATCGTGCGATCGGATCGCTCGTCGCTCTGCCATCCGAGATCAACCTAGCGCAGGCACTCGAGATTGCGGGTTCCCAGATCTTGGAGGCACGCCAAGGCGAAATCCTCATCCTCACGGGCGGTGTTGCGGAAGTATCTTCGGGCATCGCGCGACCGGCAGTGCCAATCCAGGTGGTACGCACCGGACGGGGCTCGGCATCCAACACTGCAATCACTGCACTTGTTGCTCGTCGGGCACCGTTGTCACAAACTGCAACAGATCCAGGGACAAGCACCGAACAACTGCAACTAGGGACAGACGGGCGGGCCGGTGACCGCGTTCAAGTCTTCGTCCGGATCAGCAATACCGGACAAATGCGGGCCGATGGGACACTTCGCCTTCGCGTGGATGGCGCTCCATTTGGCGAACGCGTGGTCTCAATTGGCCCAGACGCCAGTGAAGCCCTCGCTATCGACGGCGTTCCCGCAACTGCAAATTGGATTGAAGCCTTCTTCGATCACCCAGACCTGCTCGCAATTGACAATCTGGCAACCGCTGCTGTGCCGCGACCACTCACACGACGTATCGGGTTGGTTGGCGGGCGGACCGACCAGTTGGAACGCGCCCTCCGCGCGGTCCCCGGGGTCACACTGGACCGGATTGACCCAAACCGATACGACCCGACCGCCCGATACGACGTCACGGTCTTCGAAGCTTGGTTCCCTCCGAAGGCACCGACGTCACACTGGATGCTCATTGACCCTCCTCGAACCGAAGGACCAGTGGCGGTAAATGGGCTGTTGGGTCGACGCAGCGACGGGTTCCGTGAATGGAACTCGGCCCAGATTGCCCGCATCCTGCCAAGTCCACTGCTTGCAGGGGTCGACCTTGCGGGTGTCCAGATTGCCGAAGCCAGGCAAGTCCTTCTGCCCCGATGGGCTGAGGAAGCGGTGTCGGCCCGGAACGCACCGCTGATCTTCCTCGGTTACCCAAGTTCATGGCGTGCGGTCGTGATCGCATTCGACCTCCGGTCGTCAAACCTCCTCGGGAGGGTTGGCTTCCCGGTGCTCATCGCGAACAGCATCGACTGGCTCACTGGTAGCGCTGATGCCCGTGCGGCGAGTAATCCCGCCAACGACCAAGCCCAATCGCTCAGCGCCACGACCTTTTCAGTGCCCGGACAGGCATTGCTGATCAATCCTCTCCCACGAACCACCAGCGTGACCGTCCAGTCTCCGGGCACGGCCGCCCGGGAAGTTCCGCTGCCCCAAGGACGGTCCATCCGCTTCCTGGATACCGCACGACCGGGCGCCTACATCATCAGGGAATACGAAAATACCGCCGAAATCGCAAGTCATGTCGAAATTGCGAGGGCCATTCCGGTTGGACGTGAAGTTGCCCTCGCCGACCTGCGCCCGAGGTCCGGTTTGTCCAGCATTGCGTCTGTAGGACCCGGATCAGAACCCGGTCCACTCATAGTCGGACCGGGTGAGACTTCAACGCGCGCTGAATGGTGGATGTGGGTCGCCCTGTCGTTCCTCGGGATCGTCGCCGTGGAGTGGTGGTGGTATCACCGGAACCGTATCTCCATGACGTTCCGGTCACTCGGTGCAAGAGAAATGTCCGTGGGTTCGGCACCTACACCTTCCGACACGGCGCAACCTCTTCGCGATGTTCCAGGGCCCCGTCCATCGTGGCAGGCACAAAAAGGGAGCACTTTCGCCTCGTCGGACGCACTGATCCCCGGACACGAGGTGCGCCCGTGAACGAGTTCCTCGGGTGGGGACACGCCCTCGCATCCAATGTGCGGTTCGCGCGCCCTTGGTGGCTGCTTCTCTTGGCGGTCTTGCCGTGGTTCTGGTGGATTGCCCGCCCAGCAAAACCATCCCTTCCGTTCGGATCGGGCAAGTCGATCGTGGGGACAGGCGCCTCAACCGGGAGTGGCCGGGCAAGCACGAGGCTTCCGGGATCAACCTGGGGGCGACTGGCGGTTCGGCTCGTCATCGTCGTGACCACGATCCTTGCCGTCGCGGGCCTGACCGTGGCTGCGCCAGTCGTTGGGGTTGCGACCGTCTTCCTTATTGACACCTCCGCTAGCATTCCCGCTGACGTGCAGGCCGGCGCAATGGGCTTTGCAACTGCCGCGCTTGATGCCCGAGGACCCGATGACCTCGGCGGCATTGTCACCTTCGCCCGGGGCGCGCATATCGACACACCGCTCGCCCACCGCAACCCCAACCGTCCCGATGCGCGCATCGCCCTCGTGGGGTCTACCGACGACGCTTCGCGTCCAGCGGTAAACACCGCCACCAATCTCGAAGACGCCATCTCGACCGGAGCCGCACTGTTGCCACCTGCGACCACTGGATACCTTCGCCGCCTCGTCCTGCTGACGGACGGAAATGAGACGACCGGAAGCGCGAGGTCTGCCTCCCGTGCCCCGGCATTAGCCAATGTCGAGATTGCGACCTACACGGTTCCTGGCCGTCTCGATGACGCCGCGATCGCCTCATTCGTCGTTGCGCCGACTTTGCATGATGGTGACGACGCCGACGGGCGCGTCTCGATCATTGCACCCTCTCCAATCTCCGCAAACCTCAAGGTCTGGGCGCGCGCGGTCGGAGAACCCGCAGGGTCAACTGGGACCGTCGACCGTGGGACCCTCGTGTTCGACCGAACGCTTGACCTCGATCAGGGTCCCGCGGAAGTTCCCGTCGCTCTGGGAAGATTGAGCCGGGGCGCATGGGCATTTACCGCCGAACTCACTGCGCCTGCCGATGCTCTTCCAGACAACAACACCGCCTGGGCGCACACTCTCGTGTCCACCCCCGCACGAGTCCTTGTCGTCGAGGGCACTCCAGAGACCGCAATCGCACTCCGCCGCGCCCTCGGTGAGGCGCGGATCCTGTCTGACGTGATCACCCCAGACGGGATCCCCGCAACCGCACAAGCATTCGCCAACTACGACGCAATCCTGCTTGTCGACGTGGCCGCGACAGCACTGACAAACACGCAGATGCTCGCAATCCGGGAGGCAGTGTCATCAGATGGCCGAGGCCTCGTTGTGGCAGGTGGGGAACACACGTTTGGTCAGGGCGACTACGCCGGGACTCCGCTCGAAGACGCACTCCCCGTCACGGTGCAATTACCTGAAAAGGATCAGGCATCAACGCTCGCCATCGTCATCGTAATCGACCGGTCCGGAAGCATGTCGGGTATCGACACGCGCGACCGACGTGCCAGCCGAATGGATCTCGCCAAGGAGGGCGCCACCCTCGCGATAGAGACCTTGCGCGAAGGTGACCAGATCGGTGTAGTTGCATTCGATTACAACGCCCGGTGGGTCTCGGAGATTCGTCCCCTTCGCGGGCCCGCGGACTTCAAGACGGTCGCCGACCGCATCGCAACGATCCAACCCGATGGCGGCACCGACATCTACGCCGCCCTTGACGTCGCGTACCGGGGACTTCAGACGACCCAGGCACGCGTCAAGCACGTCATCCTGCTCACCGATGGCGAAGGGACGCCGGCACCATTCCCGAACCTGCTCAATGCCTACCGGAGGGCAAATATCACTCTCTCGACGGTCGGCGTGTCCAGCGAGGCCGGGAAAAGCCTGCTCCAGGATCTGGCCCGGCGCGGAAGTGGCCGCTACTACTTCACCGACACCCCATCCGCGGTGCCCCAGATCATGACGCAAGAGGCACGGTTGGCGGGACGCGCGCACAAGCAGGAACGCGACTTCAAGCCCAGGCTCGCGGCTGCATCAAGTGCAGTGCGGGGGCTGGTCCCAAATGACTTCCCGCAACTCCACGGATACATGCGGACCACGCCGCGTCCGGGTGCCGAGATCATTCTCACTAGCGATCAGGAAGAGACCGTCCTCGCTCAGTGGCAATACGGGCTTGGTCGCGCGCTCGTCTGGACTGCCGACCTTGAGGGACCGTGGTCCCGAGACTGGTCCGACACGCCAGCGTTCCGGTCACTCTGGGTGCAAGCGATCCGTTGGTCTATGCCCGCGCCGGGCAATCCAAACATTGCTCTCCGGGTAATGCCTTCATCAGATGGTGACGGAACGCGGGCACGCGTCCTCGTCGATGCCTGGGCGCCGGGAGGCGGGTTCAGGGACCTTCTGACCTCTTCTGCCGACATCGCCGGACCAGAAGGCCCTTCACGACGCGTCACCCTTGCACAAGTCGCTCCTGGACACTACCAGGGCGACTTTGACGCGCGGACCCTTGGGGTCTACTTCGTGCGGGTAACCCAGACCGATACCGGGGGGCAGGTCGTTGCATCCGAGATTGCCGGATTTGACCGCTCATATCCTCTCGAATACGCACCGGCATGGGGAAACCGGACACTGCTCGAACGCCTTGCCTCCGAGAGCGGTGCGCCGACCATCCCGACCCCGGCCGACGCATGGCGCCGCGACACCATCCATCGCTCCACCCCGCGTGACATCTGGCCGGAATTGTTGATGACATCGGTGTTCCTCTTCGTCGTCGACGTGGCGCTCCGACGACTGAGACCAACCTGGGCAGATGTCCGTGGCGTCATCGCAACCGCCACATCAATCGGACAAATTCCATTGACCGCGAGTGGACGCGCATGGGAATGGTTTGTGGCATGGCCGGGGCAGGGCAATGAGCGGTAGGGAACTGGCTTCATTGGCCGATCCATCGTTTCCGGCAGTCCGAGGTTGCAACCCAAGTTCGGAACCGATGCGACCGGTGATGGCGTGTGTGGATGAATGCGTGCGACAAATGCACCCACCATCAGGGGAGACTCTGGCATGAAGCGTCTCGTCGTAGGTGCGATCGCGGTTGCCATGGCCCTCGGGGTTATCGGAGCCATTCGGATCACTGCCGTGAACGAGGGCTTCTCAATTCTTGATGCAATCGATCCGGCAGGTGCACCTGAAACGACTGGCGCGACGAACCCCACACCGCAACCACGATTTCCGGTCCGCATCCGCATCCGCGATGCCTCCGGTGCCCCGGTTGCCGATGCTACCGTCGAAGTCAGGGACCGGTTTGGCGGCCTGATCGTCGAAATCCAACCGACCGATGCCCGAGGCGAACTGCGATTCACCTCATCCCGAACCAATGGGGTAGTGATCCGCGCTCGCAAGGCCCAAGTCGGCCAAGTAGTATCGGACCCAATCATTCTCGGCCCACCGGGCGCCGGGCAACCTTCCCGGGACATAGACCTGGCCCTCTCCGCAAACAGCGCACCGCCGACCACGACCGCCGCCCCAATAACTGCCGCGGTGGCTGGGGCAACGCCAGTTGGATCGGCGACGCCATCCGTCGCACGGACGCCGACGTCTGGCCCGGCCACCGCACCGGGCCGGACCGCGACCCGGGGTCCGGCGACCATGGCACGCCTGTTTGTAGGTCACTTGCAGCCACGGATCTCGGTAATTGATATTGCTTCGGGCACCGTGCTGAACCCGTCTTCGCCTCCGACTCTCGGGGGAGGGCGGTTCACCTACCTTGCCGGCGCGATTGCATCACGACGACTGTTTGCAAGTTGGGGCGGATCCAACGAACTCGTGACGATCCGCGCCGACGACCTGTCCGTCGAGACACGCACCGCCTTGAACGCCGGCGCGATCAGTGCAATCGCCGTGGGGCCCGTTGACGGGCACGTCTGGGTTGCTACGGCAGGCGCTGAAGGGCAGGAGTATTCGAATGTGATCGAGCTTGATGCACGCGGAAACCGGGTGATCAGGCGCCTGAACTTTCCACGGCGGACGGGAACACTCCGTTTCACCTCTCAGGGAAACTTCCTGGCAGTTTCGCATCGCACAACCAGTGAAGTCTCACTTGTCGACGTTGCAACAGGCACCATCCGACCGCCAATCCGAACCCCAGTCTGGCCGGGCGAGACCCAACTCTCTGATGATGGCCAGACCCTCTTCCTTGGCAACCCATCCACCACGACCGTCTACGCGCTGGACACCGCAAACGGCGAAACCCGCAAGATCATCGATGTCGGAAACGGCGTCAATGGGTTCGTTCTTCACCCGGATGGCGTGCGCCTACTGGTGGTGAATGGCCAGTTGGGCTTGATCCAGGTGGTCAACCGCGAGACCGCCGAGGTCCAGGAAGTGATCCCGGTCGGGCAGCAACCCCAAGCGATTGTCCTCAGTGGAGATGGGCAGCGCGCGTTTGTAGCGAATTCGATGTCTGGCACCGTCTCGGTAATCGACCTCGCCACGATGGCAGTGACCGACACCATCACCGTGGGTTCCGGTGCATCCACCCTCGCTGTTGTCCCTTGACCGAGGTTTTCTTGAAATCCCGGATCGATCGCGATTAGCAGTCTCTCTTGCCAACTGCTAACGGCCCTCGTATACTCATGTTGGCACTCGACCCGGACGACTGCTAATCCCTGCGGGACGTTGGCAACGCGCGCAGGTTGGGGCACCCAGATTGTCCGGAGCCGAGGCACCGCACGCGGTAACGCGTGGTTCTAGATTGAAGCGGTCGACTGCCCACCGCGGCGGTGAGACTAGCGAACACACCCCCGAAGTAGGGGTACCTGATACCGGTAGGAGGATGAACCGTGCCGAAGCAGTTGGCTTTCGATGCGGATGCCCGGCGCAAGCTGAAGCAGGGCGTGGACACCCTGGCGGAAGCGGTCAAGACGACACTCGGTCCGAAAGGCCGCAATGTTGCCATTGACAAGAAGTACGGCGCACCGACGGTGAGTCATGACGGTGTGACCGTCGCCAAGGAAATCGAACTTCCTGATCCGTTCGAAAACATGGGTGCGCAGCTCCTCAAAGAAGCCGCGACAAAGACCAATGACGTGGCCGGTGACGGCACCACGACGGCAACGGTCCTCGCCCAGGCAATCGTCCACGAGGGTCTCAAGAACGTTGCGGCCGGCGCCAATCCCATGATCATCAAGCGTGGCCTTGACAAGGGCTCCGCTGCGGTTGTCCAGGCAATTCGCAATGCCGCTACCGCCGTCTCCGGACGTGACGAAATCGCGAACGTCGCAACCATCTCAGCCGCCGACTCCGAAATCGGCAATCTCATTGCTGATGTCATGGACAAGGTCGGCAAGGACGGCGTGATTACCGTCGAGGAAAGCAAGGGCCTCCAGTACGAGACATCGTACGTCGAGGGCATGCAGTTCGACCGCGGGTACATCTCCCCGTACTTCGTGTCGAACCCCGACCGCATGAGTGCGGAGATCGAGGATCCTTTCATCCTCATCACCGAGAAGAAGCTTTCAGCCATCGGCGATATCGTGCCGATGCTCGAAGCGATGATGCAGCAGGGCCGCAAAAACATCGTGATCATCGCCGAGGAGGTTGAGGGCGAGGCTCTCGCTACCCTCGTCGTGAACAAGATGCGAGGCATCCTGAACGTCCTTGCGGTCAAGGCACCGGGCTACGGTGACCGCCGCAAGGAAATGCTCAAGGATATCGCGATCCTCACTGGCGGAACCGTCATTTCAGACGAACTCGGCCGGAAGCTCGACAGCATCACCATTCGCGACCTCGGCCAGGCGCGCCGCGTGACGTCCGACAAGGACAACACGACGATCATCGAAGGCCGCGGTTCGTCGGATGAGATCCAGGCACGCATGAAGCAGATCAAGGCGCAGATCGAGGACACCACCTCGGACTACGACCGCGAGAAGCTCCAGGAGCGCCTTGCGAAGTTGTCTGGTGGAGTTGCGCTCATCAAGGTCGGCGCAGCAACCGAGACTGAACTCAAGGAGCGCAAGCATCGCGTCGAGGACGCTCTGTCCGCGACCCGCGCTGCCATCGAAGAGGGAATTGTCCCTGGCGGTGGTGTAGCTCTCCTGAACGCTGCGGCCGCGCTCGATCATCTCCATCTCGTTGGCGACGAGGCCACCGGGGTTGCCATCCTACGGCGTGCGCTTGAGGAGCCGATCCGCGCGATCGTGTTCAACGCCGGATACGAGGGTTCGGTCGTCGTCGAGGAAGTCCGTCGTCGCAATTCAGACGCTGGTTCCTACACGATTGGGTTCGATGTGGTTGCCGAGGAATACGTCAACCTCCTCGAAAAGGGCATCATCGATCCGGCCAAGGTCACCCGTTCCGCCGTCGAGAATGCTGTCTCTATCGCCGGGATGATCCTGACGACCGAGGCACTCGTGACCGACATTCCGGAAGACAAGCCAGCCCCGCCAGCCCAGCCCCAGTACTAGTCTCACCGTTGTCCGAACTGCGGACAGCAGGCAAACGGAAGGGGGAGGTCCAGTGGACCTCCCCCTTCCGTTTGCCCCTTAAGGGTTCCAACACATCAGTTGGTCGGGGTTGAGACGGACTTGCCTTGCAGGAATAGCAGCAAGTAATCGTGTCCGCCCGCCTTGCTGTCGGTCCCGGAAAGGTTGAAGCCTCCAAACGGCTCGACCCCAACAAATGCTCCGGTGCACTTTCGGTTGAGATAGAGGTTCCCGCATTGGTACTCCTCGACTGCGCGCGCGAGCCTGGCGTCGTCACGTGAGAACACCGCTCCCGTCAATCCAAAGTCTGTGTCATTTGCAATGCGGATCGCGTCATCAAAATCGGCCGCACGAATGACCGACAAGACTGGCCCGAAGATCTCCTCCTGGCCCAGCCTGCTTCGCGATGCAACCTCGGTGACGATGTGCGGGGCAACGTAGTGGCCGGTCGCTGGAACCGGTACATCCGGTCCGCAAACCACCTTTCCCTCCTCATGGGCGATCGCGATGTACCGTTCCGCTGTCCGCTTCTGTTCGGCGCTCGCCAGCGCGCCTAGGTCATTGGTGAAGTCCCTCGGGTCACCAATCCGGATCTGTTTCGTCCGCTCGATCACGAGATCGACCAATTGGTCATGCACGGAATCAACGACGATCAGGCGCGAACACGCTGAACACTTCTGACCCCCGAAACCGAAGGCACTGGCTGCCACTGCTGTCGCAGCCGCGTCAAGATCGGCCGTTTCGTCAACCACTATGGCATTCTTGCCCCCCATCTCTGCCACCACTCGCTTCAGCCACTTCTGCCCCCGTGCAACCACGGAAGCCGTCCGGTAGATCAACTCCCCAACTTCCCGTGAACCGGTGAAACTGACGAACCGCACTCGCGGGTGCGCCACCAGTCCCATCCCGACCTCCTCACCTGGACCGCCAAGGAAGTTCACTACGCCGGCAGGCAATCCTGCCTCGGCGCACAAGTCAACAAACCGCGCTGCAATCGCCGGGGTCAGGCTTGAGGGCTTCAGGATTGCCGTATTCCCTGTCACCACCGCGGCCACCGTCATCCCCACGGCGATTGCCAATGGGAAGTTCCACGGCGGAATGATGACCCCTACCCCAAGGGGAACATAGACGAACCGGTTCGAAGTCCCTTCGCGATGGGCAACCGGCTGTGGCCCACCCAATCGCAACGCATCGCGGAGATAGAACTCGCAGAAGTCGATGGCCTCGGCGACGTCGGCGTCGGCCTCCCCCCAAGTTTTCCCTGCCTCGATAACCATCGCCGCCGCGAACTGGTCTCGACGGTCACGGAGCAAACTGCTTACCCGGTGCACCGCGGCTACCCGGTCCGTCACCGGCACTCGCGACCAACTAGCAAAAGCCTTCTCTGCAGCCACAACCGCACGTTCAACGTCCTCGCCAGACCCCGACGCAACCCGACCGACAACACGCGACGGGTGGTTCGGATCCGTAGATACGACCCATCGTCCCGTATAAATCGACTCTCCGGCGATGGTGATCGGGCGTTCCCACTGCGCGCCAAGCTCGGCATCAACCGAAGCGACAGCCGCTGCAAATGCGTTGTGCCGTGCGATGTCATGGAAATCCCCGAGAGGTTCGTTCACAAATGGCGGGTAATCGCCCGTCCCCCCCAATCCGTCAGTGTTCATCAAGCCAATCCCTTCGCGACAACCCGCCTAATCATGGCGCCGCCAAAACCGAACGTCACACGCCTCAGTCCCCACCCGCGTGCCCTCAATCAAAGTGACGTCCACACAAGACATGAGAGATGGGGAATGCGTCGGTCTAAGTGTTGTCTCTCACAAGGTTCTTGACAGGGAAGCGAGGCGGGAGAGGGGGGTGAGGCCGTTGATGCCAAGGTGCGGTCGGTCATTGTTGTAGTATTCCACGAAGGCGTCCAGTGCAAGGTGACGCTCGTCCTCGCTCGCCAGCGGGTGGAGGTATAGGCATTCGCGCAGGACGGTCTGGAACCAGCGCTCGACCTTCCCGTTCGTCTGTGGCCGGTACGGCCGGGTCCGGCGGGCACCCACACCAAGGTCCGCGCACGCCTCCTTCCATGCTGCAGAGACGTACTGGCTCCCGTTGTCCGTGAGTACCCGCTGCACTGGGATCCCGAGCCGACGGAAGTGCACATCCATCCGGCGCAGGAACCCGGAGGCCGACTCCCCGCACTCGTCGGGGAGCAGCTCCTCGTACGCCACGCGCGTCGCGTCATCGATGGCGGCGTGGATCACCGTCCATCCCGCCCCGCGGGAGCGCGACCGGCGATCGCCGGTCACCCGGTGTCCCGGCCCGCCGATGA
>CANFGH010000059.1 GCA_947446285.1 Chloroflexota bacterium
CAGCCTGTTGCAGCGTGACAGCCATCGGCTTCTCGGTCAACACGTTGACCCCTGCTTCCAGCGCGTCAATGCTCGTCCGGTGATGCGCCACATTCGGGGTGCAGACCGAAACCCCGTGCATGGCAACTTGGGCCAGCGCCTCACGGTGGTCAGTGAATGGCGTGGCATCGCCCAGTTCGAGCTCGTCAATGAACGCACCAGCTTTGCCTGGAACCACGTCACTTACTGCAACGATCGTGACGCCTTCGATTTCCTTGTATGCGCGAGCGTGCGCCTTGGCAATCCCGCCGCTACCGATGATCCCGATCCGGATTACTCCGTCTACTGCCTTTGCCATGTCGTGCGCTCCTTTATACACCTCCCAGTCGATTCTACTGAGGGTCCGGAAATATTCGACGGTAATCTGGCCACTTCATGTGGCGGGCGGAGGCAACCACCCACGGCGCACAAGTAACTCGTCGCCGATCAAACCCGGCTGTACACGACTGCCCTCAGGGCGGTCAGACCGGTACTCGAGACGCGCCCGCTGGAAGTACTGGACGATTACCCCGTTCTCTTCCATCTCTTCGGAGATTGGATAGCCGAACAAGTCGAGGCCACCGTTTTCTGTCCAGTAGGCAAAGAACGAATTGTGGAGGCCATGACCGGTCTCCAGCAAGTACCGATGACCGGGTGTCGTGTCAAAGACTGGCGACGCTGCAAATGGTCGGCGCCCTTCGGTGAGCGTGTCGCCAATGAGGGCCGGTTGGACCTCGTATTGGGTCCCGACCTTGTCGACGATGAACTCCATCTTGGCACGCTGGAAGTACTGGACTGTCCGGCCGTCCTCCAGAAGCTCCTCAGTCCTCGGCATGCCAAAGATATCCAGACCGCCGAAGGTGACGAAGTACCTCAGGAATGCGCCTCCGACATTGTGACCCGTCTCATCAAAGTACTGGTTCGTCGGGGACGCTGGGCGAGGAGGCATTGAAAGTGTCAAGTCATAGCGGGTTGGGGGTGGCACTGGCGTTGGGGAGGAAGTTGGCGAGGCCTGCACCTGTGGCCCGCCGGGCGCAGCGGGCTGTTGGGGTGCGAGGAGGTTCACGCCGGGCAGTGCGACGATTCCGCTCCCGGCACCATTGACCACTGTGGATCCAAGACCACCGATCCGCGGTGTTGGGCGTGCCGCGATCGGAGTTGCCCCGGCCTGCGTGAGCTTCACTGCGTCCGGTGATGTCCAACGAACATCGAAATTCGTGCTGAGAAGCGCCTTGACACCTGGTGGACGCAGGCGATTGAACTTTGCCTGGAACAGTTCCGGCGAGACGGACTTCGTGCCAGATGTCCCGGTGATCTTGACCGCGATCAGGCGTCCTGATGGCGTCCTGGATGTCAAGTCGATTGCCCTGATCGGACCGACATCTGTGGTCGGATCAGAATGAAACACCGCAAACAGCTGGGCCGATGTAAAAGACCCTGTCGACCACGTTGCACCTGGCGCGCCCGAGTCGAATGGCTTCCCGGATGCATCGACATCTCGGATGCCACGCAGATACGGCAGGGGAGTTCCGCCCCACACGTTTTCGTTGTTCTCTGTCCACCCGTCACAAGTTGCAAAGTAGTAGGTTTGCGCAACTTGTCCACTGGAAGAGATCAGCTGCCCAGCGGTCGCATCAATCGCACGGTTCGTGCTGGGATGTTCCGCCCACCAACCGTGGTAGACCTGATCCCAAGTCGAGTCATCGACATCCCACGTCTGCTTCGCTCGGGTCTGTGCGCGAAACACCGCATACGTCCTCGCCGAAAGTGTTTGGGCCTGCAGCGCCGCATCTGGCCAGGATGCAGGCATTTCCGACGGCACCACGCCACGCAGGTAATCGTCGATTGGCAATCGGTTTACGGTGTCGATGCCCTGGGTCGACGGATACAGGATGATTTCCCCGCGATACGTATCGAAGTACGTGTTGGCGCGTCCGGGGACGTCGCCCGAGGGTCGATAGTCCACGACAATCCGTGTTTCCGGAGAGGCGGGCCGGATAACGAGCGGGCCAGAAAGTGGACCCCATGCGAGCACAGCACCGTCACGTGCCTTGACTTGCCAGCGCCGACCGCCGGGATTGGCGAGTTCCAACTTCGCATCCGGGGGCGCAGTGAGCGGCTGGATGCCTGGTGCGGCAACCTGCCACGCCCCACCGATTGCTGAAATGTGACTTGTCTCATCCGCAGTCATGTCCAAATTCGAATGGACGAGGACCCTGATGGTCGTCTCTGGGGCAAGCATCTTCTGGATCGATGTGCCCGGGAAATACGCGCCAATGATCTGGGAAACGTTCTGGCCTGCCATCGCCCGGCCACGTGCGCCCCACTGGCACAGGCCAACCCCATGACCGAAAGCATGACCTTCGAGCGAGAGCGCCGCGTCACCGTCAGAAAATGCGTAGACGTTCGGTCCGGTGGTTGAACCCGAAACGTCAGCAAGCACCGGCGCGAATGAACTGATCACAATCGCCGACGCCGCGCACCCGGAGATCAGTCGCTGCATCACTCGTTGCCGCAGGGAATGGCCCAAACGTCGAAGAAGCACGGTCAGCATCATCTCGAAAAGAACGGTTCGACCGCCCCAGATGACGCGCACCATCCGATAGTCGCAACCCGACCGGAACGGTACGACCGCGGTTCTTGAAATGCAATACACTGCAAAACCAGAGCATCACACCACATTCGGAGGATCAACCATGAAAATGCGAGCCGCGTTCGTCACGAGGCCCGGTGAACCGATCACTGTCGATGAAGTTGAACTCGATGATCCTGGCGAAGGCGAGGTTCAAGTCAAACTTGTCGCGAGTGGTATTTGCCATAGTTGCCTGCATGCCGCAGACGGTAGTTGGGCGGACATCCCCTTGCCGATTGTCCTTGGCGACGAAGGTGCCGGCATCGTGTCTGGCGTCGGCCGGAGCGTGTCCGGCCTGAAGGAAGGTGACCACGTCATCCTGTCCTGGGCACCTTCATGCGGACAGTGTCACTATTGCGTGATTGGCCGACCGGTCCACTGCGAAAACCGCTCCAAGCAGCCGGGTCGCCTGCCGAGTGGCCAGACAGGCATGCAGTGGCGTGGGCAGCCAATGCACCGGTTCGGAACGGTCGCTAGTCACAGCGAGTACACGACCATCCCATCGTCGAGTGCGATCAAGATCCGGACTGATGTCCCTCTGACAACGGTTGCTCTCATCGGATGTTCGGTCATGACTGGTGTCGGAGCTGTCCTCAACACCGCACAGGTACCGGCCGGCGCAACCGTTGCTATCTGGGGTGCTGGTGGAATCGGCCTGAATGTCGTTCAGGGTGCGGCCCTCGTATCGGCCGGAATGATCATCGCCATTGACCTCCTCGAGAACAAACTGGAGTTTGCACGGAAGTTTGGCGCAACGCACACCATAAACGCCGGTTCAACCGATCCAATCGCCGCGGTGCGTGATCTCACCGGACGTGGAGTCGATTACGCGTTCGTTGCAACCGGGAGCACGCGTGCACTCGAACAAGCTTGGGCTTCACTCGCAAACGGAGCAACGTGCGTGGCAATCGGCATGCCCGGGTCGGGAGAAATGATGCAAATCCCGAGCAGGTCAATTGCCGGCAGCGAACGGGTCCTGCGGGGAAGTGTCTACGGATCCGCTCGGACCCGAGTCGACTTTCCTCGAATGGTCGAACTCTACCGATCCGGAAAACTCGATATCGACGGCTTGATCAACCGACGCTACACGCTTGATCAAGCAGACCAGGCATACCAGGACTTGGCTGCTGGCGACCTGGCCCGAGGAATCATCGTGAACTGACCGGGGACCACTCAGGATGGGGAGGTTGTGCACCCCTTTGACCGAACCATCCGCCGTGACAATTGCCGTCTGCCTAGGTTTGCGAGTCAGGCCGGGCCACGTTCCCGCGGATCACCCTTGATCGTTCCCTTAGGGAGCCCCGGCGAACCGCGGAAAACGGGGGTGACTTTCAGCAAATCCAGAAACGTTCGTCCTGAACCGCGTGAAGCGGCGAATGGGTCAGTGCGAAGCTTGGGTCTGTTGTCACCCCGGTTCATGCCTTGCCGGCCAGACAAGTGGCGGGAGGTATTGCCAAAGTGAGGTCACCACGGCCCAGGCGCGCCGTTGCTCCCATTCCGGCAGGTCAATCTACTGTGACCGTCTACCTGGGTAGTTCGCGTTCAACTGCGTCCGGTCGCCGTGCAGGTGGTTGGCAGCGACAGTTCGGTGTGATCGCGTCGTTCGTATTGCTGTTACACGCCCTGACAGTCTCCAATCCAGCAGAGAGTGCCAACCCACCGCCGCAGATCAGCGCACCTCAAGGTCAGGCTTCCAGCGTCGCACCTAACTCGGTGCCACATTCGCCGGCAATCCTTGCCGACAGTGCGGTGGTCATGAACCGGCGAACTGGGGAGGTCCTGTTCGCCAAGTACCCGGATACGCGACGCGCAATCGCATCAACGACAAAACTTATGACCGGGTTGATCGCCGCGGAAAGTGGTCGTCTCGACACCATATTTACGGTCAGTCAGAACGCAGCGACCGTTGGTGAGACAACGATGGGTGCGGTTGCGGGTGAACGTCTATCGCTTCGAGAACTCCTGTACGGGCTGATGTTGCCGTCGGGAAATGACGCGGCGGTTGCGATTGCCGAGGCGATCAGCGGGTCTGTCCCAGCCTTCGCAGATCTGATGAACCGGCGGGCGCACGACCTGGGAATGTGGAACAGCCAATTTGCCAACCCCCATGGCCTCGATCACGAACGCTTTTATCGTCCCGACCACTTCAGTACTGCACGGGACATGGCCCTTCTCGGATCTGCGGTCGGTGACAACGCCGAAATTCGGCAAATCGCAGGCACCACCATCCACGAGGTTCCCAGCAGCGACGGGAAACCGGCGCGCCTCTTGCGGAATACGCTCGGAGCGCTCTGGTGGTATCCGGGAGCAATCGCCGGAAAGACCGGTTGGACCGAGCGTGCTGGACAGTGTCGCGTCGTCGTTGCCGAGCGTGCCGGCATTCAACTTTCGGTGGCACTGTTGGGTTCGCCCGACGACACTCGCGAACTGCGTGACCTACTGGACTACGGATTTGCCTTGGCGCAGGCACGACAGTCAAAGGATGGCCCGCCGGTCGTCCCGTCAACCCCGGCGTCGCTCGCTCAACCCGACCAACTCTTGGTGAACTCTTGGGAGCAGTTCTGGTTCGATTTCGTCACGCCTGATGGACGTGTGAAATCTGGCCCAAATGGGCAGGATGCGTCATCGTCACTCCAGGCTGCAACCATGTTGCAGGCGGTGTGGTTTCAAGACCGGGAAGCCTTTGACAAGGTATGGACCTGGACGCGCAAGGCACTTTGGCGGTCTAATCCCGGTGCGTCTACACGACCACGTGATGGTCTCTTCGCCAAGTCCTGGAGTGGCGGCTCCGTCACAAACTGGGCGAATGATGCCGGAGCTGATCAGCGGATCGCGGGGGCACTTCTGATGGCGTCGCGTATTTGGCGTGACCAGGACTATTCAGACGACGCCGCGACAATCCTCAACGCGGTCCTTGACAAGTCGGCGATTTCGTCCGGACGGCTCGGTATCGCATTTCAGCCAAGCATGCCGTCAACGCAGGCCTTCGTGACCACAACTACGTATGCAATCACGCCGGCTTTCCAGAGAATGTTTGCTGAGGGAACGAAGCAAGGCGTCTGGCATTGGTTGATCGATGGTTCGTACGAAGTGCTGCGTCGTGCCATGCAGGCTAACCAACCCGCCAGGCCACCGACCCGACCGGTCGGGATCTTCCCGGCGGTCTTTACCGTCGCTCGCCAGGGCCTTGGGGTCACGGTCCCCAACCAGGACGGCGAGGCCCTCGGAAAGCTCAACCGCCTGGACGCGGAACTCGTCGCCCAACTCGCGTTGGAAGTCCTGTGGCGCCGGCAAGCTGGCGTGACCGTCGATACCGGAACCGATCGCGATAGGCGACCTGGCGCAATCCTCGATGAATTCGCCCGATCATCAGCTCCGCGTGTTGCGGACCTTGAGAGACTGGCACCGGGAGACCAGCCCGTCGAAGTCCTTTCACTCCTCGCCAGCCTGTCTCTGATTGATCCTGCCATTGGGCCGCGCATGGAGCAGCCAATCTTGCGCGCACTTGTGTCCAGTGAGGCCAGCACGCGCCTGAGTGGCCTTGTTGGCAGATGGTTTCTGGTGGGCGGTCCACCAGACATCTGGCGTTACTATCCCGCGCCCCCAAACCTTCCGACATCAAGGAATGATCAGGTGGTGCCTCCGAAGAGTGACGAGAAGTGGTTTTACTCACCGGAAACCGGACACTCGGTCGCTGATGCTTTTGCGGGATTCGTTGCCTCCGTCGGAGGCCTGGAGACGACGGGAGAACCCCGGACTGACGCATTCGTCGAACAGGGCCGGCGCGTCCAATATTTTGAACGGTGCGTGCTGGAGGAAACGGATGGACCAACCGGCAGGGTGATCGTCCCCAGGAAGATCGGGCCGTCATTGGTTGCGATTACGGGTCTGGCTGATGGCGATGAGTTCAAGACGGTTGGCGGGACTGCTGCGGTGTCCGGTCGACGGCTCATCGTTGAGAGCGGCCACACGATAGGGGGCGCGTTCCTGAAGGTCCATGACACGCTCGACGGCGTCCGCACGGTTCTTGGACGTCCGATCTCCGAGGATGTGATCGACGCAGGCATAACGGTCCAGTATTTCGAGGGTGGACGCTTGGAATTCACTCCGGGAAAGGCCGGCCTGGCCGGTCAGCCTGTGCGAATGTCGGCATCAGGAAATGTCATCGTGGCCGCCAACGGCTGGTAGACCTCCACCTCTTCAGTCGCCGGTGCACTACCTCGGCGCTTTTCTGGCTTCGACCTCCCCGCGGAACGAGATCCACCCAACTTCATTCCCTACGCTGTTTCGACCGTGGTGCTTCACGCTGGTGAACGCGCCGATCGGTGACTGCGCGGTTGGGGTGGACGATTGAGAACGACCCGGCTACCATCGGAAGCAATGGGACCAACCCAACGGTTCAAACCTCAAGGAGAGCACCAAGACATGTCCCGGCCCAATGGTCCAGGAACGGGAGAGGGTGGCAACCTTGGCTCAACCGTTCGCATCGGCCTGCTGAAGGCAATGATGCTTTCTCGCACGCTCGAAAGAGCCTGTTGCGAACTCAATCCACGTTGGTTTCCAGCTGAGGGTGAGGAAGGTGTCATCGCCGGCACGTTCTTCGGCCTACGGAGCGACGATACGATGGCGCCCCACTACCGGGGACCGTTCCTTGCGTATGCACTTCGTGGTGCCGACCTGAGCCGTCTGGTGGGTCAGGCCTTGGGCAAGGCAAACGGATACGCGCGTGGTCGGGCACTCGGGTTCACCGGTCCAGCGGCGATGGGAATAGTCCCCTGGGTTGCAGGCGACCTCGGAACAACCATTGGGGTTGCTACCGGATGCGCATTGGGGTTCTCATACGAAGGATCCGACCGGGTAACGGTCTGCTCGTTTGGTGATGGAACCACCAACCGCGGGGATTTCCATGAAGCACTCAACCTTGCCAGTGTCTGGAAACTCCCGATCGTCTACGTCTGCCAGCACAATCAGTACAGCATCTCTTTGCACGCATCTGAGGTGCTCCCGATAGAGCACCTATCGATCCGGGCCGGCAGCTACGGCATGCCAGGTCTTACCGTCGATGGGAACGACGTATTCGCTGTGCACACCGCGGTCCGCGATGCGGTCGCGCGTGCACGCAATGGAGACGGCCCAACCCTGATTGAAGCACGATCCTATCGCCTTGGCGGGCACTGGGCATCAGACCCTGGTGGCTACCGCCTTCCGGAAGTCCAGGCAGCTTGGCGCGACAAGGATCCGATCCCACGCGCGATTTCGGAGATGGTCGATGCTGGCGAACTCACGCAGCACGAAATCGATGCCATGTGGGGCGAGGTTCGCCATGCAGTTGACGAGGCCATCGTCATTGCAAAGGCGTGTCCCGATGCACGGATTGAGGACATAGGGTCGGACGAGGTCTTTGCCGAAGTGCCTGACGGGACGTCAGCACCGCTTGGCGCGAGGAGCGGGTCATGGCGCGCCTGAGTTTTGCCGAAGCACTCGTCGAGGGCATGCGCCACGAGCTCCGTACTGACGAGCGGGTCTTCCTGATGGGACAGGACATTGGCAAGATGGGTGGTGTCATGGGTGGAAGCCGGGGCCTGATTGAAGAGTTCGGCCCACGACGCATCCGCGAAACGCCGATTTCGGAATCGGCGATGGTTGGTGCAGCGATCGGGTCGGCGATGGTTGGGAAGCGTCCAATCGTTGAGATCAGCTTCGGAGAGTTCCTGCCGACCTGCATGAGCCAGATCGTTCTCCAAGCGGCAAACCTCCACTACATGACCGCAGGCGCAGTCGACGTGTCGATGGTCCTGCGTACACGCATCGGCGATGGCCCGTACCGGGGCCACCCCCAGTGCTACGAGTCATGGTTTGCGCACGTTCCCGGGCTAAAGGTCCTCATGCCGTCGACCCCGACTGACGCGCGCAACTTGATGATCGCGGCAATTCGTGATCCAAATCCAGTCATCTTCTTTGAACACATGTGGCTCTATCACGGTGTCCGCGAGGAAGTTGATGACTTCCCAGTTGCCGCAACCATTGGAAAAGCGGCAATTCGACGGGTTGGCAGGGACGTGACCGTCGTCGCAACCGGTTGGATGGTCCACAAGGCGCTTGAAGCCGCCGAGACCCTCGCCTTGGAAGGGATTGAGGTCGAGGTTGTCGACCTCGTTTCACTTGCGCCACTGGACATTGACACGGTCGCGTCATCGGTTCGAAGAACATCGCGCATCGTCGTTGCGCACGAGGCCTGGAAAATTGGCGGGATTGGCGCCGAGGTCACGGCGGCAATCACCGAGGCGTGCTTTTTTGACCTCGAAGCCCCGCCGGTCCGCGTTGGGGCGCCGCACCATCCATTGCCAATGGCCAAGCCTCTGAGGGACGCCTTTTTGCCCGATGTGGACGATCTATTACGCGCCATCAGGCAGGCAATGGCAAGTTGATTGTCGTCACCTGGATTGACGACGGGCGAAGCGTCGGCGTATGCCAAAAGCACGGTACCCTGTACCCATGACACTCCGAACGCCAGACCAATATGTAACGAGCCTGCGTGATGGCCGTCGAGTTTTCTACCGGGGAAACCTTGTTCCAGATGTCACAACCCATCCGGTGATCGGTAGGGCGATCCGTCACGCTTCAATCGACTACCTGATGGCTGAGGATCCAAAACACTCCGGACTGGCGGTGGTTGAGAAGAACGGTACCCACCGAAGTCGCTACTTTGCCACCCCGTGCAGCGGGGATGATCTCCTCAAGCGTAGTCAACTTATTGAGACGGCGAC
Organism: Chloroflexota bacterium; assembly: GCA_947446285.1. Lineage (GTDB taxonomy): Bacteria > Chloroflexota > UBA11872 > UBA12225 > UBA12225 > UBA12225. The sequence continues at coordinate 9,418 of CANFGH010000059.1, forward strand.
ACGCCTCGGAGCCACTCTCGTTGTCCTCATCAAAGAAATTGGGACAGACGCGCTCTTTGCCCTCGGGAATGTGTCGAGCGAAATGGATGCGCGCCTCGGGACACACTATTCAGACCGGGTGCGAGCATTCCACGAGCATTGTGCATCCCAGGACTTGGCGTTGGCCGTTGCCCAGACTGATGTGAAGGGCGACCGTTCACTCGGTCCCAGTGAACTGGCAGCGCGCGGAAACCCGGACGCGTACGTGCGAATTGTTGCGCGGCGCGACGATGGCATCGTGGTGCGGGGCATGAAGACCCACACTTCATGCACCACGAACGTCAATGAGGTCATCGTTCTACCCACACGTGCAATGGCGGAAGCAGACGCGGACTACGCGGTGTCCTTTGCAATTCCGGTGAACACGCCGGGTGTCACGCTGATCGCAAGCCCGCACGGTGGTTCCGAACGCGACGACTTTGACCACCCGATCAGCAGCAAGCACAAAATGATGGAGACGTTGACGATATTCGATGACGTTTTCGTGCCGTGGGACCGGGTCTTCATGAACGGTGAATGGCAGTGGGCCGGACCACTTGCGCTCGCCTTCGTCGAATTTCACCGCTTTACGGCGATCAGCTACAAACTCCCGCTCGTCGATGCCCTTGTCGGCTCAGCGATGCTTCTGGCCGAGTTGAATGGGGTTGAACGCGCTGGGCATGTCCGTGACAAACTTTCGTGGCTGATCGGATACGCGGAAACATTGCGGGCACTGGTCCAGGCTTCTGCTTCACGTTTCCGTCTCCACGCAAACGGAACAGCCGTGCCCGACCCGTTGACCGTCAACATCGCAAAGATGCACTTCGCCACCAATTACCATGTCGCCGTGGCGCGGGTGCAGGACATCGCCGGTGGAACGCTGGTAACCGCTCCCGCCGGGGCTGACCTCGACCACCCCGAACTCGGCGATTGGGTTCGGCGAGCGATGATGGGCAAGGTCGGAACGGACGCGGTGCATCGTCTCAAGGCACTCAACCTTGCGTCTGACCTCACGTCAAGCGACTTTGGTGGCTACCAGGAAGTCCTCGCAATTCACGCGGAGGGCAGCATCGAAGCTCAGAAGCTCACCATTTTGCGCCAATACGATGGTGGGGCTGCAAAGTCATATGCCCGGGACCTGGCTGGGATTGATCGATGACCGTGGTGAGCGGATTAGTTCAGGCTGCATTGCATCGGACGCACGTTCAGTGACCACTCAGGTGACCTCCGCACAGGATGTTGTCAAGACATACCTTGAGACCCTGCATCAAGCGATGATCGAGGTGCCGGGACAGGCGATCGATGAGGCAGTTGCCGCATTGCGCCATGCGCGAGCCAAGGACGCGACAGTTGTCTTTGCGGGGAACGGCGGGAGCGCGTCAACCGCGTCCCATTTTGCTGCCGATTTAGCGAAGAACACAGTGCATCCCGTCCAGGGTCGGTTCCGAACCGTGTGTCTCTCAGACAACATCGCCTTGTTTTCTGCCTGGTCAAATGACGAGGGATACGAGAACGGATTCTTGGAAGGGGTTCGAACCCACCTGCGCCCGGTTGATGTTTTTGTCGCCATATCCGGGAGCGGAAACTCGGAAAACATCCTCCGTGCAGCCCGGTACGCGCGCGAACTCGGATGTGTTGTAATTGGCCTGACCGGTTTCAACGGGGGAAAGCTTCGTTCCATTGCGTCGATAAACCTGACAGTGCCTGCAGCAACGATCGAGGAAGCCGAGGACGGCCACCTGATCCTGAACCATGCGTTTTGCACGGCAATCAGGCATTTGGACCAATCCGGAGTGCCCGCGTGACGGGGCGATTGATGAGCCGGTTTAGGCCGGCGGGTCAAAGGCTTGCGACAGACTACGCCAGTGTGCCGCCGTGCAAAGAACCTCGTTACTCTTCTAGTGTCAGCAGCGTGAACTCAGTGACGTTACCTGCGGGCGCACCTTGCGACGCGGTGATGCCCGTCAACCGCGGGGTCGGTGAATGAAATGAGTGGTCGCCGTCGGCCGATGGCGTGGTGGCAAATCGCTAGCGGTCCCGACGCGGGGCTCCCTGGCTCGGGGATCCTCGCGGGACGTTCCGAGGCCGTTGCATCGTATGGCGCCGCGTGCCTCAAGGTTCGTGACCTCCTCGCGTCTGACAATGCGGTCGAGGCAGTGGCGGTAGCGATCCCGGCCGCTGAACAGTTCCCGCACGGTATAGATATCCATCGCCTCATGGGGATCGCATACCTTAATCAGTCGGACCATTTCAACGCGCGTCGTGCGTTCGACATCGCGCTTGAAGGCGACCCGGGTGACCTAGTGGCACAGGTTGGCATTGCCGAGGTTGAGGAAGCGACCGACGGACCGGCGGTTGCGATTCGCGCATGGCGCCGTGCGTGGGAAATCGAGCCCGGCACTGAAACCATTGCGGCGCGGCTCCGAGAAGTTCAGCGACGGGTTGCGAGCGAGGGTCAGACCGCGCCTTACGGGACAGAGGGCCAGATCGACGGGCCGATACCCCACACGCACGCGTCGATCGTCCGCACCCACTTGCGCTCAGGCCTTTTCGAACACGCGATGCTTGAAGCGGTAACTGCTCTCACACAGGACAAGTCCCGGACCGACGTGCAACTCCTTCTGGCGGAGGCATGGTGGAGGTCAGGTGAGACGGAGATTGCCCACAGTATTGCGGCGTCCATCCTCGAGAAGTTCCCCTTCTGCGTCGTTGCGAACCTGCTCGTCGCGCTTCATCGTCGTGTGGTGTCCCGTGATCCGCGACAGCAGATTGAGCGGACCCGGGAGGCTGATCCATTCGACCGGATTGCCTCTTCGCTGTTCATGGGCAGGGACATTCCCCCGCTCTTTGACGACCAACCTGTAAACGGCTCCTGGTCAACAGTTCGTTCAACCACCGGGTCCTGGCCAGTGGTGATGGGCAACTCGCAAGCCAGACAGGTTGCGAACCAGGAGTCCACGGCAACTGATCAGGCGCCTCGTGAGGCACACGCCACTGACGGAACGGCCACCACGGCACTCCCTTCTCCACAAATCGAAGAGCTGCCGAAGACTGGTGGAGATGCTCCTGTTTCCTCGGCAGTTGAAGCCGGAAACGGTGAAGGTCCCACGGCGACCGACCTCTCAAGCGCGACCGAAGAACTCCCGCTGGCATCGGAACCGGTGCCCGACGCGGGATCAGGTGCAGACCCTGTCCAGCAACTTCCGGCATTACCGGGACCGGAACCAGATCAGACTGAACCTGTTTCGTTGTCCGACCCCGGAGTGGCAAATGCCATCGCGGTTAACGTGCCCGCATCTGAACCATCGGAAACAGAATCTCGCGGGCATGAGAATAGCGCACCAGCGATAGGCTTGGTCACCCCAGTTGAAAGCACCGAGGCTTCCGACCCCGTCGAGCAAGTCGCCATAGCGCCCGTCAACGAGGGGGCAGGAATTGACGCACCTTTGGCAAGTTTGCCGACGGACGAAGCGTCGCCTACTCTGGGCGTGACGGTAAAGACTGCTGAACTCGACAACGCACCTGACATTGGGACCACGACCGAAGCGACTGGCGACCAGATTGAACTCGCGAGCTCAGGTGCCACACTTGCTGCCCCGCACGCCTCGACAACAAGCGGTCAATTGGAAAATCCGTCAACTGAAGTCGTTCCCAATCCTGGTATTCCGGCAACGACAGCAGCAGCAGACCTCGGTCAAACCAGCCCGTCACAGGGTGTTGATCCCCTAGCCGACCGTTCGTCCGAGATAGATCATGTCAAATCGAGAACGACCGCAAACGAACTTGCGGTTGCGACCTCGAGAATGAATAAACCCTCAGATTTCGATTCGCTATCGGTCGCCGAATTGCGCGAAGCCGGCGAACGTGCGGCCCAACAACGCCGGTTCACGGAGGCAATTCGCTTCTATTCGATCGCCATTTCTAGAATTCGCGCCACTGGAAACCGGGCACGGCGCTAATTCGTCGCATCTGGGTATCGGGTGGACTGCAATTCTCGATTGGTTCAGCCGGACACCAATGTCACACACAACACATCACATCGGAGACTGAACAATGGACGAGAACGTGCTCGCAACTGTGCGACGCCTACCAGGGGTTCGGTCGGCACATCTGCTCCGCCCAACGACGACGGGTGTTGGTTTGGGAGACCTTGAGGCGTCGCAAGTGAGCCTTTTGTTAGCCCTCGTGGGCGCTCTCGGGCAAGCAAGTGACGGGATGGGCGTCGGCGCGCTTAGTGAGGCAATGATCGAAGGCGTGAACGGATCGATCGTTGCCAGGTCGCTCGGCGACGAAGTTGGTGCAGTAGTAGTAACCGAGGCAAAAGCCAACCTCGGGCTCATCAGGCTGGAATTGCGCAAACTTCCCCGATCCTCGCCCTAGGGCGGATCGAGACGGTACAACCCACGCGCTCGCACCGTGCACGGTGCACGGTGCACGCCCAATGGTGTTCCCGAGATGCGGGCCATTGACCAGTCAGGAGAATTTCATTGTCAGTTGAACGCACCTTGATCATTGTCAAGCCAGACGGGGTCCAGCGCGGTTTAGTTTCAGAAATCCTTGGGCGGTTCGAACGTCGAGGACTGAAACTTGCCGCGCTCAAATTCATGCAGATTGACCGCGAACTCGCTGAACACCACTACGCAGTCCACGTCGGCAAATTCTTCTACGACGAGCTCGTCTCCTACATCACGTCAGGTCCAGTAGTCGTCGCAGTGCTCGAAGGACCTAAGGTCATCGAAATCGTCCGGTCGATGATTGGCAAGACGAGACCGAACGAAGCGGTCGGCGGAACGATACGGGGCGATTTCGCAGTCGAAGGTCTCAGAAACCTGATCCACGCCTCAGATGCTCCCGAGACAGCCAGCGAAGAGATTGCGCTGTACTTCCGTGATGGGGAAGTTGTGACGTATTCGCGTGCAATCGACTTCTGGGTCACTGGATAGACCAAACCTGCGCAGCCACGCCCAAAAAAAGGGCCACCGAGAAAACTCGGTGGCCTTATTCTTTCTCCCTTTCAGGAGGATGGCTCAGTGACGGTGCTTCAGGCGCGAGGCGCCGAGTCGACCGTTCTGGAAGCAACTGGGCCAGCCGCGACCGGAGCAGGTTGAACCACTGGTGGCTGCGACGCGGCTGGTGCGACCGCTGCTGTCGAACCTGCGGCGTTCACAACAGGTTCTCCGTCTGTCTGTTGTGCCTTCTTGAACTCTGAAACGCCTTTGCCGAGGTCCTTCATCACGCTTGGCAACTTCCCGGCACCAAAGACGATGAGAACGAGCACGACAATGACAATGAGTTCCGTGGATCCCAAACTGCCGAACATTCCAGGAGGCCTCCTTACCCGGTATAGGCATCATACCGAATCGCGCGGCTCAGTTCAGGGGCAAAGTTGTTCTGCCCCCAATGACACTGTAAACGTTGACGCGTATGTGTCTGGTCGCTGATGGTGGTGATGTTTCTTGCCAACTTCCACCCTTGCTTGTACGAACGCCTTGAGCAGACAACCGTTGCAGTGAACGAGCGGAGGTTGCGGGCGTTGAAATCGGTACGTTGAAAAGATGCGGACACTGAGGTTAACGCGCACGAGACCCTGGCACCCATGTCACGACCATGTAGTTGCCCGATGAACCAGCAATCCCGCCGTGCGATTATCGGTGTACCGACCCTCGCTTGGCTCGGGTCGGTCATGAGCGCGTGCACCTCCGAACCACCGGCCCCACGCCGTCTGGACGTGACGGTGCGAGTGGCCATGCCAAACGACATCGCTCACACATCACGGATTGAGCGTGTCCGCGAACTTCAGCACTCACGCGGCGAAGGACTGCGTCCAGGCGTGAGTGTTGAAGTGATTCCAATCCCGGACGCACCGAATGTCTGGTCCATCGCCGATACGGCCCGAGCTTCAGCCCTGGAGCGCGTCCTGGCAAGCGGGACACTCATTGACGTCATTTGGACACCGCACATCGATCTTGCGGACCTCCACGGAGCCGCACGCCTCAGACCACTTGACGACCTCGTAAAGAGGGATCAGGTTGACCTGAAGGCTTTCATGCCACAGGCGCTTCGTGCAGGGGTCGCTCCTGACATCGGAATTCTTGCCCTGCCCGAGGAGATTGCTGGACGGCAACTGTACTTCCGTACTGACCATTTCATGGAAGCCGGCCTCGACTACCGCCGTACCGGGTTCGACTTCGAACGTCCTGTGGTGACGTGGGAAACGCTGCGTCGAAACGCCATCAACTTGGAAGGCGCACCGGCGGCCCGGTCGAGAGTTCCGTTCGATCCCGGTCACGAGACACTTACGGGCATCGCGTTGGCTTGGCAGGCAGGGGCGCCAGTTGTGACCGTTCCAATCCAGACACAACCGTCAAGCCCAACTGCCCTGAAGCAAGCCGGTGCCGAGGCGTTTTCATGGCTTGCATCTCTTGGGAAAGAACTCGGGTCACACTTGCCCTACAGGAATGTGTCATGGCCAGCGGTGTCTCGGACCGGCGTATCGACGTCCATACCAGGATTGGGAGGCGTCATTCCTGACGACATCTCGCGGCACCCGTTTGTCTCGGGAAAAGCAAGCATTTGCGTTGAGAGCACCCGGTTCGTATCTGCGGTCCTGTCCCACGATGAACGGTTGCCCTTTCGTGTTGTCGAAGCTCCTCGCCGTGATGGCACTCCGAGCAACATCGGCTGGGCTGACGTTTGGGGCTACTCGTTACTTAGGGGAGGGTCCGACGATGGGTGGGACTTGCTGAAGTACCTCACAGGCGAAGACAGTGCCTACGCAAGTGCGCGCGCCGTCGCGTCACTCCTGCCACCAGTCGCGGACCCAAGTTCAAAGTCCCGGCAACCATCCGACCTTGAGGGTGGACCGCGACGGTGGTTTCCACCGTTCTCAGGTCGCCTCGCTCTGGACCGGTTC
>CANFGH010000060.1 GCA_947446285.1 Chloroflexota bacterium
GGGGGCAACGGGTCGTGGCATGATGGTCCACGGCCGGGTCCGGCATGCAGGTCGGACAAGGACCCCGGACCCGGCCATCCGTTCGCACTGCGGTTGTGCCGCACGGCGCCACCTCGCCGCCGCCCTCAGACAGTTTTTTGTCAGCGCCCAAGCCCGGACCTCGGGGAGGGGAGTTCAGTGATGGCGTATGTCCGACGACGCTGGTCAGACGCCGAGGTGGTCGCGCAGGAAGGCGCGGCTGATCCCGATGGCCTCGGCCGTCGGCAGCGAGGAACGATCCTGTTCGTAGGCCGCCCACGGCAGGTTCAAGGGCTTGAGGGCGTTCCACGTACCTACAAGGTCCACCTCTCCCCGCCCAAGTTCGGCGAAGACCGAATCATCGAGCCGCAACACACCTGATCGCCTCGGTTGGGGGCCGACGTATGCCATGTCCTTGATATGGACGTAGCCGATCCGTGAGGCGTGTTCGGTGACGAACTTGACTGGATCAAGCCCACCGTGATGGACCCAGTGGATATCCACGCACAGGTAGGTATGTGCCGGATCCGTGCGTTCCAGCAGGCGGTCCATTGCAACCACGCCCGTGTGTGCCTGGCCGGTTGAAGCTGCATCCACGTTCGGGTCACCCGGCACGATATGCCCGGTCGCCTCGTCGTAGCGAAGGAACTCCCAACTATGGTTGTGGTAGCAAAGCTTCTTTCCCGCGTCGTGGGCACGCCGGGCGGCATCGTTGAACCGTGGCGCGAACGCGTCGTACCAGGCCAGACCGTCTTCGGGCCGGTTTTGTCCGGACATCTGGATCAGGGTCACCCCGACCGTGTCGGCGTACCGCAACACATCGTCAAATGTGTCCAGGGCGCGCCAGTTGGTCGAGAGGCTTCCCTGCACCAGTCCGTGGGCATGCAGCTTGGCCTTCGCCGCGTTGCCATCGCCGTCACACAGCATTCCGTGCTCAACACCCGGGTAACCCGCCTCGGCGACGGTCCGGAGCATCAGGTCAAGGTCCTTGCGTTCGTCTTCCTTGAAGACGATGGTGTGGCATCCAACCTTGGTCACGCTCATTCGGGAGTTCATCCTTCGATCACTGTTATCGGTCCCCTGACCAGACGCAACCGGGGAGGACTGCAGGTGGGGGGTCTCCGGGGCGACGGCGTGGGTGCTGACCGCAAATTCGCAACCACTCCGTGCATCTGGGACGTCTTTCCTGAATTGGCCGGGCTTGAGCACCTGCCCGGCGGGCAATGGCAACCTTGCCTACCCGCTCCGCCGCGGCTTCCGCAGTTCCGGTCCCGAACACTCGGAAACCATCGATGCACGCTTGTGCGTTCAGGTATCCAACATTCCTCCGCGGTTCCGGTCAGCGCGTTTGCCGTGTGTCGGTTCCTGGTCGGCAATGGCTTCAGCGGATTTTCGCTGTCCGGAACCGCCGTGGTCCGATCAATCCCCGCTGATTCTCAGCCGGGAACCCAACCTTCATCGGGAAACTCTGCCAACCAGCGGTCGCGGGCCTGCGCCTGCCGTGAGGTGGTCTGGGCATTCATTTCTGCAAGTTCGATCTTGTGTCCGTCAGGATCGTCGATGAAGAAGATCAACGCGCCCGACGTCCCCACGAATGGTTCCCCGACCGGTACGCCCTTGGTCCCTAGGTACGCCAACGTTGCGCGTAGGTCGGCAACCGTGAGGCAGAAGTGGCGGTATCCTGCGCCGTTGTCGGGCGGTTCCGGTTGACGTCCCTCGTCACCACCGGGAAAGAGTTCGATGAACTGGTCGGGCCCGAACTGCACGTAGACGAGTGCGACCTTGCCATCGCGTTCGGCGCGGAATGCCTCACGGAAGCCAAGGACACCCTCATAGAACGCGAGGCTGCGGTCCAGATCACTGACCCGGAATGCGACGTGGTTGAACCGAAGTGGGCGGATGCCAGGTTTCATCAAGGACGTCCTTTCATGCGGCTAATTCGAGGCGCGCGATGCAAGTGTCTAGCCGCAGGCACAAGCGAAGTGCATCTCATTCATGGGAACCCGTGGAGGGATGATCTCAGACCGCCCCGCCTGGGGAGGCACTGAACCGTGAGTCGTGTTCATCCCGGTGTTCCGCACCATACGCCACGTAGCGGGCCGCGTTGGCAGCGACCGCTTCATGTTCGGCGTCGGACACCTCACGTCCCACCTTGGCCGGAATGCCGATCGCAAGCATCCGCGCCGGAACGGTCTTGTCCTGGGTCAGGATGGCGCCCGCACCGATGATGGCACCGTCACCGATGACCGACCGGTTCATCACCGTGGCGCGCATCGCGATCATGCACCCGTTTCCAACCGTCGCACCATGCACGATCGCACCGTGCCCGATGACCACGTCATCGCCGATGACCGTCGGCACGTCAGCATCGACATGCACGACCGATCCGTCCTGAATGTTGGTGCGCGCGCCAATCCGGATCGGTGCCATGTCGCCACGCACGACGGCTCCGTACCAGACGCTGCTTCCCGCGCCAATCGTGACATCCCCGATCACGTACGCCGAATCGGCGATGAACGCATCGTCTGCAATGGTTGGCCAGATGCCTCGGAACGGCAGGATGGGCATGCGGTGTCCTTTCACGATTGGCTGACTGGTTGCAGCGGTTCCGGCCTTTCCCATGCGGTGTCGGGAGGCGCAATAGATTGGCGGTGCCCGCCACGCAGCGTCTGCGCGGCGCGGAATGTGTCGGTTCCGACGCGACTACGCTACCATCACCGTCCGTGCCAGGTCTGATTGTCCAGAAATACGGCGGTTCATCCGTCGCCACCACCGACCTCATCCGCAATGTTGCCCGGCGGCTTGGCCGCGTGCGCGATAGCGGCACACGGGTCGTTGGCGTCGTGTCAGCCATGGGGGACACCACCGACGACCTCTTGGCGATCGCCAAGCGTGTCACCCCTGACCCGGGCGACCGCGAGTTGGCCCTGCTGCTTTCCACCGGCGAGGTCGTCACGGCCACGCTCATGACGATGGCCCTGAAGTCCGAGGGCTACGACGCCATTGCCCTGACCGGTTTCCAGGCGGGCATCCGCACCAACCCTGTCCACACCAAGGCGCAAATTCTCGACATCGACCCCACGCGCATTCATCGTGAACTCGATGCCGGAGCCATCCCGATCATCGCGGGCTACCAGGGGTGGACCGAAGATCAGGACATTGCCGTCCTCGGTCGGGGCGGATCGGATACCACGGCCGTGGCGGTCGCGATTGCGCTTGGTGCCGATCAGTGCGAGATCCTCAAGGACGTCGACGGCATCTACAGTGCCGATCCGCGGGTTGTGCCAAAGGCCCGCAAGCTTGACTTCATCTCGTACGAGGAAATCCTGGAACTTGCCCGCGCCGGTTCGCAGGTCCTCCATCCGCGCGCGGCCGAATTGGGTGAGACCTACGGTATGCCCATCGTGGTGCGGTCAAGTTTCCACGAGGCGCCCGGCACCACCATTGTCACAGGAGATGCCATGCCACTCGAAGGGCGGGAACGGGTCCGCGCGATTGCCCACGACACTGACGTTGCCAGGATCACGATCGTCAGCGTGCCGGACCGGCCCGGCATTGCCCACCGCATCTTCGCACCGATCGAGGCGGCGGCGATCAGCGTCGACGTCATCGTCCAGAATGTCAGCCACCAGAACGTGACGGATATTTCGTTCACCGTTTCGCGCACCGATCTGGCACGAACCTTGCGCATCATCGAGCCGGTGGCCCACGAGATGCAGGCACAGGCGGTTACCCATTCGGCAACCCTTGCCAAGATCAGCATTGTCGGCTCCGGCATGGTGGCCAATCCCGGTTACGCGGCTCGAATGTTCCAGGCGCTTGCGGAGGCCAACTGCAACATCGTGTCCATCACCACCAGTGAGATCCGGATCACCTGCCTCATTGATGAATCACAGGTGCCAGTCGCCGCACGCGCCCTGCATGACGCCTTCCAGCTCGACGTCATCTGAACGGCTCTCGCCGCAGTTTCGGTCCAAAGTGCGGCGGATGTGCGGATTTGAACCGTGGGGGCCGTTGCGTTGTCGGTTCGGCAGTCCTATATTTAGGGGAGGCATGGAGCGGAACGTTCTGAAATCAGTCGTTTCGGGGCGGGGATGGTGCGGAGCCCTAAGGAATTCCTGCGGCTACGAAGCCTGATCCAACCCCGGTGCCCAAGCGAATCGTAGTCAGTCACGGGTGACTGGGAGGGGTGAGCATGATGGCCGTCGAAATGGTTGTGGAAAGCATTCGCCAGAACCTTCTCGCCCCGCACCGTATCGTCGTTCTCAAGGAAACTGGTCGCGAGCGCTACCTGCCCATCGTGATCGGTGTTGCGGAGGCCGACGCCATCTCCATGCGCCTGCAGAACCTCGAGGTGCCCCGCCCCCTTACCCATGACCTCCTGGCAAGCGTCATCACTGCCCTTGGCGGTCGGGTCACCAAGATCATCGTCACTGACTTGACGGGTGAGACCTTCTTCGCGCGCATCGTCCTCGATATTGACGGACGCCATGTCGAGGTCGACTCCCGTCCATCTGACGCGATCGCCCTCGCCGTCCGGGTTGGCGTCCCGATCTTTGTCGACGAGGCGGTCCTCCAGCGGGGGGCGGTTGTTCCCGAAGGCCACGAGCGTTCGGTCGACGGTCAGGAAATGGAGAAGACTGGCGAACGGATTGCCGACGAGCAACTCGCGGTCTTCAAGGACATCATCGACAAGTTGAACCTCGACGATCTGGGCAAGGGTCGCCACTGACCTTCGTTGTCCCGGATGGCGTGACGGGCGGTTGACGATTCCCCCAATCTCACCCATTGGGCTCTCTCACGGCCGAGATGCCGGAGCGCTCCTCTCCCTGGTCCGAGGGCATCCTTGCCCGCACTTTTTGTTGTCTGCGCCACGGGGCACCCTCGAAACCTGAGCCTTCCTCTGGGTTGGTGGGCATTCGTGACACCTAGCGGATGATGTGTCGACTGTGGCCGGGTCGGTACTGGCGGACAGGGATGCCCGCGGGTGCAATTGCCTCTTCTACTCTCGCGACGCTGCCGCCCCGTCCATGGCCGGGGTAAGCCGTGGGTCGTTCGCGAGGAGTGCGCGGAGTGCGGGTGGGGCTACCAGAGTGGTCACCAAGGTCATCACGATCAACGCCGAGAACGTGGTGTCGTTCAAGATGCCCTGGACATGTCCGATGCCAGCTACCACCAATCCGACCTCCCCGCGCGGGACCATGCCGATGCCGATGATTGCCATCGTCCGCCCCGTACCGACGGAGCTGCGCATGCCAACCGCCCCGACCGCCCCGCCAACGATCTTTCCCACGATCGCAAGGACCGTGAGTGCCCCGGCGAGCAGTGCGGTGGACCCGTCCGACAGGACCATCGGGTCCATCTGGGCGCCTGTCGCCACGAAGAAGATCGGGACGAACAAGTGCGAGAGGGGCTGCACGTGGGTTTCAAGCTGGTAGCGTTCGCGTGCTTCAGCAAGGATCATCCCGGCCAGGAATGCCCCGACGACCGCAGCCAAGCCAAGCGCGCTTGACAGAACCGCAAGCGCCAGCGCGATCCCGATTGCAAAGGTGAACGGTGCGCCCTGCGTCTTGAGCGCATCAAGGTGAACGCTATACCGACCGATCACCCGGCGGCCGACCCCCACCACGAAAGCGATGAATGCGGCTGTCTGGGCAAGGACGACGCCAATCCGGATGAATGCGTCCGGTGACATCGAGAGCCCCCCGCCCGTCCCGGCCATCGCTCCCACGACCGTCAGCACCACCATCCCGAGCACGTCGTCGATTACCGCCGCCCCCAGGATGACCCGGGATTCAGGCAGTGCGATGGCACCGATGTCGCGCAGGACCCGCGCCGTCACGCCGACGGACGTTGCCACGAGCACGGTTGCGGTGAACACCGAGACCAGTGCGCTCTCCTGCACCGTCGCCATGTAGGAAAATCCAAGACCGAACGGCACGGCGATCCCGGCAATTGCCACCAGAACCGCGCGAGGCCCCGTCTGGGTCAGGTCTGAAAGGCGCGTCTGGAGACCGACATGGAACAGCAGGATGACGACGCCAAGTTCCGCGACCGTGTGGATCACGAGGTCGAATGCATGCACCGCGGCCTGTGCGTCGCCACCGAACGCGAGTGTGAACGCCGCACTCGGCAACCCGATCCAACCGAGCATATGCGGCCCGAGCATGACCCCGGCGAGGATCTCCCCAATGACTGCCGGTTGTCCGATGCGTTCGCACACCTCGGCGAACACCTTGGCCGCGACGAACATGACCAGCAGTTCAAGCAGGATCCATCCCACCGGGCTCATCAGTGGTTGCCTCTCAGCCGCTCCGAAAGCCCGCGCAACGCACCAGCTTTTGGTCGATGCACGTGCGAGCACCCCATGACCCCTGCGGTATCAGCCCGTCGCAGGTGTTGGATCACAAGAGTGGGTGGCACGCCGGTCAGTTTGATGTTCCGAACGTCACACGCACGCGTCCACGAAACGTCAGTTCACCGGATTGTACGGGCGTGGGTGGCCCGGCGGATGCTGCCAGGGCGCGAGGTGCGACCATGTCCGAGGTCTCCGGACGGACGATCCCGCCGCCATCATCTGACGCCATTGCCACGCCAGTCACCTTGATCCCAAGCCCGGAGGCGATTGCGTCTGCCTTGCCTCGTGCATCCGATGCTGCCTGTTCAAGGGCCTGTCGGGTGACGTCGCGTTCATTCCGCACCCCGAAACGCAGGTTCCCCGCGCTGTTGGCACCGGCATTGACGGCGGCGTCGTAGATTTCGCCGGCCCGCGTACTGTCGTCGATGGTCACCGAGACTTGGTTGATTGCCTCGTAGGATGAGATTGCCGGTGGGCGATTGTCATTCGGGGGCCGGGGTGTGAAGATCGGGTTGAGCGAAAGTCCCGATGTCCGGATCCCGCCAACCGGCACCCCGGCACGCTTGAGTGCGTCAATGACCGCGTTTGCCTGCGTCGCGTTCAAGTCGGTCGCTTCGCGCGCCGTTCGGGCCTCCGTCCGGATGCCCATCGTCAGATAGGCGACATCCGGTTGGACCGTGACGGCGCTTTCCCCGGTCACCGTGATCCCCGGTGGCGTGGCGGTCTGGGGTGCGATCGGTGCAGCCGAGGCTACTCCCAACCACGTCGAGGCTTGATGTGGTGGCACGTTGCTGATGCCACCTGGGTGCAGTGACGCGTACGCCACAGCCGCCGTGACCGCGACAGTGACGGAAAACCCTCCCAGTCCCCGTGCGATTTGGCGCCACCACGTTGATAGCCCGCCTGATGCGTATCGTCGGGAGGGTTCAGCGGAAGTGGTAACCGGCCGGAAATCTTGAGGCAGAGAGCGCCGTACGTCTGACATGCTGCGGTTCCTCCCGGTGGTGGTCAGTGTTCGACCATTGACGCGGTACAGATGAACGGTACCGGTGTGCAACCCGGTTTGCCACATGCCCGGAAGTCGCCTGCGCGAAGAGTTCGGGTACCCTTGGGGTCGGGACGTGCTACCAACACGTCGCCTTGCGCGTTCTCAAATTCCTTCGCGCGGGTGATCGATATGGCGGCTCAGACGGTGTTCCCGGTGGACCATTCCCTCGTTCAGTCGTGTCCGGACGGCGTCGGGCGGGAAGTCTGGGAGCCAGGCTGGTTGGCGAGATGACGGGAAGTGCGGCTCCAAGGCCACGGCCCGCCCGGCGTATCGGTCCGTACGAGATCCTCGAAACGGTCGGACGCGGAGGCAGCGCCGTGGTCTACCGTGCCCGCGACACCCGTGCCCGCGAAGCAATAACGAACGGCGGTATTGGTGGAGAGGCGCCCGACAACGATGTCGCCCTCAAGCTGATCGCTGGCGCGTTCGCGGGATCAACCGAGTTCCGTGCCCGGTTCCGCCAAGAGGTCGACCTCATCCGGCGGTTGCGGCACCCTCACATCCTTTCGGTCTACGACAGTGGCGAGTCAGATGGGTCGGACGACGGGCCACCGGGTCCGGACGGATCAATTTCGGGTGAACCTGCCCCCATTGACGCCACCTTGGCGGGAGGCTACTCGTATCTCGTCACCGAATATTGCGGTGGTGGCAGCCTTGATGTGGCCATGCGTGCGCCCCGGAAGTTGCGCAACCGGTGCCGGCTTGCCGCTGCCATCGCGACCCAGATTGGCAGTGCTCTGGACGAGGCCCACGCGTCATCGGTCCTGCACCGGGACATTAAGCCGTCCAACATCCTGCTTGCCTCCGACGGGCGGTACGTCCTTGGGGATTTTGGCCTAGCGCGTGTCTTCGATACGGGAACGAGCCTGCACCTGACCATCACCGGGTATGTGACCGGGACGCCGTCCTACATGGCGCCCGAACAGGCGAGTGGAGGTTCGGCTGATGGTCGGACGGATCTCTATGGACTGGGTGTCGTGCTTTTCGAGATCATCGTAGGATCGGTACCTTTCCGGGGCGAACAGGCGATGGCGATCATGCATGCCCAAGTGCACCAGCCGGTGCCCCGGGCAGATGCGGTTGATCCTGCTGTTCCGGAGCGGGTGGCCGACGTTCTCTACCGTGCGCTCGCAAAGTCGCGCGAAGGTCGCTACCCATCTGGACGGGCCCTCGCGGCTGCGCTCGTCAAGGCCATCGTCGACTCCGGCATCCCGGTCCCTGAAAAAGCGGTCAATCCTGCAGGCGTCGCCACTGGCCCATTTGATGGACCTACGACGTCGGAGGACCCTCCATCTTCCCGCAATCCAATTGCGCGCGGATGGTCGCCATCACGATTGGCACTCGGTGCCATGACGACGCTTCGAGGGACTCTTTCCCGGTGGTCGATGCCGTTCTGGTTGGTTGCAGCAACTGCGCTGGTCCTCGCCTTGGCGACCGGAAGTCTTGCAATCGCCGGGAACTTTGACGGTCCGAACGGCGAAAGCATTGCTTTATTGTCCACACGGGCACAGGCAATCCTGGCGATCTGGCGGACTGCCGACGATGGCCCGAGCATCACCGAGGCGTTGATGCCCTCAGCCAGTCGCCCGGCCCCTTTGCGCCCGACCGTCACCGTGCGGTTCAGCCAACTGATGGACGTCGTCTCCGTTGAGACCAATCTTCGGTTCATTCCCGACGCCTCACCATTGTTTCCGGGTGGGAGCGCGGTTTCGCCGGTCCCGCTGGACTTCGAATGGAATGGCCAGTTGGTGGTCGTAACCCCACGGTACGACCTGATGCCCTCCATGACCTATCTCGTCACTCTTGATGGTGGTGCCCAGAGTGTCGAGGGGCGCGCACTCGTCCGCCCCTTGGATCATCGGTTCACCACGCGGTCGCTTTCGGAACCGACCCCGCCCGGCGGGGTCGTCGCGCCTCCGGAACGGGTTATCCCAGGAGTGTCTGTTCCCACCGAGACCAGACGCACGCCGGTAGCAACATCTGTCCCGCCACGTCCCACGACGGGCACCGTGCCGACGGTGATCCGGCCGACCGTTGCCGTGGCAACGGTCCCGAGGTCCCAAACTCCGGGGAACGCTGGTGCCGTCATTCCGGCCCAGTCCCCGGCTTTCGGCACCACCGTTCCTGACACGACGCCACGGGCTTCCACGTCCGATGGCACCACGCCGGCAGTCTCGACACCTCGTTCAGTGACGGATAGTCCCGGCGTGATCACCACGGCGACGGCAAGTCCTGATGGTGCTCGCGTGGAATCGGTGGGGCCGATGGTTACTGGTACCCCGCTCGTGCTTGTGACCACGCCATTCGCGCCATTCGCGCCGGCAGCCGGAACCGGACCGGCTACGGTCACCCCCGTCCGGTTCCAAGGTTCTCCAACGCCAATTGGGGCAACACCGATTGGCGGTGGTACTCCGATCGGGTGGGCAGGCAACCCATCGCCAACGACCATCGGGGCGTCGTCCGGCGGAACACGCTCCCTGATGTCCCCGACACCTGCATCGGTTGGCGTCTACATCACGCCACCACCAACCCTGACTGGCGTTGCGATCACAATCGTTGCGGGAATCCTGCCGTCACCCATCGTCGCTGGTGGTGGCGTGAACACGATTTCGGCGACTCCATTGGTTCTGCCATTGCCGACGATTGCGCTGCTTGGTGCGCGCATCACGGCCACGCCCACTACCCTGGTGACACCGACGGGCGCACCGTAGAGCGAAGTACATCGCATGCAGGGGGATGGTGGTTCCTAGGAGCGCCGGCGCCCTCGCCGACCCCCCGAACGTCACCAGTGCACGGATCCCAAGTCCCTGACGCATGCATTGACAGCCTATAGAAGCGCACGTCACAATCAGGGGGAATGGTGGTTGGATGCTTCCTGGGAGGGCCGGCGGCCCTCGCCGGCCCTCGCCGGCCTATCGAACATCCCCAGCCCAGGGATCCCAAGTGTGTGCAGAAGGCACTGACAGCCTTTAGAAGCGCAGTTCAATCACAGGGATGATGGTGGCGTGGTTCTTGGGAGCGCCGACGCCCTCGCCGGCCCCGTGAAATTCGCAAGTGCGGCGAGTTCAGGCCCGCGCAGCACGCACTCACAGCACGCACTCACAGCCTCCCGAAGCGTGGTTCAATCACTGGGATGCGGGAGGGGCCGAGTAATCAGGTTCTAGGTCAGCGACCGACTGGCGCCACAACCTGTCCCTGCGCGGTATCACGCACATCCCAGCCAAGGGCGACGATCTCCCCCCGGATTGCGTCTGAAGCTGCCCAGTTCTTTGAAGCACGCGCTTCGCGGCGACGTTCCAGCAGTGCCTCTACGTCAGCAGGGGGGCCGGCCGGCGCCTCTTCCGGCATGACATGCGCCAGTCCCATTGGCAGGACCGCATCCATCCTCAGCACCGTCGCCCGGCGGATTTCAGGGGAGAGCGCTGCGTCGCGGAGTGTCTCCCACACGACAGCGAGGGCCTTCGGAGCATTCAGGTCGTCACGCAACGCGTCACCGAACCGTGCGAGGGCGGCGTCGTCCGCAATCGCGCTCGCGTCGATTGGCAGGGCGGCGAACTGTCCATGCAGGTTGCGCATCGCACTTGATGCCCCGTCCATCCCTTCCTCGGTAAAGGTCAGGTGGCTCCGGTAGTGTGCGCTATACGTGAGGTAGCGGTACGCCATTGGGGAATACCCGGCGTCGATCAGGGACTGGAGGGTCAGGAAGTTGCCCTCCGACTTGCCCATTCGCCGGTCCTTGAGAACAAGGAACTCGCCATGCACCCACCAGTCCGCGAGCAGATTGCCCGTGGCGGCGAGTGTCTGCGCAATCTCGTTGGTGTGGTGCACGGGGATGTGATCGACTCCGCCCGAATGGAGGTCAAATGGCACACCCAGATACTCGGCTGCCATCGCTGAACATTCGATGTGCCAACCGGGAAATCCCGTTCCCCACGGGCTTTCCCACTCCATCTGCCGCTGTTCGGCCGGGTCCGAGAATTTCCAGAGCGCGAAGTCCTGGGCGTTGCGTTTCTCATCATTGACGGCAACGCGCGCCCCGGCTTGCTGCCCGGCGAGGTCGAGGCGTGCCAGCTGCCCATATGCCGGCAGCTTCGAGGTGTCGAAGTAGATGCCATCCGAGGTCTGGTAGGTGAAACCGCGGGTCTCGATCTGCCGGACGGTCTCGATCATCTGCGGAATGTGGTCGGTCGCGCGGCACCAGATGGTCGGTTCCAGGACTTCGAGCCGCTCGAGGTCCTGCTTGAAAGCCGCCGTGTAGAACTCGGCGATCTCCCATGCCGTGCGCCCCTGCTGGCGCGCGCCCTTCTCCATCTTGTCCTCGCCGGTATCGGCATCAGAGGTCAGATGCCCCACATCCGTGATATTCATCACATGCCGGACGTCAAATCCCTCCGCCTCAAGGACCCGGCGCATCAGGTCGGCAAAGATGTACGTGCGAAGGTTCCCGATGTGGGCGTAGTTGTAGACCGTTGGTCCGCACGAGTAAAACCCAACATGACCGGGAGTGCGCGAGGTGAACGGTGCGACCTGTCGGGTCCAGGTGTTATGGAGGCGTAGGGGCATCATCTCGGTGCGATTTTACCCCTACCCCATCTCGTCTGGGCTGTTCCCCGCGGCTACCCGCGGCCGTAGACGACCCTGAGGAGTGCCTTGATGTACCCGTTCGCATACGCATGGCCATGCCAGTGCGTGAACGGTGCCGGCAAGTGCGGGGTGTGGTCCATCATGAATGGCCCGCGGAACCCGACCGCCTTGTACGCCTGCATCGTCGCGAGCATGTCGTTCTGGCCCTCGTCGATGAACACCTCGATGAAGTCGTCCGGTGTCCCGACGATGTCCCTGAAGTGAACCACCCCGATCTTGTTGCGGGTGCCCACCGAATGGATCGCCTCGGCAACGTCGCCGCCCATCTCGGCCACGCAACCTTGGCAGAACAGCATCGCGTTCGCCTCCGAAGGGACCATGTCGAAGATCCGGTGGTATTGCGGGATGCTTGAGGTGATTCTCGCCGCTCCGCCGAGTGGATCATGCACCGGAGGATCATCAGGGTGCAGGCAGACCCGAACCCCCGCCTCTTCTGCTACCGGCAGGACACGTTCGTAGAACCACTGGAGGTTGGTCCACATCTCCGCCTCGGAGATTGCATCGTGCTTGCGGTCGCCGTGTTCGGTGTCGCGCCCACCGTTCGCGTCGAGGTCTGCCTTGCGGTAGGTCGACAGCAGCGCACCACCCCGGCCAACCGCGGACGGCGTCCGGAAGTGACCGATCCCCTGGAATGTCGTGGCTGTAAGTGGCACACCCGCCTGGCCGATCCCGCGCACGATCTGCGCCCAGTCATGCGCCTCGGCCTCGCGCCCATCAAGGCCGTAGACCACTGACTCTTTGGGCAGACCACCGTTGTGCAGGACCGAAAGCTCCAGTCCGTGGGCCTCGACATGCTTGCGAAGCGCGATGAACTCCTCAGCGTGGGTGCCTCCATCCGCCAGGTGTCCCGGCACCCGGATGATCACCCCCTCGACACCAGTTGCCTTCAGGAAGTCCAGGTTCGCCGCCGTCGTCTCATCCCATCCGATGCTGTCGATCAGTTGTGCGCGTGCCGGTGCCGGTTTTGCCATGGTCCATCACTCCCTGGTTTGCCTGATTGGCGCAGCGTACTCCAACCACGTGCCCCGTCGCGTGGCGCTACTCACACGCCGAGGAGGTTCGCCGGGTTGGTCCGGCACATCGTGTCAATCTCGGAAGCAGTGAAGCCCGCAGTGTGGAGCCATGCGAGGTACTGGTAGAGGCCATCGGGCCAGACTGGGTTCTCGGGTTGTCCGAGGTCTGATGCGATCACGGTCGATGCGACGCCGACCACCCGGATTGCGTCGGCGTTGACCGCGAAGTTCGGCGCCCATTGCCCGTCGGGTCCTGGTTGCGCGTAGACGCGTTCGAGGAAGGCCCCTTGCGACGCCACCATCGCCTGGTCTTCGTGAGTCATTGCCACCATGCGGTTTTCCGGGTGGGTCACGAGCACGCGTCGCACCCCCCGGGCGAATGCCTCCGGGACCGCGACGAGGGTTTCGGCCGGACTGGCGTGCCCGGTTGCAAGCAGCAGGCCGTGCGCAGCCACAACCTCGAGCACTGCTTGAAGGTCGCGACTGGCCCTGCCCCTCGCATCAAGCAGCCCGACGCCAGTTGCGCCCGGGTGCGTGTCCTGGCGAACATGATGGGCGGCCCCAAAGGTGGGTAGCCATACGACCCGCCCTCCAGCCCGGGCACACGCTTCGACCGCATCCGGGTTCAGCCCGCCCACACTGGGGTTCAGGACGATCCCGCCGTAGACGGGTGCGCCGGGCACTGCCAGTCTCGCCACCGCCGCCCGGTCGGCCGTCGGGGCGAGATGGTTCTTGATCACCACCCCGCCCATCCCTTGTGCCAGTGCAGCCCTCGCCGCGGTCAAGTCATCGACCGATCTCGGGCGCACATCCGGGGCGCTGTGCAGGTGCAGGTCCACGACACCTTGGAGGTTCATGTGCAGGTCCTCTCTCCACTTGGTTGGCTTGTGGCCCGGTTGCTCGTTGCGCGCCACTGAGTTGCACAACCCTATTCCACTGCCCGCCGTGTCGGTTCACACGTCTGCCCAGTCCGCCAGGCAGGTCCGGTCACGCGTTTGCGTGTCATTCATGGGAACGGATGACCCGGAACCCGCTACACGCGGTGCCTGGGACGCTGGCCATCACGGGATAGGCCGCCTGCAACCTGGGCGGGATCAGCTTCCGGAACCTGCGTGCCGTTGTCAGCGCCACCGGGTCAATGTTCCACCGAACCGATGCTGGACGCCCCACCGCCCCCATCGGGAACGCCTTTCACACTGCGGTTACACCCGTGTCTCATTCCTGATGGGTTTACGGTTTCTTTACACGGCGTTCGACCCGAATGCTTGATCTCCCTGTTACGTTCAGAGGGAGGTTGACTGAGGGATGGAAACGGGTGGGGATTGGTCAAGGAGTGCTCGGACTGCGCGCCCGGGAGTGCCACGACGAACTTTTGGCGCACTGGCTTTGGGTGGCATCGCGGTCCTCGGAAATTACGGATCGGCGATGGCGTCTGGCCCGGCGGGAGCCCTGGTTGTCGCGCCCTCGAATGCGACCCCGTTCGATGCCGAACAGCGGCGCAGTCTCGCCCGGGATGCCCTCGTGTATTTCCCTCGCCAGTCGGGGCCAGTTCTTGGTCGTGCGGTCAACTTCCTCCCAGTCCCCCAATGGATCCAAGGCACCGAACCCGCCGTCGCCCGTCGCGATTTCTCACTGGACATCGTCTCCGGCCTACCGGTTTACCTCGTCGCCGCCGTTGACGATGCCGGTCGGGTGGATGCCTCGCAGGTCTCGGTCTCTGTCAATGGCGTCACCGTGGCCAAGGCAGGGTCGCTTGATGGAAATGTGATCAGCGGTGTTTCCGCTCCCAGTGCGGGTGGGCAGGTTCGCGACCATGCCGTCC
The DNA here is from genome assembly GCA_947446285.1 of Chloroflexota bacterium. GTDB lineage: Bacteria > Chloroflexota > UBA11872 > UBA12225 > UBA12225 > UBA12225. The sequence continues at coordinate 14,904 of CANFGH010000060.1, forward strand.
TCGACATGGTGTTCTCCCCTCCGGCTCCGGGGCACTACGTTGTCGAGGTGCGGACCCAGTTTCCCGCCGGGACCGATGACCCATCGACGACAACGCGCATCCGCAAAGCCCTGGCAACGAGTGGTGCCACGTCCACGATCGTCACCTATGACCTGAACGTCACGCCGCCTGACGCATTTGCTCCGCTCTTCCTGCGCGACGCCGAGGGCACTTACTGGGCGGTATCCGGAGGCGCGCGCCGTGCCATCCCTGACGAAGCGACCTTGCGGATCCTCTCCACACCCGCCCACGTCACCTTGCCAGCGTCGCCGGAATTCCTGAGCCTTCTTCCGGTTGGGGAGCGAATTCCCCCGCTGAGTGAAGGCGCCCTTGTCCGGGGGACAGGTACTGCGCTCAATTACCGAATCACGGCTGGTGAACGTGTCTGGATATCCGAATCTGACGTTGACGGAACGACCGTCCGGATTGTCGATGTCGAGACGGTCCAGTCAATTCCCTTGGCCTTGCGCGATCACCTGCTTGTGCGGACTTCATCCGCCCCGGACGTCTACCACGTCGATGGCATGGCACTCAGGAAGGTTCCTGACTGGAAGTGGGTGACTGACCACCGCCTCCGACCTGCCGACACCCACACGGTCGCCGAGTGGCTCATCCCGCTCCTTCCACAGGGCGCACCGGAATGGCGCATGCCGGCAAGTGCCTGGCAGGACCGCACGTTCTTTAGTCGCACGCTTGGGCGAACGATGCCCTACCGGGTTTCCCTTCCGCGTGGCTCTGCGGCGGGTTCCGCGGTGCGGTACCCCGTGATCTACCTTCTGCATGGACTGTCGGGGCGCTATGACGAGTGGAATGGCTACGGCATCGACGAGGTCGCCAGTGGTCTGGTGCACGACGGCAAACTTGGTGGTGTGATTCTCGTGGCACCCCAGGGCGGTCTCGGGTACTGGATGGATCAGGAAGGTGCCGGGGCGACGTCGTGGGCGACCTACGTGGCCCGGGACCTGGTGCAGCACATCGACGACACGTACCGCACTGTTGCTACCCCAAACGGACGTGCCATCGGCGGCCTCTCGATGGGTGGCCACGGTGCGGTTCAGATTGCCCTCAACTTCCCGGATGTGTTCACGATTGCCGGGGCACACAGCCCATCGATCAGGTCGCGTGAATCGTCCCCCGCTTTCTTCGGCACAGGTGGGGCGTTCGATCGACGTGACCCGATCTCCCTGGCGAAGTCGGCTGACGTGACGAAACAGCAGTTCTGGATTGATGCCGGCCAGGACGATTCCTGGCGGTCTGGCGCGGAGGCACTGCGCGATGCCCTCCTTGAACGTGGCCGGTCCGTCGAGTACCACACTTTTGACGGTGGACACGATGGGTGGTACTGGGGTGACCA
>CANFGH010000061.1 GCA_947446285.1 Chloroflexota bacterium
ACGTGGGCACTCACCGGTTGGGATGCCCCCTGCTGGTCCGACCAGTGTCTCGCCGCCATCGCCTCCCCACCCTGACCCGGACAGTTTTTGGTCGCCGCCCAAGCCGAGGTCCGGGTGAGGGACCTGGAGTAACTCAGCGCAGTGTGAGGGATCCGCCCTGGGAGCAAAACCCCTGATCCAGACCGCTTTTTCTCGCCGCCCACGCCCATCTTGACGCCACCGGCGGAGACGCTGCAGTCCGAGGCGGCGAGTCTTTCAGAGGAGCGCCGGCGCAATCGCCGGCAGGGGTCTGGGGGAGGTGACGCTGATGGACAGGCGGGTGATGGTTCCTACTGGGTGAAGATGGTGGTTTTGAACAAATGGGCCGGCGAGGGCGCCAGCGCTCCCGGGCCGCTCAGACACCGGCCGGATTCGGCGACATGTGGGACACGTCGGCCCAACCGCATTTTGAACCCAGGGGGGCAAGGCGCCGTAGCCCTAGGTGGCGGGGCACGAGGAGCCCGAGGGAGGGAAGTGTCGGGCGGGATCAGATACGCGGATCTACCAGACGATCCAGCAGGTCGAGGCTGAGGTCGCCAAGCGCCTCGGTGGCGGAGGTGGCAGCCACGGCTTGGGAAGCACCATCGCGCATGAGGTCACGGACCCCGGCATCAACGGCATCGTCGTGACCAGTGGTGAAGGCTTCGCCGAGACGACGAAGGCACAACGTGGCAGCCTCAAGCAGGAACTGGCGGTGCACCGCCGTGGCAAGCGCTGGGGGTAGTGAACCGGACAGTTGCGCCGCACGCGTTTCTGCGTCGGCCACGACGTGACCGGCGAACGCCATTGCAGCATTCAGGACCGCTTCCTCGGCAAGCGCCTCGCGGGCCTGCGGGGTTCCGGCGTCGGGTAGTGGCTCCATCGCAACGCACTCCTTATCCCAGTGTACCCGCGTGTTTGCTACTTTGTGGGCATGCCTGAGAATGCTGACAGAGGCCAACACAACCCTGATCTCCAAGTGCGTCGGCTTTCGATAGATGACTTTCCCGCGTGGCAGTCCCTTCGCCTGCGCGCGCTGCGTGACCATCCCGATGCATTCGGATCGAGTTACGAGGACGCCCTGGCGTCCGGGTCGGCCGAACGTCGTGCACGGTTCGAGGCTTCTGTATCCAAATCTGATGAGATGAGCGTGGTTGTCGGAGCAGTCACGACCGATGGCGTGCTTGTGGGTACCGCGGGTCTCGTACGGTCACCCGGCGCGAAGGTCAGACACAAGGGAAGCCTGTGGGGCATGTACGTGGCCCCGGAAGCGCGCGGAACCGGTACCTCACCCAAGTTGGTCGCGAGTGTGCTTGCCACGGCGCGTGAATGGGGCCTCGAACAGGTGCAACTGTCGGTCGTGGTCGGGAACACGGCCGCACACCGTCTGTACGAACGCGCCGGGTTCGTGATCTACGGTCAGGAACGGCACGCTTTGCAACTGCCCGATGGCCCTCGCGACGAGTTGCTGATGGTGCGATGGCTGTGAACCCGGTGTTCCACCTGGTCCTTCCACACGCGCGTGGGAAGATGGGTGGCCACATCGACGAGGCACCGGTGGCGACGACGCCGTAGACTGGAATGCAGGCTCCCGCATAGGGCAAGCCAACCAAGGAGAACCAGATGGCCGGGAAAATACGAGTGGGCGTCATCGGATTCGCTCACATGCATATCAACGAACTCATGCGTCAGATGCATGCGCAGCCGGGAGTCGAGTGGGTGGCGTGTGCGGACACGGTGCCGACCCGGCCGGAACTCGTGGATGCGAAGAATACGCGCGGGTGGAACAAGAATGCGATCGCGCTCGGCGAACTCGGTATCCCGAAGGGGTATGACGACTACCGGGAGATGCTTTCCAAGGAGAAGTTGGACCTGGTTGTCTTCTGCCCGGAGAACTCGAGACACGGCGAAGTCGCCGAGGCAATCGCGGCCCACGGGGCACACATGCTCACCGAGAAGCCGATGGCCGCCTCGCTGTCGGAAGCATTGCGCATGTCACGCGCCGCCGATGCTGCCGGCGTGTCCTTGATCGTGAACTGGCCGATCACTTGGTCCGCCGCGGTCCGCACAGCTCACCGGGTGATCAACGAGGGATTGATCGGCGACGTGTGGCAGGTCAAGTGGCGTGCTGGTTCGATGGGCCCGCTGGCGTACGGATCGGTGCATCCCGGGGTGGACGGGACGATGGTGGAGATCACCGACATCGAGCGCGGGGCCACGTGGTGGCACCAGGCAGACACCGGCGGTGGCGCACTGCTGGACTACTGCTGCTATGGCGCATGCCTCTCACGATGGTTCATCGGTGAACCGGCCGTTGCAGCGAACGGCATGCTGGCGAACTTCCGGTCGCATTACGGCGACGCGGATGACAACGCGGTCATCACCGTTCGCTTCCCGCGCGCGATTGCCATTCTGGAGGCGACATGGACGTGCCTTGACCATGGCGTGCCGGAGGGACCGATCATCTACGGGTCAACCGGAACCTTGGTCGTGGACCGGGCAGGTGGCCGTCAGGTGCTACTGCTCAAGCGTGGACGGGGTTCCGAACCAGTTGAGGTGGAACTCGATCACCTTCCTGCAGGTCGGGAGACACTTGGCAAGGAAGTGATGCACCACATCACGACCGGCGAAGCACTGCACGAGACCCTTCAGATGGGCTTCAACTTGCAGGCGCAGGCGATCCTCGACGCGGGACAGCGGTCCGCACATTCCGGCAAGTTGGAACTGGTCAACAACGGGACCTGGACCATCGGCTGATTGCGGAACGTTTCGCGGGCAATCAACCGCGCGGTGAACGGGTCCGGTCGAGACTCCCATTTCGGTATGAAAATGGGGGGCGCCGCCGGACCCGCGATCCTCGCCCCAATCTCCCTTGGTGGAGATTCGCGCGGCTTACGCGATGCCGGGCAGGTTCAGGCGAAGTGCCTCGACAGCCCCGTTGGCGAAACTGAACGCGAGGCGGCCGTGATCGAATGGCGGATCGTCGCGGTGCACGATGGCGTGGTGATTGGGACAAAGCACCACGAGATTGCTGCGGTCGTTGTCCCCGCCCCGGCTCAGCCAGACGACATGGTGCACATGGCAGATCTCCTGCGCATAGCGGTTCCGCGGGTCGTACTCGCAGACTTGGCAACGACCCGCATAGGTCTCACGCATTCCGGTCGCAACCCGGCGAAACTCCGAATCACGTCCGCCTTTCCGTTGCTCCGTGACGTAGCGGATGCGCATGTCGTCACTGCTGCCAAAAAGTTCGGGGTTCGGGATCTCCCGGACGACCCGCCTGTCAGGTGTACCGCGACCGTAGAGGCAATCGATCCGGGTCTCCGACACATCACGCACCACTCTTCCCGCGACATCCTGGCCAAGGAAGCGGACCTCAAGGACATCCTCTGGGTAAAAGCCAACCCGCGCCAATGCGGGCAGCCCAACGGCGAACGCGGTGAGCGCTTGCGCGTCCTCCACGCCCAGGGGTCGGACAGCAGATATCCCCTGGAATGACTGTCCAAGGTGCGTGGCGTTGCTCCGGACCGACATACCTCGCACCATCGGTTCAATGTCCGGGGCATCAGCCAGGTCAAAGTAGCGCGTCCGGTCAGTATCGGCCCACGCCCGGAACCTGCCGTAGGTGTGGCCCACCGGGTTACGGGGAATACGGCGGACCAGAAACTCGGCAGCAAGAACGTACCGGCCATCGCCACGACGCGTCAACGCCCAGATGGTGCCGCCGTTGTCAACGGAATTCATGACTGCACTGTTCTGGCTCAAGTGGTACCCGAACCCATACCGCCGGTCGCGACGATAGTGGTCGGGTTGCCAGTCCTACAGAAGGTTCATGAACTCGGGGGTAGTGTAGCCACGACCTATGACGTGGTTAAAGAGGCACACGCAACGGTTCCCCACGAGGGACGCAGTGGTGAGACCAGTAAGAGTAGACCGGTGCTTCCTCGGGAAAGGGGATTCAATGGGCTACCGTGCTATCGTTCGACCCGATGAACGGCAACGACCAAAAGACTGGCGGACGCGCCTTCGCGACACGCGTGGTGCATCTCGGGCGCGACACCGGCCCACTGAACCCGACCGCAACGCGCCCCGACGGCCAGGGCCGACCGGTCGCACCCGGCATGCACCTTGCTACCTCGTTCTCCTTCGGGACGACCGACGCCCTTGACGATGCCTTTGAGCATCCCGATGAGGCGTATTGCTACGCCCGGATCAGTGGGCCGACGACTGACCAGTTCGCCAACGCCGTGGCGGACCTCGAGGGTCTTGACGGCGGTGTACCGTTCGGGTCGGGCATGGCCGCGGTGCACGCTGCCCTGCTTGGTGCGGGTCTCGGCGCCGGCGACACCGTGGTGTCCAGTCAGGATGTCTATGGGGCCACGCACACCCTGCTCGGGACTGTGCTGGCGGGACAAGGCGTGCGCACGCATCTTGTGGACTTCCAGGACGTGGAAGCCACCCAGTCACTGATCGCAAGGGTTCGCCCGAAAGCCATCTTTGCCGAGACGGTCTCGAACCCCCTCGTGCGGGTCGCCGACCTCACGGCGATCGGTGAGGCGGCCCAGAGCGTCGGGTCGGTCTTTATCGTCGACAACACCTTCCCAACGCCCTACCTGTGCCGTCCGGCCGAGTTTGGCGCGCACATGGTCGTGCATTCGGCGACGAAGTACATCGGTGGGCATGGCGACATGACGGCCGGCGTGGTCGCAGCCCGCGCCAACCTGTTGCCGGCGCTCCGTCTGGTGGCCCGCCTTACGGGCGCGACCCTCAGCCCGTTCGACGCATGGCTAGGCCTGCGAGGACTGCGGACCCTTGAGTTGCGCCTCGTTCGCCAGTTCGCGAATGCGATGGAGATGGCGACTGCGCTCGCAGCCCACCCGAAGGTCGCACGCGTGCACTACCCCGGCCTGCCCGATCACCCGCACCATGCCTTGGCGGCTTCGATGTTCGGTGACCGTGGGTTCGGGGCAATGCTGGCCTTTGAGATCCGCGATGGCGGGGTGCCGGACGCCCGTCTTGTCCTGGACGCCCTGCGCCTGGTCCTTCCGGCACCGACGCTCGGCGACGTCTATTCGCTGGCGATGCACCCGGCAAGCGCGTCGCACCGGGGCCTAACCCCTGAGAACCGCGCAACGATCGGTATCGGCGACGGTCTGATCCGGTTGTCGATCGGCATCGAAAGCGCCAGTGACCTGATCGACGACCTCAGGCAGGCCTTGGACCAACTCCCGTCACGGCACTGACCGATTGCCGGTTTTGCTCGGCACGCGGGAGAGAAGCCCCTCTCCTGCGTCCCCCGCATCGTTGCGACGGGGCGCGGGTGGAGGCAGTCCCACTCCCCCCTCGGGATTGATACTTTCGCCTTTGCGAATGGGTACGCCGACGAGGTTGCGCCCGAACATGCCGAAGTACATCCCCACGACGACGACGAGGACCAGGGAGAGGGCTGAACTGATCCCGATGGCCATGGACACACCAACGGTGTCGGCGAGGAAGCCGAGCTGGAGGGATCCGATTGGGGCACTGCCAATGGCAAGGGTGACCATCCCCATGGCCCGGCCCCGCATGGCGGGACTGGACCGGGACAGGATCAGGCTTGACTGCATGGTGCCGAACGACGAGGTTCCCAGCCCGACGACAAACAGAAGGATCAGCGCAGCTGGGTAGCCAGTTGAGACGCTGAACAGGACGAGGGCGAACCCGCCGACAATCGACCCGATGATGAACGCGAGGCCCTGCGCACGAGTGCTGCGGAACATTGGCTGAATGAAGACGCTGACGGCTGCGCCAACCCCGGTAGCTGCACCAAGTGCACCAAGTTCGACCGGTCCGACACGCAGGACATCATCCGCGAACACCGACAGCATGCCCTGGTATTGGAACAGCAGGATGTTCATCACGACGCTGATGATGATGACCCCGCTGATGACCGGGTCGGCACGGACGTAATCGAAGCCATCGCGAAGGTCTCGCCACAGTGATGGCCGTCGAGGTGGCGCCGATCCTGGCACGCGAACAGGGACCGACCTGGCCGGCGGGGGCTCGACGGTCCAGACCGAAAGGGATGCCACCAGGAAACTGATCGCCAGGAGGACGAATGCACCGGGCGCACCCCAGGCATTCAGGGCCGCACCAGCCATGAGCGGGCCGGCCACACGTGCAACGTTGAAGGCGACGTTATCCAGGACGATGGCCGGAAGGACGCGATCCGGCCCGACATATTCGGCAAGCAGCGACCGCCTGACCGGCCAGTCGATGCCCCAGCTTGCGCCAAGCCAGAGGCCACCCAGAAGGAGTTGCCAGTAGGCGCCTTGTCCCGCGACGAGGGAGGCAGCCACGCTACCCATCACGATTACGTTGACCCACCCGGAGTAGCGGATCATGCGAAGCCGGTCGACGCGGTCGGACAAGGCACCCATGATCGGGCCGGAAACCGGCAGGGCGGCGGTCCGCGCGACCGCGACCATCCCGACCAGCCACGGCGACCCGGTGATCTGAAGTGCAACCCATGAGGTGATGGTCATTTCCATCCACCGGGCGACGTTCCAGGCAAAGGTGGAGATCCACAGGGTGCGGAAACCGGGGCTGTCTAGCGGGGCGAACGCCTCATGGATGGTGCCTCCGGGAAGCCGGGCAAGGGTGTATGCCGACGCAACACGGACAGCGAGGGCAGCACGCCGTGAGGTCATCGGTCACCAGTATGCCCCCAACCGACCGCCAGTGTGTCAGGGTTGCAGCCCTCATCGTGGGTCGTCGCAGAACTGCAACCGAACTATCTGGAAACCCGCCACATTTGGTCTGGCCCTGGCACGGCGCCAATGGCTAGAGTGAATCAAGGGGTGCCGACATGTCGCCTCGGTCAGGCCGGAGACCGCAAGCCCGCATTCGTGGTGTCCCTGGTGGGACTTGGCATCAGTAGCTTCCTCGCCTATGCGTACCTCTGGGCCGGAGAAGTAGCGTGCCCGGTTGGGGGTGCCGGTTGCGATGTCGTTCGGCTGAGCGAATACCGCTCCGTGCTCGGCATACCCGTGCCCTTGATGGGGATCGGGTTCTCTCCCTCACACTGGCCGTCCTTGAAATTGCGCGTTCGGAACTACCCGGCGCACTACGCATGATCGACCGCACCATGCTTGCGATGGCGGGTGCAGGCATGGCCTTCAGCGCCTACCTGACGGCACTTGAAGCATTCGTGATCGGCGCGTACTGCTTCTGGTGCCTGGTGTCGGCAACCTGCTCCCTCGCCCTTGGCATCTTGTACGGATGGGGATGGTACTTCTATGAAACGACAGACACGGATGTTGCTCCTGGCATTGGTCGGAAGCGTGGCACAGAATGGTGGGACTAATTATCGTGATGGAGACCGTCCGGGGCGTGCCAGCCAGCACTAGCCAAGCGACGACGGGAGTCCTGGACGGGACTGGGGCATACCGGTAAGGCCCGGACCGCGCGATGGTGACCAAAGTCGAGTTCTCTGATTACCAGTGTCCGGCGTGCAAGGGACTGGATACGACCGTCAAGCGCATCCTCGCCTCGAACCGGGACCGGGTCGCGCTTTTTACCGGAACTATCCGCTGCCACAGCACAAGAATTCGATGAAGGCGGCAACCGTTGCGGAGGCGTCCGGTGCCGCCGGGGCGTACTGCCAAATGCACGACCGCCTGTTCGAAACCCAGGACATGTAGGCACCGATGCCAGACCCGACCGACTACTTTGTGACACTTGCCACTGGCCTGGGCATTGATCCCCAAGTGATCCGCAAGATGATTGCCGAAAACACCTACACGTCGCGGATCGCGGCTGATGGTGCCGACGGCAACCGGGTGGCGATCAATTCCACCCCGACGTTCTTCGTGAACGGACGCAAGGTCACCCTGGACCGACCTCCAGATCTTGAGGACACGGTGACCCAGGAGCTTCGGTAAGCATTGTCACCCAAAGCCCTTCACCCGATCTGGAATATTCGGCTGCGGAGAGATGGGCCAGCGATGGTGCCGGCACTCCCAGTGTGGCGGAGCGCAGCGGTTCAGTTGGCGTGCAGAGCCTCGTTCAGGACGACCTGGTTCCGCTTGGCAACGACTTCGATGGCCCCGGACTGGCTGTTCCTGCGGAACAGGAGATCGTCCTGGCCCGAGAGTTCCAGTGCCTTGACGATGCGCCCATCGGGCAGGGTCACCTTCGCGCCGGCCGTGAGATAGAGACCTGCCTCGACGGTGCACCCGTTCCCGAGGCTGATGCCTAGGCCGGCGTTGGCGCCCAGGAGACACTTCTCGCCGATCCGTATCACTTCCTTGCCACCGCCGGACAAGGTGCCCATGATGGATGAACCGCCACCGACATCGGACCCATCACCGACGACCACACCGGCACTGATGCGTCCCTCGACCATGGAGACGCCGAGTGTGCCGGCATTGAAGTTGCAGAACCCCTCGTGCATCACGGTGGTCCCGGATGCAAGGTGCGCCCCAAGACGCACGCGGTCGGCGTCGGCAATGCGGACGCCCGATGGAATGACGTAGTCGGTCATGCGGGGAAACTTGTCGACACCACTCACGCGCAAGGCCCGGCCGTGGGAGCGTGCGCGCATCGATACACGATCGAAGGTGTCGGGGTCGTAGGGACCGATATCCGTCCAGACCACGTTGTTCAGGAGGCCGAAGATGCCTGCAAGGTTCTGACCATGGGGCTGGACCTTGCGGGTGGAAAGGAGATGGAGGCGAAGGTACACACCTGGTGCATCCGCCGGGGCGTCGTCCAGACCGCCAACGAAGCTGACGACCGGCGCGCGAGGCACGGCAATGGGGTCGGAAGAGACAGGCAACGCAAGGACGTCGCGCGCCATCTGGATTGCCTCGATGTTCGCGTGGCGCTTGCCATCACCGGCAAAACACAGGAAGTAGGCGAGTACCCGATCGAGCATCTCAAGGGTCAGGGAGACTGTCCCTGACCCTGAAAGGTGCCCGGTGACGTGGGCCAGCACGGCAGCCGCACCGTAATTCTCCTCACGGTTGACGACCGGGTACCACGTATCCAGCACCTTGGCACCGGGCACGACAGTACTGGGATGGTCCCAGTCGCCGATGGCGTACGACGCGATCCCGACGGCAAAGGCAACCGGTCGCTGGTAGGCAGGGTGCGCCTCGACACTGGCGACAAAGGCACGGAACTCATCATTGGTGCGGGGCAGGTGATCGTTCGTCATTGCGGGCATCTCCGGCAGGCATGGTCTTTGGCTGATGGGCTCACAAGATTCGGTCGAGGATGGCGACAGCATCCCGGCAGGTCTCGATGGCTGGCACAAAGGCAAGCCGGACATATTCGCTGCCCCGCGGGCCCATGAACGAGCCGGGCAGGACGATGATGCCGTTATCCAGGAGTTCGGACGCGAAGACCCGTGCGTCACGCCCGGGTACACGGTCCGGAACGCGGATCCAGAGGTAGAAGGCGCCCTGGCTTGCCTCGACCGTGAGGTGCTTGCGGGCACACAGGTCGAGGAAGAGGTCGCGCCTCACGGCATACCGCGCACGTTGCGCCTCGACGTGCACCTCGTCGTTCCACGCCGCGATGGCGGCCTTCTGGATGAACTCCGGGGTGGCTACCCCGATGCGTGGACGCACATTCTTCATCGCGGCGATGACGCGTGCATCACCTGCGATGAGTCCCGAACGGTACGCCGTCATGTTGCTTCGCTTGGAAAGCGTATTCACCACGATGGCATGCGAGAAGTCAGGATCCGTGCACGCCTGCAGCAACCCCGCCGGCGGGGCGTCAAACCAGAGTTCGCTGTACGCCTCGTCCGAGGCAACCAGGAAGCCATATTGATGGGCGAGATCCAGGGCACGACGGTAGTGCGCGACGGGCGCAACCGAACCGGTGGGATTGTGAGGCGAATTGAGCCACACGATTGCAAGACGGCGGCCGATTTCCGGCGTGATCGCATCGAGGTCAGGGAGCCAGTCGGGACCGAGTGGAAGGGGAAAGACCTCGCCGTGGTGCAGGATGACACTGTCCCCATAGACCTGGTACGCGAGTTCGGGAACGGCGACAAGGTCACGGCGTCCCGGGGTGCCCGGCGGGTCGAGCACCAGTGAAGTGAGGTTGTAGAGGGCTTCCTTGGCGCCGTTGGCAGGCAGGACATGACGTTCGGGATCGACCGCTACGACGAAACGCCGGCCGAACCACGACGCGATTGCCTGCCTGAGGGCGGGAAGACCGGCGGCGGTGGGATACCGGCTTGCCGGGGTAATGGACGCTACCAAGGCATCGCGAATGAATTCCGGGGTTTCGTCCTCGGGATCGCCAACGCCCAAGTTGATCAGGCGCACGCCTTGGGCGGCGAGTTCATCCTGCCGGGCGCGCAATTGGGTGAACGCGTAAGGGCGGAGGTCGGCAATCGCCCGATTGAGGCCGAATGGCGCAGGCACCGACGTGGTCACGTGCGGGATGATACCCGCCGCCTACCCCTGCTCACACCGCTCCCTTGTTCGCAAGCCGTTCGCTCCATGAACCCCGGTCACAGACCTTCCGGGGGATGCCACGGCAATGCGGCCCGGAGACGATCGAGGACATCACCCGTCCGGAGCTGTCTCTCGAGAGTCACGGCAAGGTGGGCCCGCAGGGCCAGTTCGATGTCACGGTGTTCGCGCTCGGTGAGGACAAGGCGGCGTGCGACCGACAGCGGTTCGGATGTCAGGAGGCGCATCGCCTTGATGGCGTTGACGGTCATCACTCGGGCGGATTGGTCGCGGCGTCCGCAGTCCGGGCAAAGGACTCCTCCCGCAGGTGCACTGATGCGGTTCTCACCTGGTTGCAGGCGCGTCCGGCAATGCACGCAATGGAAGAGTTCCGGCACGTATCCGAGGACAGTGAGGATCTTGAGCTCGACGGCGCGGGCCACCAAGTGGGCATCCGGCCCGCTTGCACCTGACGATCCGTCGACTGGGTCCGGACCCGGAAGCGCATTGAAGAACCCGAGGGCATCCACCAGGATGGTGAAGAGCTCATCACTCTCCGGGCCTTCGTGGCGTTCCTCGGCAAAGTGATCGATCAGTTCGGCGACGTAGGAGGCGTAGGCGGTTTTCCAGAGGTCGTCGCGCAGGTGTCCGAACGGGTGGCGCATCTCCGCTTGGGTCACGATGTCGAGTGACCGGCCTCGGGCGATCAGGACATTGACGTGCGTGAAAAGTTCGATGTGACCGCCCATCCGGCTTTTCGCACGACGTACCCCCTTGACGATGGCGCGGACCTTACCGTGGCCGGGTGTGAAGAGGGTGAGGATGCGGTCCGCCTCACCGGTGTTGTGACGGCGCAGGACCACCGCATCGGTCCGGTACAGGCGATCGGCCGGCATGGTGGTGGTCCTGTCGCAAGGGTGTGGCGGGAACGGTCAGTTGGCGGGCAAGTCCTCGGGACCAAAGGAGTCGGGCAGGAGATCGGCTAGCCGGTAATGACGGATCTGTCCCCCAAGCGTCGCCCCGACGATAACCATGTCCGGGCCAAACTCACGGAGGACTTGGCGGCACGCACCGCACGGCATGGTGGGGACCGGCGCATCGGTGACGACGGCGACGGCGATGATGGACCGGGCACCGGACGCGGCGGCCTGGAAGACCGCATTGCGTTCGGCGCAGATGGTCAGGCCGAAACTCGCATTCTCAACATTGCACCCGGCAAAGATTTTGGTACCCGACGGCGTGGACGCAAGGACCGCCGACCCAACCTTGAACCTGGAATACGGTGCGTACGCGCGGTCCCAGACGTCACGGGCGGCGGCGATCAGGCGCGCTTCGACATCGGCATCAAGATTGTGCACGGCCATTCGCGGTCAGTCTCCGGTGGAGGGGCGCGTGATGGCGATGTCAGGGGCAACCGGCTTGGACGTGGGTGTGGACCCGGGCACGGACTTGACGACACGCACCTTGTTGATGCGCGTCCCGTCGACTTCCTCAACAACAAGGCGTGCCGACGACGTACTGATGACATCCCCGACCAACGGGACACGTCCAAGGGATTCGTAAATCAGGCCACCGAGGGTGTCCACATCATCGGAGGCCAGTTCAAGACCGAGGATTTCATTCAGGTCGTCAAGCGCCACTGAGGCGTCCACGACCGCGATGTCTTCACTGAGACGCTGGACGGGAGGCTCCTTGATATCGAACTCGTCGCGGATGTCCCCGACGATCTCCTCGAGGATGTCCTCAATCGTGATGAGACCGGCGGTGCCACCGTATTCATCGACGATGGTCGCAAGGTGGATGCGCCGGAATTGCATCTCCCGCAGGATGTCGTCCACCTTCTTGGTCTCAGGCACGAAGTAGGCCGGGCGCATCATCTCGCCAACGGACCTCGTGTCCTCGATCCGGCGGAGCCGGAGGGCGTCCTTGAGGTAGAAGATGCCAACGATCTGGTCGACGGTCCCCTCGTACACGGGGATGCGGGAGTGTCCGGCGTCGAGACCACGTTTGACGGCCTCGGCAACCGACGCGGTCGTGGGGACACCGACGATATCGATCCGGTGCACCATGATCTCGCGGGCAATGGTCTCATTGAGCGTGAAGATGGATTCGATCATCGCCCCCTGATCGGCCTCAAAGACACCCTCCTCCTTGGCGACGTTGACCTGACGCATAATCCCCGCCTCTGAGACCGCAGGGGCCGACCCGCGTGCGTGGCCGATGTCAACCGGTGCGCGCAGGATCAACCGTGCGACGAAGCGCAAGACAACAAAGATGGGTGCGCCAATCGCAAGGCAGACCCGTGCGGTGCCCGTCAGTTCCAACGCGATCGGCTCGGGGTTCGCGACACCCGCCGCGTGCGGAATGAGGTCACCAAAGAGGACCGCGACGAGCGTGACCACTCCGACGATGGCGAACAACGTACCCGGCCAACCGAACGACGCTGTGAGATCGGCGCCGGCGACCAAGACGAGAAGCACCGACGCAGTCGCGATGGCAAAGGCCTGGAAAAAGCGGGTGACCGCGCCGAGTTCGCCCATCCTTGCCTGGATGAGGCGGAGATCTGTCGCCCGGCCCGAGGCGTCGTCGGAGACTTGCATCAGGCGGGACCGGCGGGTCGCCCCAACCGCAGCCTCAACGGTTGCAAGCATTCCGGCAAGACCGAGGAGACCGATCGAGAGGAGAACTCCGCCAAGTTCGAGACGGATGCCGCGGACCAGGGGCACTGAGCCGACGACGGCATCGGGAACAACGAGGATGAAAACGCCGATGGCTAAGGTGGCCAGAAGAAAGCTATTAACAATCCGCACGCCGCGTTTGATACCTGTCTACGTCCCGGGAAGGCGGTCCACGCATCCCGCCGTCGCCTATGTGAACAACGCACTTACCGAATGATGGTGGTGGATGCGTCGAATGGCCTCGGCAAGCAACGGGGCCATGCTGACCTGAATGATCTTCTCGGAGTGTACCCCGGCGGCGAGTGGAATCGTGTTCGTGGTGACCACTCGGGAGATGCAGGATCGATCAATCTGATCAACCGCGTCGCCCGCGAATATGCCATGGGTTGCACAGGCGATGACTTGGGTTGCCCCACGTGAACGGAGCATCTCGGCCGCCTCGATAAGCGTGCCACCAGTCGAAATCATGTCATCGACGATGACTGCGGTGCGTCCGCGAACGTCACCGACCATCTCGAGGACCTCGGCGACATCCGGCTGGGGACGCTGCTTGGCAACGATGGCAAGCTGGCCACCGACCCGAAGACGGAAGTCGTTCGCGCGGGCAACCCCGCCGGAGTCCGGACTCACGATTGCAAGGTCTGATCCGGCGAGATGTTCCTGCACCCAGCGGGCCATGATCGGATTGGCACGCAGGTGATCGACGGGGATGTCGAAGAACCCCTCAATGGCAGGTGCATGGAGGTCGATGGCCACGATGCGGTCGGCACCGGCAGTGTGGATGAGGTTGGCGACGAGCTTGGCCGAAATCGGTTCCCGACCGGCAAGCTTCTTCTCCTGCTTGGCATACCCGTAGTACGGGATCACCGCCGTGACCCGGCGTGCCGAGGCGCGCCGAAGGGCATCGATCATGAGGAGGAGTTCCATGATGTGGTGGTCGACCGGCGATGAGGTCGACTGCACCACGAAAACATCCGCACCACGCACGTTTTCCTCTATTCGTACACGGGTTTCCTCATTCTTGAAGGTCGAGACGAGTGCACCCCCCTGGCGCATGTCGAGATGCTGGCAGATCTCCGCAGCCAGTGACGGGTTCGAGGTACCGGAAAAGACAAGCATTTCGCGCTCCGTGCCATCAAGAGGCATGCCCTGGTCGAGGATGAACTCGGCCGTTCGGGACTGTTGTTCGACCAACGAGTGCGACGTCGCGGCCATCAACTTGCGTTCCTTCCAGCTGGCAAGCCGTTGACCACTGGAAAATGCATCGGACCTGAACAACCATGCGGCCGCAGGAGAACCCCAGTCTCACTCACGGGCGTAACTGTCACACGCGGCGCGAAACCGCGCCCCCCGGCACCACGAGATTGGAGAATGGCCCGACTGAAGCACCCGGCGCGACGGCAACGCCATCGATGACCGAAGCAACCACGTTGGCGCGATCGCCGATGATCGCGTCAGTGAGGATCGAGTTCGGGCCAACGACGCAACCTCGCCCGATGCGCGTCCTTCCGCGCAAATGGGTGTTGGCGCGGATGACCGTCTCCTCACCGACTTCGATCCCAGGTTCCAGATAGACCGTCGCCGGATCCTCGCAGGTCACGCCACCGTCGATCAGTTGGAGGACGAGACGCCGTCTCAGCCGTACCTCGGCTTCGGCAAGTTGCAACCGCGTGTTCACCCCCACGGTCTCGAAGACATCTTCAAGGACGGTGGTCGCGACCCGGCGCGGATCCTCGCGCGATGCCAGCTCGGCAAGCGTGGTCAGGTAGATCTCCCCATTCGGGGCCGTCGGGACAAGCGGCAGGTTCGCCCACATCCACGCGGCATCGAAGGCACAGAAACCCGAGTTGATCTCGCGGATGGCACGCTGTTCCGGCGTCGCATCGCGATGTTCCACGATTCCAGTGACAAAACCGGTCTCCGGATCGCGAACGATACGCCCATACCCGGACGGGTCGTCGAGAACGCCAGTCACGAGGGTGACAAGCGCGCCGGTTTCGTGGTGGGTGCGAAGCAGTCGCTCGACGGTTGACGCCTGCAAGAGGGGGGTATCTCCGTAGGCGACCACGATCGTCGACGGGTTTCCCTTCACCTGCGGACGCGCGACCAGCGTGGCGTGTCCGGTCCCGAGGCGCGCAGCCTGTTCGGCAAACGCGTACCCGGCACCAGCCCGATCTTGATCCACCGAAGCCACGACCTGTTCGGAACGATCACCGACAACGATCACGGTCGCTGCAGGAAGCACGCCGGCACCACTGACCGCCTCGAGGACATGCCACAGCATGGTGCGCCCAACGACTGGATGCAAAACTTTATGGAGGGACGATCGCATCCGGGTGCCTGACCCGGCGGCGAGAACGATTGCAGTAACCATCTCGCGGGCAGGGGACGAATACGACGCTTCTGCACCGTCTGCAAGCACCGAGCTCATGCGTCAATCCAGCCGAATGGGGATTTGGGAGCAAGGCGGAGGGCGGGAGAGACCAACCTCACCCGACCAGAGAAGGGTGGCTGGGGCGCTAGGATTCGAACCTAGGATGCAGGATTCAAAGTCCCGTGCCTTACCGCTTGGCTACGCCCCATCTGGGGGCAGCGTACCGTCCGGCACCGCAGACTGTCAATCGCCTTCCGACCGCACGGATTCGTCTTTACGTTTCTATACTTGCAAGCTCACCCGGTGACGCTCGAAAAACCGAGATGGCCGTGGTTGGCCGCGAGGCGACGACTGCCTCGGCCACTTCTGACGCTTCATCATCACTGTGAACCACCGCGAAGAAGGTGGAACCACTCCCCGCCATCACCGGGCGTGTCGTCCCGGCAGCCAGAAGCAGGTTACGAGCAACCTCAGCCTCCGG
>CANFGH010000062.1 GCA_947446285.1 Chloroflexota bacterium
CACCCGGGTTTCGAGATCCCGGACGCGTTCCTCCAAACGGGCGTTCGCCGCCCGGAGCTCAACGTTCACCGCCCGGAGGTCAACGTTCACCGCCCGGAGGTCAACGTTCACCGCCCGCAGCTCAGCAATGGTTGCCTGCAGGGTGGCTATCACGGATGGCATCACTCAACAGAACGTGCAGCGAAACCCACCCGGCACCCTACCCCGCCATGACCCCGTGAACGGTTACCAGGCGGTGACCAATTGCATGATCCCGGTTCCGGCGCGATTTCCGGACCGACTTGAAGTCCGCTTGGAATGCAGGGACTGAGAACATCGCCGGAGTTGCCCGCGCCACCCAGCCACTGCGCGATCGGTCCAATCCGCATCCTGTCTCCGGTGACACGCACCTTGGCGCCTGGGACCGCACCAGAGGTACCCGCAAACTCCACGGTTGTCGTGACCTCGTAGGGTTCCACGTCCGGGATGAACGACGCTCACCGGATCAGCGTGAGGCGGCGACCCGGCAGGAAGTCCCCAATCAAGACGTCGATTGAAGTGGTCTGAGGCAACCCCGCCCGCTCCATGAACCGGACCTGATCTGGTGCGACCGCTGCCTTGACGTACCGGAGTCCTCAACCGGCGTGAATGGCGTGCGAGCTCACGGAAACCGTGAAACCGTGCGGTCCCCACCATGCTGGGAAACCCTCGGCCGTCGGCCTGGCATCCCAAACCGCATTGACCGGCACCCCTAGAAATTGCCGATCAAATGGAACAGTTTCGCTGCGTGTCTCGTGGTCGGCCTGTCTCGTGGTCGGCCTGTCTCGTGGTCGGCCTGTCTCATGGCTTCTCCGGTCGCGTTGCAGTGCTGCGGCGAGGGTGATCATCGCGCATGCTGACCTCAAGAACGACCGGACAAGTGCCGGGTGCCACGAGAGACATTTGCCGAACCCAAAAAGAGGCAAGCACTGTGCCGATATGATGAAGTCCAATACGGACGATACCGCGCACCACCACATGCTGATCTCACGCCTCGCGTCCTGAGCCTCGTCGGTCCTGCCGGCCGAGGCGCCCTACAAACTTGACGGGAAGCGCTTGAAGGAAGCGTTGGAGAAGTCGATGAACGAATACATCGTCGCCAGCGAGGCGCTTGATGCATTCGAGAGCACGCACCCCGAACTTCTCAAGGCGTCCCAGCTCCCTCGCGACACTCACGTCCAATTGATCAGAGGTGTTGCAACCTCAGCACTGTCCAACTTCGGCCTGAGTAATCCCATGGAAACTCATCGTCCGTCCCCAATCTGGGACTGACCTGCGGATATGCTTCGCGTCGCGAGTGACCGAGTCGCGATCCATCCAGGGAGTTTGGCGCCACATGAAGATTTCACGCATCACACCATGGCTTGTCCGCACCACCGGGTCGTTCTGGGGCGAGTACTTCTTCGTCCAGGTTGAAACCGACGAGGGTGTCACTGGATGGGGAGAGATCACCACCACCACCCCCACAGCGAATCGGGCGGTTGCCGGGATGATCCGACAACTCAATTCGCTCATCGTCGGTGAGGACCCGTCCCTGATCGAACGGATCTGGAACAAGATCTTCCGATCGTTCACCTACCTCGGCACGCGTGGCGCCACGTGTCATGTCGTTAGCGGGATCGACATCGCCCTCTGGGACATTCGGGGGCAGGTCCTCGGACTGCCCATACATGCCCTCCTCGGAGGCAAGGTTCGCGATGACATCCTCCTCTACACGCACCCACTCGGGTCGGCCCTCCGCCAAGATGACACTCTTGTCGAGGAGATCCGTGCGATCGTCGATTCCGGCCACACGGCCCTCAAGATCGATCCCTTCCCGCACGCACCCGGCGAATCACCGGCGAATGACGATTACCTCGACGGCAGCATGACCCGCGCGGGGGAACGTCACGCCGTCCGCCTGACCGCGCGCATCCGGGAGGTGGCAGGACCAGACGTGGAAGTCCTGATCGATGCCCACGGGCGGTTCAACGTGCCAACGGCAATCCGTCTCTGCCGGGCGCTGGAGGATGCGGCCCAGATTGACTGGTTCGAGGAGCCGGTCCCCGTCGAAAGTTACGGCGCGCTCGCACAGGTCCGGGAGAAAGTGAATGCACCGATCTGTGTGGGCGAACGCCTCCACACCCGGTGGGAGTTCACCACGATCTTCGAACAGAAACTGGCGGACTACGTGATGCCTGACGTGACATGGTGTGGGGGCATCTCGGAACTCAAGAAAATCGCAACGATGGCGGAGACCTACTACGTCCCCGTTTCCCCGCATGATGCCAGCGGTCCGATCAATGTCCTTGCCGGGGCCCACGTCATGATGACCGTCCCGAACTTCTACCGACTGGAAACGTCCCGCTACACGCTTCACAAGTACGACGAATTCATCGAGACCCCACTCGACAATTCCGGCGGGCGCCTCCACCTCACGGACCGGCCAGGGTTGGGAGTCACGATGAACATGGAATACCTGCGTGCACACATCCTGGACGGATTTGGCAATTCATCCACTTGACATGGCCACCACAATGCGAAGACCACCGGCGCAAACAGGCTCATGTGATCATTGGTAACATTTCCCCGGGCCGTTGAGGCGTGGCCCGGGGAGTTGCGATCGCGATGAGTGACAGACTTGTCGTTCTTGGGAACGGACCCGTTGGCAAAGGCGTCGTGGCGGAACTGGTCCGGCGAGGTACTGAGGTCGTTGTGGGCCAACATACTGAACCGACCGACCTTCCCGGCGGCGCACGGTTCATGCGCACGGATGTCCTGAACAAGGTCTCGGTCACTGACGTGTGCCGAGGGGCAACCCAAATCGTCGCCGCTTTCGGGTTTGAGTATGTCGGTCAAGTCTGGCAGCGCAAGTGGCCCGTCGCGATTGACGCCGTCCTGACGGGTTGCGAAGCGTCTGGCGCACGGTTGCTCTTCTTCGATAATTTGTACATGTACTGACCACAGGGCGGGCCATCGCACGAGAACCTTCCTCTCACGGCAACCGGCACGAAGCCATCGGTGCGTGCAGCCATCACGCGCCAGTGGCGAGATGCCCACGGCAGCGGTCGTGTCCGGGTTGCCTCCTTCCGAGCCTCAGACTTCTACGGTCCGGGTGTTCAGGCATGACCCATCTGCAATGACGTTATGCGCGCCATTTCTGCGGGAAAACCCGCCTCGTTTGTTGCACCACTCGATGTGCCACATGACTTCGCCTACGTTCCGGATATCCACCGGGCCGTCATGTCGATCCTTGATGCACCGGACGACTCTTTCGGTCCGGCCTGGCACGTGCCCTGTGCACCGACGGAAACCGTCCGCGCGATCACCATGCGTGCAGCACGTGCGTTCGGAAAACCGCTTAAGACCACTTTCGTGCCACTTTGGTCGCTTCCACTGCTGGGTGTCTTCGTCCCGTTCCTGCTTGAAATGGCGGAGATGCGGTTCCAATGGGACCGGCCCCGGGTCGATGCATCACGCTTCGCCAATCGGTTCTGGTGGGATGCCACATCGTTCGATGACGGGATACGCGCGACCGTCGAGGCCCACCTCGAATCCGCGACGATGACGGTGGACTGACGCCACGGTGCGCGGTCGGCAGCGAACGTTGACGGTCGGGGATTGCTATAACGAAAGCGAAAAGTCCGCCGTGACGCGTGGGTCCGTGGTTACCACTCCGGGGTCGCCCATTCACCATTCGGTTCACGCCGGGCGACGTCCGTGAGATCTGTGAATGATGTTGACCCGGGTACCCAAATGGGCAATCTACGCAGGGGCTGGAGTAGCCATGCTCACGATTGGCCCAACCGTATTCAACCTCGCGCTCCGGCTGAGCCTTGGCTTGATCACCATGGCCATCGTGCTGGTCACGGGGCTCGCGTTCCTAGGCGTCGCCGGGTTCTTCGCCTATCTCGTCTGGCGGTTCGTTGTTGACAAACTACACGGGTGGTAGTCGCGACCTCTGCGATCAGTGCCTCTCAAGTTGAGGGGCCGGACGCACGGTCAATGCGCGCAAGGATTGCCATCTTCTCGTCTCGCGATGCGCGGGACCAGCGAGCAATCTCGAGGATGGTGCGATTGCACCCGACACAGGTGTCGCGTTCAACCACACACACATTCCGGCATGGGCTGGGCACGTAATGATCCATCGGCCGGCAGCGAACACACCATTGATGCTCCGACCCAGTCACCATGCCACACCCAAGGCAAGTGGTCATTGGTACTCCTGGTCTGATGGTCCCGAACCCGGTGACGGGACTGCGAATTGCCTCTCACGACGGTTCATGGCCAAAAAATCGCCGCCAACCCGATGACAAGTGTGAGGATGAAGGTCCCGAGCATCAGGAGGTTCATGCGCAACCATCGTGAACCGCTCACTCCAGACGACCGCCCACCAATGCATTGGGACGCATCTTGCTTGACTTCATGCAAACGTTACCGGTGGGCGGCGCGATGAAAATCGACTCCGGTCGGCATATCCCACGGACACCGTCCCAATGTACGGAAAGGCAACGGCAATGATCTGGCGCCTGCTGAGGAGGCTCGTGTTCATGTGGCTTGGCGCGTTCGTGTTGCGAATGCTCACATCGGCGTTTCGCGGAGGCCGCCGGTAAGTGCAACCGGAAATCGATCGGTTAAGAACCCCCACCTAGGCCCTGGGACTGGCCCAGTCCGGCGTATCGGTGCGAAACGGGACCTCACGTCCCTCTTCGATATCTATCAGGTCGGGCCACGTGAATATATCGGTGCGACCGCGACCACGCCGTTCACGCGCTTCGAGAAACCACCCGACTTCCTCGGTTCCTGCGGTGGGTGCGTCCCCCAGGAGGATGCGGTTGTAGTCGGCAATGGCTTCGGCCGACTTGCTGGCAACCCGGTCCCCGACGAATCGGACGACACCGGAATCGTCGGTACTGCTGGTCACGGCGTTGAGGTACTCCGTGGCGTCTACACCGATGAACACGAACAACTGCCTGTCCATTGAGCAGTTGTAGTCAACTTTGCCAACTGCCCCGGATGCCACCACTCGCGCCTTGTCGGCGGTCCGCGCCGCCATTGCGAGACCGGAAATCGTGTCGCGAGGACTCCTGAGCGGTCTGGTCGAATTCATTGGTCGTCACCGTCTCTCTGCTTGGGTGTTTGGCTTACCGCCATTACACACGTCGACACGTTCAGCGGCAAGGGCCCGAACCCAGTCTCAGGAGTTCCAAACGGAGACGCCGGTTCCGAGGCCTTGGAACCGGCGTCGATATCTGAACTATCTCACGTCCAGTCGATGGTCAGTGCGCGGGCTTTGCCCAGTCAGGAGTATCGGAACGATGAGGAACGTCACGCCCCTCCTCGACATCGATGAGGTCAGGCCACGTGAAGATGTCCGTGCGACCATGCCCGACTTTTCCACGGATTGAAGTGTAATAGCCAACCCCGTCGGTACCGGCCTTGGGGGCGTGGCCCAGCAGGTGCTGGTTGTAGTCGTCGATTTCCTTATGCGACTTGGAGGCGAGCTTTACTTCGATCAGCTTCGCAACACCAGAATCGTCGCTGGAGCTTGACACCGCCGCAAGGTATTCCGTGCCGTCAGTTCCAAGAAAACGGAACAGCATGCGGTCCATCGGGCAGTCGTAGTTGTAGTCGCCCAAGGTGCCGGCTGCGGAAGCACGACCCTTGTCTGCTGCGCGGGCCGCCATCGTGATACCAGCGATGCTCGCCTTGGGGCTTCGGGGAAAGGACTTGGTCAAATCCACGGTTCATTTACCTTCCAGGTGCAGATCGGCTCCGAGACGACCGGGGCAATTGTCAACACTACCGAATCAGTAGTAGCAGTGACCGTGATATCAGTCTTGGACGTTTCGAACGTCACCCAATTGTCACGCGGTTGAAGGACACGGGCCAACGCCACACGTTGTTGTTCTCGACGGCCTCAGAAACATGCGGGCACGAGCCTCACTTGGTTGATGAAGCGTACCGCCACCGTGATCGCCCCAGTCCGGTCAAGGAGCCCACAAGTGTCGGAACTACCGCTCCGCGAAGCCGAACCAACCGAAGAACGCGGGATCGGCACTGAGCCGGCTATCGAACTGAGGGGTGATACACACCAAACTGACCTCGAGGCCCGAGTGGATGGGGCGGTTCACGACGCGGAAAGTGAATGCGACCCAATTCGTCCAAGCCAAACCCAGGACGAGGACGTCCGTCACGCCGAGCCTGACGTTGCGCCACTGGAAGGATCCGGTCCCGATGCGAGACCGGCGGACGGATCAGCGGCGCCGTCAACACGGACGTCCCTACTGAGCGCGTCTGACGCTTGGCATAGGGTCCGCCAAGTGCGCCCGCCGGTCCTGTGCCTTGGTTACGCCCCCTCATCGCACCGGATCCACGATGTCCTCGCCGCACTTGGAGCACGTCCTGTCGCGGCAGGCTCGACACACGATGCATCCGAACTTGCCGCGAACTCGAAGGCCATACTCATCGACACGACCGCATCGGTCAGCGAGCGTTGGGAACCGATCCACGCCATATGCCGGCAAGCGAGACGGGACGGAGTACCGGTCGTCTTCGCACCGACCGGCGTCGACCGGTCTCCCTGGCGTCTCAATGAAGCGCGTCGACTGGTCGCGGCCGTGCGACCGGCAATCATCCGGGGTTCAATGGCTGACCTGACGACGCTGGTAAATGCCCACGTGCCCGACTATCTGGCATGGCCCGTGCCTCCCGACGCGTCAGCTAGCCGTGAGGTGGCAATCGCGACTGCCAGTCTGGCGGTACGGGTTGCCAAGGCAACCGGCTCAATCGTGGTGATGACCGGGGAAACGATTGCCATCACCGATGGTCATGAGACCTGGACCCGAACCATCGTCTCCGGACCGGTCTGCGACTTGATTCCCGATCTCGACGGAGTGATCGACGCGGTCGTCGGTGCAATTGCCTCGAGCGGGGTCGACCTCGCATCGGCGGCCGTCGCTGGGGTCGAGATCTTTGGTGCCGCCGCGGATGCTGCACAGGCAAAGGGTCCAGGGCAGTTCTGGCCAACCCTGCTCGACACGTTGGCCGGTGCTACCTCCCACAACCAGTCAGCACCCGACCGGGAACGGAAGCCAAACGTACGCCTACTGGAAGCCCTCAGGATTGTGCTTCGGGCTGATGCCGGCCTCGTCACACCCGACCGCCTCCCAGACATTGTTGAAGAAGCCCTGGCCGGCGGAGTGACAATGGTCGAATTGCGGATGGACGCACTCACCGCCGGGCGCGCCGTGGTCATTGCACGTGAAGTCCGATCACGATGCCGGCTCGCCGGGGTTCCGGTTGTGATCAGCGGACGCGCCGACATCGTACTGGCAACCGCATGCGACGGGATCGTCACGTCATTGGCAGCCGACGACCTCAGTCCTGATGATGCGTCCCGACTGGTTGGCCCCGACCGCTTGATCGGAGTGGAGGTGGCTTCAGTCTCGGATGCCGAGACTGCAAAGCGCGCCGGCGCCGGGTACCTGATTGTCGGACCGATGTTCGCAACAGGCACTAGTGGCACGGCCGACGGACCATCTGGCGTTTCCCTCCTCAAGCGCGTCCGGACCGTCTCCCCAGAAGCTCTGGTTGTGAGCGGAGGCATGACTGCCAACCGTGCGGCACAGTTCCTGCTCGCCGGTGCAGATGGGATCCGAGTCGGATCTGCCATCATGCACGCCTCCGACCCGAAGGAAGCCACCCGGATGTTCGCCAGCGTTTGGGAAGCGATACGCAAAGCACCGTGATCGACCTGCGTGGATGGGGCCGAGTACGTTCACTCATCCCGTTCCACCAGAGAACCGTTGGCTCCCATCACAAACCCTGTTCGTGAAAACTTCCCGGACCAAGGCAGTTGCCATCCAGCACGCCCGTCCGGGGACACGGGTTTCACCAGGACCGAACAACGTGCGTCAGGTCATAGGGTCCCGTGGGACAGTTTCGCCAGATAGAGGCGATCGGTGAGATCGCCGGTCGATCTGACCGTCAATCCCGCCTCTGTGGCCAATTCGGTTACTTCGTCCACCGACACACGATGGGCCATCGGCGGGCCATCCACCAGGTCATCGCGCTTGTGGAATTCGATGATCGCAATGGTGCCGTCGCGCTTGACCAGTCGGCCCGCCTCACCAAGGAATGCAACCGGGTCTTCAACTTCGTGCAAGACCACTGCGATGAACACGAGGTCGGCGGTTCCATCGGGGAGGGCAACGCGGGATTCGCTCGACAGAAGGACTGAGATGTTCGCAATCTGCCTTCGATCAATCTCGCTTCCCAAGTGTTCAACCACTCCTGCCTGCACATCGACTGCGCAGACGTATCCCGTCGAACCGACAATGCCGGCAGCCGGGGTAGTGTCCCGGTATGGCAAAGAACCCTAGGCCACATCCCAGGTCAACCACGGTCATCCCGCCGATCACACCCGCCGCATTGAGCGCGGATACCGGTGGCAACTCAGCATGTCGCTCGGCGCTTGTCAGCCGGTCAAGTTGAGACGGGTGGAACCGATGCGTGCGGTGCCCAGGTCCGTGATCGTGCGCCTCGTGCCCGTGGTCGCGATTGTCGTTGTGATCCCTCGGATCCATCAGATTTGCCTCTTCCCTTGAGCCAAGGTTGCAAGTGCGCCCGACTTGATCAGCAGCGCTTTGCAAAGTACCATACCCCGTAGGGTATATTTGATGAGCGGTTGCTCGAAGAGCCACCGCTCCCTCGGGCGCCTTGGACTTGGGATGAACTGGCGAGCAGTGGATCAGCAGACGAATGGGTCGGAGGCGAGAGGCGGACACCGTGGAACCTGCAGCAACGGACAGGTCGAGCGATGAATCTGGCGTGACGGACGCCCAGGAGATCGGACCAATCCTCGACCGGCTGAAACGGGTCGAGGGACAGGTTCGTGGTGTCCAGAAAATGATCGGTTCGGGCGCTGACTGTGAAGCGATTCTCACCCAAGTAATGGCAGCGCGGGCGGCGCTTGAACGCATTGCTGCCCAGATTGTCATGGCAAATCTCGAGAAGTGCTTCGATGCGCAGTCTCCCGCTGAGGCCCGGCGCAAGGTGGTCCGAACGGTGCAACTGCTGTCACGTGCTACCTGAGCCCGGCGTGGTCGATCTTCCAGTGACTGCAAGGGCTTGACAAAGAAGGAACAACGATGCTCCAGAAACTGCTCGCGTGGCTTGTTGGCACAGCCGCCCGCGAGGACCTATCCCTTTCCGAGGCACTCCGACGCCACAGCGCCGGAAGCGTGATCCCGGACATGCGCGAACAAGATGAGTGGAAGTCCGGTCACCTCAAAGGCGCGATCCCTATCCCACTTGGCCGCCTCGGGTCACAGTTGGGGAGACTCGCACGGGACGCGGAGATCAGTGCCGTTTGCAAGAGCGGTGGCCGTTCATCCCGTGCCGTGTCAATCCTGCGTGGAGCCGGGTTCGAACACGTCGTCAACATGCGGGGCGGAATGACTGGGTGGGAGCGTGCTGGCCTTCCGGTTGCGACCTAAAACGTTCACCCTCGGCTCGCAAAGTCGCAATGCCGCTAATCCAGGTACAGCAAATGGTTGAGGGAGTGAAAAGTATGTGGACTCGGCTCTGGCACATCCTCTGGGGTGGTCCCAAGGGAGGCAATCTTTCGGCGCGCGACGCGCACGCTCGGCAGCGTGACGGAGTCGTCTTGATCGACGTGCGGTCGCCAGCGGAATGGCAGGCGGGTCACGCGGAAGACGCATTGCACATCCCGCTTGGGAACCTGACCCGAAACCTTGAACTGCTTCCGAAAGATGGTGAGATCATCGCCATGTGCCAGAGTGGACTGAGATCAGGCATTGCCGCTATGATCCTGAGAAGCAGTGGGTATGAACGTGTTTTCAACCTGAACGGCGGGTTCATGGCATGGTACGGTGCAGGTCTACCGATCGAGACGGATAGCCGGTCGCGCTTGCGACGAGTTCGTGGGGGTTCGGTGGTCAGTCGGTAGATTGTCGCGGACCCGAAACGGGCAGTTGCCCGGAACGTAGAAGGAGATCCTAATGGCATTCAGTCACGTCAACAAGAAGGGACAGACCTACTTCCTTCACGGTAAGATGGTCACGCTCCGCGGTGGTCGCGAGCAGAAGATCCATTACTTCGCCAAGGAAGCCAAGCCCGGTGAAGTACTTCCCGCCTTGCCTGAAGGCTACGAAGTCACGGAGAACGAACGCACCGGCCTTCCCTTCATCCGCAAGCACGTCGCCAAGTAGGCGTTTTTCGCTCTTGTAAAGAATCTGGCCCCCTTTTCGGGGGCCAGTCCTGTTTCGCGACATCTTCTCGCGAGATTTACATCTTCGGCGCGTCAGGAACTTTCCCTAAGAGTCCTTCAATCATTCCCACGATTGAAGTGAGGACGTCCTTTGCGGTGGCCTTGCCCTCGTACACAGGACCCATTGCCTTCGTGATCTCATTGCCAACATTCCCCCAGTCACCGCTGATCGGTTCAGGTTTGGCGTAGGCAAATGCGTCCAATGCAAGCTTGGCGTTCTTCGGGGCCGTATCCGGCTTGAGCACCAAGGGGCTCGAAGCCACTTCCTTGTGCGTAGGAATCGTCAGTCCCAGTTTCGCCCAGTGTTCATACGCTGGCTTGCTACCAAGGAATTTCAGGAACTCCCACGCCGCGTCCTTGTTCTTGCCGGCCGCGGTCATGCTGTGTCCTGCCGACGCGGTGCGGGTAACGCGTGACTTGCCTTTCGGGATAGGGGCAATGTCCCACTCGAAGGTCGCCTTGTTGAAATTTGCATACACCGAGATTGACGGCACCATGCCGATCCGGCCGGTGTTCCAGGCTTCAGCCATGTTCTGGCCAGGGAAGGTGTCACCGAACGGGTGAACCTTCTGCTTGTTGATAAGGTCGGCAATCCACTGCATCTGATCCACCGCCGGAGACTGGTGCAAAGTGAACTTCTGGCGGGTGGCATCGACGATGTCGCCCCCCTCTTGCCACACCTTGATGTAGGGGTAGTAGGGAGCGGCCCCAACCCCGGCCCATCCTGCAGTACCCCATGTCGCCTGCGCACCACTCCCACCAGTCATCTTCTTGGCCGCGTCCAGGTAGGTTTCCCATGTCCAAGACTCGTCCGGAAGGCTGACCCCATTCTTGGCAAACAATTCCTTGTTGTAGACAAGATTGGTTGTCGTGGCCTCGCGGGGCAAACCGTACTGCTTGCCACCGACGTTGTAATCCTTCGTCGCCGATTCGAAGAAGTCGGTCAACTTCACATCCTTGTCGGATGCGAGATACGGGCTGATATCGGCCAGGAGGTTGAGCTTCTGCAAATTCGGGGAGATGTAGGCGTGCGTCCAGAACACATCAGGCGCCGTTCCTGATGCCACCAAGGCAATAAGCTTTGCCTGCGCGTTCACGGCACCACCACCCGCGTCGCCCTGAATGATGTCGACCGTTACCGCCCCCTTCTTGTCGTTGAAGAGGTCACCCAAGGGCTTGTAGCGGGCCTCATCCGCGGGATCGGTTCCCTGCGTCATGAAGACGACCTTGCCCTTCGCTGCCGAGGGTGCAGGGACGGCAGTCGCGGCGGGCTTGGTTGCCGCGACCGTTGCCGCGGAAGCCGCTGTCGGGGCTGCTGCTACCGGCGCCTTCGTCGGTTCGACCTTCGCTGCCGGAGCGGCGGGAGCGGTTTCTCCACCGCAGGCCGCCAGGAAGCTCCCGGCACCGAGAACACTGGCCATGGCACGGCGGCGTGAGAAGCCGGGACTGGGGTCGTTCAATCTTATGGTCACTGGTAGTCTCCTCATCCTTGTTACGTCCCAACGATTGCCGGGCCTGACTAAGTTGGTCAATCAGCCGCCGGACTTTATCAACCCGGGGCAGTCAACCTCTCAAGTAGCCGAAGTTCAGGCGAATGGTCATCGGCACCGACCCACCGCAACCGGGCGGACGCAAGCAAATCACTGCCCTCGGTTGGTCGACCCGTCGAGGCAAGGATTCGGCCTAACCAGAACTGGTCCCGTGGACGAGGCAGTGCGGAGGAGCGGACCCTGTCACGAAGCATCCGTTCTGAGTGCACTCGTGTTCCGGAGTGCCACTCCGCTTCGATCAAGGTGTCCTCGATGACACCGAACTGGCCGGGATATTCGGTCAATCGGGACAGGACGGGCACTGCCTCTCCCAGGTGCCTTGCAGCGACGCGGGCATCCCCGCGCCACCACGCCCCCAAACCCGCTGAAACCGAACGCACGGCGTGCACGTGTTCCCCGGATGGCAATCCTTGGGCGGATGCGTCGGCGTCAGCCAAAGCAGCAAGCCACGCATCAACGCCGGCTTCCTCTGCGAGCGCGACCAGCGCCATGATGCGCACGATCATCTCTGACATATCGGTCAGAAGGCTCTGGTCAATGGGAATCGTCGGTGCGAGTGTCCGCCACGGCAGGGTTCGTCCCGAACTCCGGCCATATCCGAAGACCTCGGTTTGCCAGAGGAGGTTGACGGCTCCCGGGTAGGACATCGGCTGACGAGGTGCCGAAGGGACCATCACCCGTTCCTGCCACGCGATTGACGCGTCGGCGCGTCCGAGTTCCATGAGCAGCGACGCGAGATGCATCGTGTTATGGATATTGATCCCATCGAAGGGATCATTCGCGGTCAGGTAGGCAATTCCCCGCTCGACCCCCTCCTCAAAGGAGCCTTCATCTATATGAAGGTGTATTCGGGCGTGCGCGCCAAAGGGGTCCGCACCATCCATTTCCTCGATGCGCCCAACCACAATGCGTGCCTCGCCAAACCGACGGCCACGGATCAAACTGAACGCCTCGTTCACCAGGACCTCGATATCGGGTGCAGGCACATCGCACTCGGTCGTCATTCGGTCTCCTTCGGCTTACGGACGAATATCCGCACAACAATGGCTCAAGCAAACTCCCCCGCTCAACTGGATGGCCCATCAAACTGGGGAAGACTGCGTGGGTGTTCGAGAGATGGAACAATGTCGGCGGTATGGATGTACCAGTCCAGAACCCGTTGCTCAAGAGTACTTCGTACCGTCGCGTACTGAACGTCACTGTAGACGTTCTGCAACTCCAAGGGGTCCACGACAAGATCGTAGAGTTCGGAGACACCAAGTGGCCGACGGACCAAGCGGTGGGTCATGGTCCGGATTGACGTCGCCCGGCACACACTGGGCGGATGGTCCTGTTGCAGACGCCCTTTCGGGTAGTAGATGTGCGAGGGGTCCCGGAACAATCCACCTGATTCCGGACGACCTTCGAAGGCGAGGGGTTCATGCGGGTCGTATCCGCCCTCGCTGAACGCGGCGCGGTCAGGGTCGCCCGGGGCACCAGCCAACTGCGCCACAAGTGAACGCGCAAAGTGCGTATGTGTCGGAATGATCCCGGCCAGATCCAGTGCGGTCGCCATCACGTCGAAAAGTTCGACTGGTTCGGCGACAACGTGTCCCCGGGCGAACCCATCTCCCGGAACGCGAGCAATCAGTGGAACGCGGGTCAGGCAATCGTCCAGGGCCGATGGCCACTTCTCGACCAGTCCGTAATCGCCTGCCCAGTCCCCGTGGTCGGCGAACAGCAATACCGCCGTGTCAGATGCGTGCCCGGTCTCGTCTAGCGCATCCAGAAGCATGCCCAGTAGCGCATCGGTTACGCCGATCATGCCCAGGTACACGGCATGGAGTTCCCGGAAAAACCGGTCATCGAGTTCGCCAAGCCGACGTGTCTCCCGGATCAGGGCATGGAAGTCCGGCTTGCCGGGGAGTCCTGATGGGCGCAATGGGCCGATCTGATCGGCGGAATATCGGGAGTGGAATGGCTCGGGCGCGTGGTAGGGGCAGTGCGGAAAGGTCAGTGGCAGGTAGAGCGCAAATGGTCGCTCACTATCCTGCGGACGCTGCCGAAGCCATTGAACGGCACCGTCGACGTGTTGGAAATCACCAACGGTCTCGATGCCCCCCGGCATCGCTTCGTAAAGGAAGGAATAGTAGCGGGGGTCATCGATTGGAAACGGTGGTGTCCCGTGTCCTCCCGGACGTGCGCGGGTACTGAATCGGCCAACGTTCCAGTCGGAAACGCTTTCGGCGAACGCTTCGGGCGAAAGCAGGTCGTTCTTCCCACCCCAGATGACGTCATAGCCGGCCTGCTTGAGGTACTTGAGGAGGTGTGGATCCTCGGGACGAAGCATGTTCCAGAGGGTGCGGTTGCCCCGGACGTGCGGATACCACCCAGTCGTGAAACTCGTCCGAGAAGGCGTGCACACCGTGTGCTGTACATGGCACTGATCGAACCGAGTGCCTTCAGCTGCAAGGCGGTCGATGTTCGGAGTCAATGAAACCGGATCTCCGTAGCACCCGACGCTTGAGGCGCGGAGTTCATCAGGGATGAAGAAGATCAGGTTTGGACGGTGCGTTGACGTGGTCATGATGCCTCCAAGTCGCATCTTCGGATCACCACGAGGGTCCAACCAGTGCACTTGCCGGGACACGCTCAGGCATGGCCGAAAGTGTGCGCAGCCTCGAGGACACGCGCAAGCAACTGCACGGCAGCATCAAGGTCGGTCACGCTGGCCATTTCGTTGACCGTGTGCACGTACCTGACGGGCACGCTAAAGGTGATCGTCGGCCGACTTCCGTGAATGCGCTGGAGCATTCCGGCGTCCGTCCCACCGGCCGGCAGGATCTCAAGCTGGTACGCAATGTCGTGTTTCGCCGCGAGGTCACGTGAGAACCGGACCAGCTTCGGATCACTGATCGACGACGAATCCATCACCTTGATCGCGACACCCTTGCCAAGTTCCGTGACCGCGTTCTCCTCACTTCCTCCCGGGATATCAACCGCGAGTGTCGCATCGAGCGCAATCGCGATATCCGGGTGCCAGTCGTGGGCAATTGCCTGCGCCCCGCGCAAGCCCACCTCTTTCTGGACAGTGGCGACGGCAATCACTTCAACTTCGTGGTCCCCGAGGGCACGGAGTGCTTCCAGCATCACGTACACGCAAGCGCGGTCGTCAAGGCACTTTCCGGAAACGTGGTCGCCAACGTGTTCGAAGGTACGGTGCAACGTGACCATGTCCCCGATCTCAACCTTGGCCTGCACAGTCTCGGCAGGCAACCCAAGATCCACGAAGAGTTCCTCGATCTTCGGGGCTTTCGGTTCCTCACCCCGCATGAGATGGATTGGCTTGCCCTGTGGCATGAGAAGGCCACGCATTTGCTCACCGTCACGGGTGGTCACGGTGACCCGCTGGGCAACAAGGTTTCGGGGGTCGAAACCACCAACCGGTTGCAATCGAAGAAAGCCCTTCTTGTCGACATGCCTGACCAGGAACCCAATCTCGTCCATGTGCGCCGCGATCAGGACGCGCCTCGCAGGGGCGCTTGACCCCTTGTGACCGCGCGGATGCCGGATGCCAATGGCGTTGCCAATGGCGTCGATGCGAATCTCGTCAACCAACGGTCGCAGTGCCGCGACGATGACCTCGCGGATTGCCTCCTCACGTGATGGCACACCGGGCGTTTCGGAAAGTGACTTCAGCAATTCGTAATTCAGTGGCATGTTTGGGTCTCCCTAGAGTGGCCTGATCAAAGGCTTGACGGTAGGATACTGTGCAATCCGCGCTCACGGAACGGGACGGAGATGAAAAAAAATTTCCGGATACACGCATCGGCGCAATCGATCCGGGCGTGTATGCCGGTGGCTACTCCGATGAACGAAAGCCTAGGGATTGCCTGCATACGGGAGCGGTGGGGGAGTGTGATGGGGAATCATGAAGGCATGAACCAACTGAGCCTGATGACGGGATTCGAGCGCGGGACCAAGCGGACGGCCAAGCAGCAGTTCCTCGAGGAGATGCTGGCGGTGGTGCCGTGGGATGCCCTGGTCGCCCTGGTCACCCCGCACGCGCCTGCCGGGCTCACCGGCCGTCCCCC
>CANFGH010000063.1 GCA_947446285.1 Chloroflexota bacterium
CGAATGCAATCCTCATGTCGTCAGCCATCGTGTTGGGTTCCTTTCTCCCTTGAAGGTGTGCAACTCCAAGGAACGGACCTGACCGGTGGCTGACGGCTTCCCCCGTCGCCACCCAACCCTTCTTACACACTTCCCGGGACACTACCCATTGAAGAAGGCAGTGTCGCCGGAACTGCGCCGTTGCGCGTGGCGGGCCAACCGGCCAAGCCAGAGCAGATCGGGGGAGGCGAAGAGGGCCATGCCATCGGCCTCCGTCAGGCCTTCACCGGCATGCACCTTGCGTTCAATCTTGGCCATGCTGTGGTCAGGCGGGACCGGCAGTCTTTCGCGGATACGCTGGAACAAGGGCACGGATGCCTTTCTGCCGTTGTGGAGGTGCCTTCCGGCGACGTTTCGGGCGAGAAAGATGGGGTGTTCCCCGCAAGCGGGTCCAGAAGGTCGCGGTCAGCGACCATCCGCACGAGGCCACCCTCGTCTTCCGGCAGGACGGAAGGGTCACGGCGCAGGCCGTTCGCTCCGGAACCAATGGCATCTGCTGGACCGTGCGTGAATGCCGGTGGTGGCGCGGGAATGGTTCTGGCCATCTCTTCCCTCCGGCATGTCGTTGGCGAAGCAAGAATAGACCCATGTTCCATTCAGCCGACATTGGCGGGAATATCCGTGTCGTTACAGATCCGGGACGGGTTTGGTTCGAACACCATCATGTGTCGCCATCGGTTTATGTAGGCTTGGGATGCTCTGGTGTGGGGAACGTCGGCACATGGTTCCGGAAGGGATGGGAATGGCTAGTCGGAACGGCTTGGCATCCGGATTGTCCCCGGATGAGGCATCGATGACTGGGGTGGTCGCGATACTCTCGTCGCTCATGGCCGATGGCCGTGAACTCGCCATTGCCGACGTCGAGGGCATCCTTTCACCGGATATCGCATGGCACGATGGACTGGCCGATCACGCCGGGATTACCCAGTGGCTTGCGGGCTACAACGGCCTCATGCGTATCCTCGGGCATCCGCGTCAGATGGGTACCGAGTGGCTGACCGGCGATGACTTTGCCGTGGGCACGTGGACCCTCGCGGGGACGCATGTGGGGCCATTCATGATGATCCCGGCGACCAACCGTCCCCTGGAAGTGCCGGTGATCTCGATCTGGCGAATCCGCGCGGGTCGGGTCTGGCACCTTCGAACGGTCACCGACGCCACCCGGACAGTGGCCCGCATCGCCGGTGGGCGATTAGCTGACCGCCGTGACCGGCGCCGGGATCGGCCCGATGGCCGGTCGGCCCCGGATGGTGCTACGGTGGCGCGCAAGGGGTAACGATCTGATGGTGGAGCTAGGTGCAACAACAGCGCGATCGGGCGGGGGACAGATGCCAGGGGCCGGATTCCATGTGGGCGAAGACCAGTCACCGCACCGTCTGATCGTCGTCGATTCCCACTGGGAGGCGACGTGGCCACTGGTGGCGGAAGCCTTGCATGAAGTCTGGGCCGGGCCGGTTCCGGTGACGCTGTTGCGTCATGATGCACCGTCATCCGTGACAGTCAGTGACCTTGTGCGTCATGCGGGGATCGATCCTTCGCAGGTGGTCCAACTGATCTCCCTCGGAATACCGATGGTGCCAGGTGACTTGGAATACCTTGCTTCGCTGCGCGAGGTGGCACTCTCGCCCCGGTCAGGCTATGGGTCGGGAGTGTCCGAGGATCTCGCCGCGGTCTTCGCCTCGTCCGGCATCCGGCACCACGCCCACACCGCCGAAGGGTTCTGGGGGCAATCGGTGGCCGAATATGCCCTCGCCCTCACGTTGTCTGGTTTGCGACGCATCCCGCAACTGCATCAGGCGATGCAATCGGACCTGCGCGTCTGGGACTACTCCCCGGGTGGTGGTGACCGGCCGTTCGCACACCGTGGTGCTCAGTTCGGGGACGATGACCGCTTCACCAGTGGCACCATCGCTGGCAAGCGTGTGCGGGTGATCGGGGCAGGCAACATCGGTAGCCGGTATGCGTCGTTCTGCGCATCCCTGGGTGCAGATGTGTCGGTCTATGATCCGCACGCCCCGGAACCGGCTTTCCACCGGGCAGGGGCACGGCGCGAGTGGCATCTGGACCGCCTGGTGTCCGATGCCGAGATCTTTGCCCCGCTGGTTCCGCTGATCCCGGCGACCCGCGGGTTGGTCACCGCCGATCTCGTGGACGCATTGCCCCACGGGTCATTGGTGATCTGGGCGACCCGTGCGGGGGTCTGTGACACCGCGGCGGTGCGACGGCGCGTGCTTGCCGACGAGATTGCCTTGGCGGCCGATGTCTTTGACGTGGAACCCGTGCCTCTGGATGACGCGTTGCTCGGGCGGGCGAACGTGGTGCACACGCCCCACAACGCCGGACGCACCCGCCACGCCAACCGGCAGTGGGCGTTACTGATCACCGCGCCATTCCGGCCGATGCCCTGATCTGCACCGGCCGGTTATCGGGCAAGTCCCCACCCCATCGCTCCTCATTAAACGATGCTTCGCTACCGGTTGCGGGGGGAGCCCCAATCGACAGTCCGCGTGAAGAGGGTGCGGAAGGTCGGGTGGTCGAGTGAACGCCGGTCGTATCCCGATGCCAGGAAGACGACCCGTCCACTCCCGTGAGTGGTCACGTAGACCATCGGGTGACCATCGGTGGTGGCAAGGGTGCAATCCTCGCGAACCGTGACCAGATCCGGGCGGTCACCGAAGTCGCCGGTGACCTCGTAGAACTCATCGTCATCGTCGTGGTCATAATCCTCGAGACCAGTGGTGATGGGGTGCACTTGCGAGAGGATGCGGACACTCATGGTGGGGGAGAGGGCGTTCTTCGGAGGCGGCGCCACGTCCACCGCGTGCAGGAAATTCGGCGACGTGAGGTGGACGGTGTTCGCGACGTGCACGCCAACGTAGCCCACCCCAGCGTCGATGCGCGACTGAATCGCGAAGTATTCCCGGTCCCTTGGACGCAAAGCGGTCGATGCGTTCACGATGATGTCGAATGTGGCGAGCCTTTCCGGGGTCAGGACGCGGATGTCGTCGGTCACCACACGGGACCGGGCATCGCAGGCGCGAAGCAGGGAACCCAGAGATGCCCAGTGCGCGGGTTGGTTATGGAACTGGGTGATCTGTCCATCCGGTTGTCCCAAGAGAAGGGGCACCCGGGGAGAGATGTGCAGCTTGGGATCTTTGGCGATCATGATGGCAACTCCGTGGATGCTGCAGTGAATCCAGTGTCACGCTGCAGTTGTGCACCCCATCACGCCAGACTGCTGATCTCGACCACCCCAGCGCCGATCGTTTACCTGCACCTCGCTACTGCGCGCCGCTGCCACCTTGAAACACCATAGGGCAGGGACGGCGCGATTTCATCCTGGTAAACCCCAATGGGGATTCCAGACGACCTCCCAGAGGTGTCTGTCCGGGTCCTGGAAGTAGCCGGCGTACCCTCCCCAGAACGTCGCCTGCGCCGGCTTCACGATCACCGCGCCCGCTTCCAGTGCGCGGGCCATGGTGGAATCCACTTCGGCCTCAAACGCGACGTTGTGGCCAATGGTCATCTCGGTGCGTCCCGGTCCATTGGGTGGTTCGGCGGGAATGCCGGCATCGTGGGCGATGCTTGCCCGGGGAAAGAGGGCAAGTTTTAGTCCGCCCTCGAGGTCCAAGAAAGCGACCGCCCCATGGACGAACTCGGTACCCACGATCCCTTCGGTCGGGAGCCCCAGACCATCGCGGTAGAAGCGGACGGCGCGTTCGAGGTCGTCGACCCCCAGTGTCAGGACGGTGATCCGTGGTTTCATGGGCGGGAATCCCTCATTTCGGGATCGTGGTGACGATTGTCTGGATGGCCTCGATGGCGACGGCGAAGTAG
Organism: Chloroflexota bacterium; assembly: GCA_947446285.1. Classification (GTDB taxonomy): domain Bacteria; phylum Chloroflexota; class UBA11872; order UBA12225; family UBA12225; genus UBA12225. The sequence goes on from CANFGH010000063.1 coordinate 3,877, forward strand.
AGGCCCCTGACGTCCGTGCCGAAGTCGTTCTTGAGCCCCATGGTGTTCATGCCAACAACCTCGCCCTTGAGCGAAACGAGGGGGCCGCCACTGTTGCCCGGGTTCAGGGGGGCATCGGTTTGCACGTAGGTCACGCCCTGCATGGTGCGGTGGGTCGAGTACACCCCGCGCGTGATCGACGGACCTCCACGCAGGTCGAGGGCATACCCGACGGCCATGAGGGTGTCGCCGGGCCGGAGGGATTTGGAGTTGGCGAGGGTCGCTACCGGAAGCCGGCTTGCGGTCACCTTGATGAGGGCGATGTCCTGTTTCGCGTCGCGGGCGACGACCTGCCCGATGAGGGTCTTGCCATCCTGGGTACGGACCTCGGCGGTGGGGTTGGTCGAGACGACATGGGCGTTGGTGGCGATGAGGTTGTCGCGAACAACGTAGCCGGTGCCCACGCTTGAGGTGGTGGCAATGTGCACGACCGATGGCAGGACTCGGGCGATGGCGTCGCGTTCGCTGAGGAGACCGGCAGCCGACCCGCCCGGTGCGCCCGCGACCGCAGTGGCCTTTGCTTGCACGGCGGCGGCAGTTGCGGTGGCCTTGGGCGTGATATCGGCGATGAAGTTGGCAGCATCGGAGTAGGCGGGCCACTTCTCCTGTGCCTGCCTCGCCTGTTCGATGGCAAGCGCGAGGTTGCCTTCCTCCACCTTGTAGATGGCCGATCCCAGAAGGGCGACGGCCTCGGCCTTGGCTTCGTTGGAGACGGGTGCGGGTACGGCGGTGGCGGGCGGTTGGGGGGAGGCACTTCCTGGCTGGCCCTCGCGCGTCGTGCCATTCCGTGTCGCGGACAGGTTGCCGGCCCATGCAAGCAGGGCAAACAGCACCACCATCACGGTGATGGTCTGACCGGTGGTTGCGCGCTTGGAAACGGGCGGGGTGTACCGGTCGGAAGCGGTGACGATTCGTGGGTTGGCAAGGCCGATGCCATCAGGCCGGTAGTTGGTACGGTTTGCGGGGACCACATCACCCCATCGCGTCGCCCCCTGATTTGCAGACGCTTCGCTTTCGGCGATGGGCGGGCCGGGACGAGCCGGGTTCTTGGATCCACTGAAGTCCAAGATCACGTCAATCACGCGTTCGCGGGGCTTGCCATCATCCACCGTGGCCACGGCTTGGGTGTCACGTGGCCGTCCGCATCGTGTGCAGAAGCGCGCATCCGCAAGCAGTGCCGTTCCGCAGGCCGTGCAATACATCCCCTGCCCTTTTACCCCGGATCGCTGGCCTCCTTGCACCGGGGCATCTCCGGCCATTCTCGCACGCCGCACGGACCCCTACCCCTCCAAAGGAGATGCGCCCCACTGCTCCGGATTGAAATCCCCTTTGCCAACGCTGCCCGGATTGGCAACCGGAACGGGGTTCGTTGCGGTCAGGCGGTAGGTGTGCCGGTTGGCATCGGATGGCGCGGATCCCAGATCCACCCCTCAAGAAGAAGTGTGGGATCGGTGGTCGGGACGAGTGAGGCCAGACTGGCGCGATGTTTCCACATGGCCGCAGCCGAGATGGCAGCGTCGAACGCATCCTCGGAATCCCTGGCAAGTCTTTCGATGTCTGGCCGGAAGGATGGGATACCGAGGTGATGTGCCAGACCGAGCGAAGCACCTTGCAATCGAGGCTCAGGTGGAGCGTCAAGCGCAGCGCCTTGCAATCGGGGGGTAGGCGAGGCGTGAGTAGCGAGCCACCCATCTCGCGCGTGTGGGTCACTCTTCACGACTGGTCCCGTGAAGCATCGCGGGTAGATCTCGATGACACGAGGCCATGCGGGTGGGTCGAATGGCCACACCGAGAACCCGGCATCGCGGAGGGTGGCCAGTCCGGGCATGCCCCGCAGTGACCCGGTTCCCACGGCGCCGGCACCACCAATCTGGAAGACAGACTTGGGTTGAGACCCGCCAATCGACGCGATCGCACGGTCGGTGCAACGCAAGTGATGCGGGGTATCGGCAGGACGAAGCTTGCCGGGTTTGCCCCAGAACGGCGGATCGCATGATGCCAACCACGATTCGCCGATTGCGCCAACATGTCGCCATAGGTCGGCGATGGTGGAAATGTTCCGGTCACGCGCGAACCACATCGGCATTCCAAAGGCGAAGTCGAACCCGACCACGAAGTGCGGATCGATCGACGCGAGGGTGATCAGGTGGTCGAACACCGCTCCGCGCGTACGGCCATTCTCAAGGCGCACCACCACGCCGTCGATGGCCTCGGCAATCCAGATCTTGCGGTGACCACCCTGCATGGCCCCAGACCAGTCGATCGCGATGACACGTCCTGGGTTCGAGGGAAACCGTGCCTGCTCAAGAAATGTCGTGCCCCCGGACATATCATCCGTGACGGGGTGACGCGCGAGGTTTGGCGGATCCGGGCGGTTCGGATGCATCCCGTCTGGCACGGCACCATCATGGCACAGCAAACCGCTGGAGTATCCCGCGGGGAACGGCCTCGCCGTCGCCCCCGGAACACCCTGAACCCGGCTACACTCGTACAAACCGGTTCACAGTGACTTCCTTTGTGAAGCACTGCCAGGCGTGCGCAAGGTCAGTGCGCCCGGGTCGTCGGGGGGCGATAGTGAGCAACTACGGAGATCGCGCCAGGGAATGGCGAACCAGTTCCATACCGCAGGTCCCTGAGACTGGCCGTTCACCCCGTTGGGTTCCGGATTCGTCTGCCCCGGATTGTCCGCCTTCGGACTGGCAACGCGGTGCCATCGATGATGCTTCAGACCGCGCTGATGACGGTCTTGCATCTGGCGGTGATGGGGTGCGTGGTGTGGTGCGTCGCCGGAACGATGTTGCCGACCGCCGACCATCGTCCGGGCTTGGGTGCCGGGTGGATGACATCCGGGCCTGGATTGACGCACACCCTGTCGAGGAGTCCTTTGGTCAGGGTGGCGCATATGAATCCGGTGGAATGGGGTTGGGCGATGTCGGTCGGAGCCCGGATTGGCCCGATCTCGATGCATCATCAACCGATGAAGCCGATGGCGCACCTGCCCAGCGCGGTGCGGTGATCGACTGGGAGGTTGCGGAAACGCAGGTGCGGGGCATCCATCTCTGCCTCGCCGTAACCCCCGGGGTGATCCTCGACGCGCTGGCGGTCAACGCAAATGTGATTGTGTCGCGCCGAACAGTCTTTGCTGCCGTCGCGTGTTGTGGCACCCAGAATGCGATGATGGCGAACGCGAAGTGGGCGGCCATCCTGTCACGCCACAGTCTCTCGTGCGTCAGTGTCCGGGAACGGGTCGGCGCCTGTTCGGGAGATCACACCACCGAATCCTCCCGTGAGGATGACGCGGATGCAGCCTTCATACTCGGGGAATGGGCGGATGGATTGCGCCGGGCCTTTCCCGGCGTGACGGTCACGGTGTAACCCAACCGCATTTCACCCCATCAGCACCGATCTTCCCCGGTTCGCGGGTGAGGCAGTGATGTGCGGCTAGATGGTTCCCCGTTGCCCGATGGTTGCGGCCAAGGAACGCGCGAGGGTCAGGACGGTCTTGAGATCCGGCAGGGGATACTCGTCGACCGGTACGCCTGAGTGAAGCGCATCTCCTTCATTAAACCAGGGAGCTGGTGTGGGGGTGACCGGTGCGGAAGCGGGATCAGGGAACACAAGCCCGGTGTCCTTGGCGTGCTTGCGTTCAACCAGTGCCAGAGGCCGTCGCACGGTGCGGTAGAGGACTTGTGCGGCCGCAAGGCAGGTACGGGACGTTGGCAGATTGGTTGGAAGAGCCCACTTTTGGCGGTCAGCTTCCTGCGTGCCCGACGTGAGGCTTGCCATTCCAAGCATTGCCGCCCCAATCACCGGGAGCCGTTCGGCCGGCAGCGACCGGCGCAGGGCGTCCAAGTAGGCACGGCGCGCACGGGGGTAGTCACCGATGCCCATCGAGGCATGGCCAAGGGTAATCAGGTTGCGGGCCATGCCTCGTTCCTGACCCAGTTGCCGCATCTGATAACTGCTGCGTTCGGCAGCATCCAGAGCGAGAGCGGCGTTTCCTTCCAGCAACTCCAGTTCCGCAAGTGTGCCGGTGGCATACATCACACCAGTGCTGCTTCCGTAGGTGGTGAGGTCGCGGATGGAACCCTCAATCAGGCCTCGGGCAACCAAGAGGTTTCCAGCGACCATCTCGGCCGCCCCTTCGGTGAACTGCACAAGGGCACGGCCGATGGGCATCGCATTCGCCTCGAAGACCGACCGCCCTTCCAATAGCCACTGGGTGGCACTGCCATAGTCGAGACGGTCGCATGCCAGAAGCCCGAGGTGCCACAACGAGATGCCCTGCCGGTAGGTGAGTTTGTTGGCCCCGGCCCTGCGGGACGCCTCGATCCAGTACTCGGAAGCACGATCATCGTCGCCCCGGGCACGGGCCAGGACGGCCAGATGGTGCAAGGCATCCGTTTCACTGCGAACCGGGCCATGAACGCGGGCCAAGGTGATTGCATCGGCCAGGTAGCCACCCGCCCCGACATCATCACCGCTCAGGGCAGAGAGGTGCCCGGCCATGGTCAAGGCACTGGCGAGTTGGTCACCGGCGATTTCGGTCTGGGAGATGCGCTGCCCGTTCGCTTCGAGTAGCCGGCGCAACCACGTCAGGCCCTCCAGACGATATCCCTGAAGCCACCAGAAGTACTCGAGGTTCACCAGAAGGGAGAGTGCATCGGCGACCTCCCCGGATTCCGAGAGGAACTGAAGCGCCTCACGGATGTTCGGCAATTCCGCGTCAAGGCGCTTCAACAACTGGTCGGCAACAATCCCGCGCATTGCCGGGGCTACCTGAGCAGCGAGACGTGAGTAGTACGACGCATGCCGGCGGCGGATGTCACCGGTATCTCCACGCGCGTTCAGCAACTCCATCCCGTATGCGCGGATGGTCTCGAGCATCGTGAAGCGCGTCTCACCATCCGGAAACGATTGCCGGCGAACCAGACTGTTTTCGACGAGCGATCCCAGTCGGTTGAGGACGTCAACGGACGACGGGGCTTCCAGTACAGGACGCATCGCCGACAGTCCCCTCCCATCTTGAGGCAAGCGCCCCGCAGAGGGAGGAGGCAGACCGGCGGAGTCCGGAGAGACGATGGCAAGGATTGCGTCCAGGGATGCGCCGCCGACGAGGACACTCATGTCGGCCAGGAGTCGGACCTCGGTGGGATGCAACAGGCTCTGGCTCCACTGGATGGCATGACGGAGAGTCTGGTGACGAGCACTCCCATCGCGCGATTCGGTCCTGAGGAGGGATAGGCGTTCGTCCGGGCGTTCGGTCAGACGGGACAGGATGGTCGGTGCGGTCAGGCTGCCCAGTCGGGCGGCGGCCAGCTCAATCGCCAACGGCAACCCGTCAAGCAGGCGGCAAATGGCAACCGTGGCGTCGAGGTCCTGGGTGGTTGCGGGAAAGCCTGGCTCGATAGCCCGCGCACGGTCGATGAAGAGCTGCACCGCCGGATTGGTCTGGATGGGAACGCTGTCGCCATCTGTCGTTCCGGCAGCAGGGACGGGGAGTGGTTCAAGGGGGTACCGCTGTTCGGAGGCGACACCCAGAGGTGCCCGGCTGGTGACCAGGACCGCAACGTCAGGCGCATTGCTCACGAGCTGGGAGACATCCTTCGAGGCACCGATGACGTGTTCGAAGTTGTCCAAGATGAGGAGGCGACGCTGTCCGGCGAGGAAGTTGGCAAGTGCTGACGAAAGGTCGGTCGCTGGTACGTCAAAGAGCCCGACCGACCGGGCGATGGCCGGAAGGACAAGCGCCTCGTCCGTCAGTTCCGCCAACGTCACCATCACGACCCCATCCGGGAACGATTCGCGCACGTGGCGGGCGAGTTCGATCGCAAGCCTGGTCTTGCCGGCACCAGGCGGTCCTATGATGGTCGTGAGGGGTGCGGACTGAACGACATCCTTCAGGATTGCAAGATCGCTTTCCCGCCCGATGAACCGGGTAGGCACGTGCACTCGGTCCACGTTCTTCACGGTGGAAGCGATCATGGGTGCCTCGCGCGCATTCTCTTCGGCGGTACGTGCCACAAAGGCGTTCACGGATTCCGTTCCCCATCGTCGACGCAAGATGGAGGCAATGGCATCCAGTCCTTCACGGTGTTTCCGGAAGTACTCGCTGCGCGAGATGTTGAGGCGGGCCAGGATGGTGGTGACCGGCAGGCCGTCGACATACCGCAGGCGCAAGGCATCGGCGCGCCGGTGCGCGCGCGCGACCATCGGGGAGGACCGCCTGGTGGCGTCTTGGGATTTGGGTTCGGTGTGGGGGGCAGGCAGGGGCGCCCCGGAAGGATCCACCCCATCGCCCCGGAATGGCAACAGACTTGGAACGTGACGACCCGAGGGGCGTGGTGTCCTGGGTTGGAGACTGATCAGCGCGTCATAAATGTCCTGCGCGAGGACTGCGCCGGGAATCTCCGGGGACATGCGATCGGAAAGATTGCCTCGACCTTTGCGCCGGTTGCGCCGGTCCCGTGCGTCAACGGCGATGGCTGCGAACGGGTGGGCCTGCAGGACGGTCTGGTCGTGCAGGTGCACGAGGACATCGTGGAGAGCCTCCACGAAGATGTCACTCCCGGGTTGGTCGAGGGTTTCCGGCACTATTGGTGATCCGTGTCCAAATTGCACCCATCCCCAGCTTGCAAGGGTTCGCCCGTGCGAGCGGTGATGGTCTGTTTCCGGGATCACAATACCCGAAACACGAAGCACCGCCAGGGGATGCTGGTGTCAGATCAGTCTCATGTAGCAGGTGGTGGAGCTACCAGGCACGCCTCTACTTCCTACTCTGATCCACCGCATTGCCCTCGCCGGCAGGTTCTCACCGGTTCCGTCAGGTGGGAATCACCGGCACGTCAAGTCGCCGGGATCAGCACAAACGTCCAGGAACACCGTCCCCTGCGATGTTCGATGGGTTAGCAGGCCCCCACCTGCGCGTGGCTCCCAAAGGGAGAGGGGACAGGGGTCGACCTCAATTGCCCACGATGGGCCGGCAAGGGCGCCGACCAGGATGAACCAACTTCCGAATCACGCGGGTTCAGTGATGTACCCGTCGCGCAGGTCGGCGGCGATACGTTCGGGATCCCGCCCGCGCGGGTCGCCGATGCCACCACCACCCGGGAGGTCCATGACGATCTCCATGCCTTGAGGCACAGACGTGGTGGCCTTGGGATGGGGTCTCTGAGGGGGAAGGGGTGGATCGGACGGCACGATCTCACGCAGGAAGTAGTCACCGAGTCCACCGGCGTGCCCACCATCACGTCCGGGTGCGGCGACCCGGGTGCGGTCGAAGAACGGTGAGAACCGGAGGTCTCCAGTGGTGCCATCGGCACGGATGACGAGTCGGTGTCCGAGGCCACCCCGGTGTGTCCCGGCACCGCCGGAATCGGTCCGGAGGCTGCGCTCCATGATGAGAAGCGGCGCGCGCGCCTCGACGATTTCCGCAGGAACGCCACGCACTCCGGATGGAAATGCGGTGCTGGAGAGGCCGTCCTTGGTCGGACGTGCCCCCATCCCGCCGGAGTTGAAGAAGACCATCGAGAACCGTCGTCCGCCCCCCACCCCATCGACGCCTGTTCCAACGCCTTGCCGGTTGTCCGAACCGGAGAACTGCGTGATCCACAGGCTTGACGATCCGTCGGCGATCACTTGGTCGGGGATTGCCTGCGCGAGGGCACCGTGGACGACGGCGGGCAACCACTGGCCAACGATATGCCGACCGGCAACGGGTGCCGGTGGTTGGCAGTTGAGGATTGACCCGACCGGTGCAGTGATGGTGACCGGGCGGAAACTGCCCTCGTTGTTCGGCACATCCGGGGCAAGGGCGCACTTGATCCCGTACGTGGAGTACGCCTCAGTGTAGTTCATCACCACGTTGATGCCCCGTGGCGCGACCGGTGAGGTGCCATCGAAATCGATGTGGAGGGTGTCACCAGTGACGGTGATGGTGCAGGCGAGGGTGATCGGCACCTCACGGTCCGGTTCACCGGGTCTGCCCGGTTCGGCGTAGCCATCCATCGTGAGGGAATGGCGGTAAATACCGTCGGGAACACAAAGGATGGCATCGCGCATTGCCTGTTCGGACCGGGCGATCACTTCGTCCGCAAGCGGGATGATGCTTGGCAGGTCGAACTCTTCGAGGAACTCCAGAAGTCGGGCCCCACCGACATCGTTCGAGGTCGCCATGGCATAGAGGTCGCCGACGACGCTGTCCGGTTCGCGGACGTTGGCTCGCACGATGCGCAAGAGTTCCTCATTGGGAACCGCGCCACGGAAGAGGTGCGTGATCGGGATGAACAGGCCTTCCTCGTAGAGTTCGCGCGCATCGGTCGAGAAGGGACGACCGCCGATGTCGGCGACATGGCAGATGGTGCCGAAGAAGGCGACAAGCTGGGGTGAATCGCCCCGCCCAGTCTCCTCCGGTCTCAACGTATCCCCTACCGCGCGCCCCGCCCCCAGAGGGAGAGGCGAGTCGGAACGTGGCGTACGGAAGATGGGGGTAACGACGGTGATGTCGTGGAAGTGCCCGGAGGTCTTCCATGGGTCGTTCGTGACGAGGACATCGCCGGGCCTGAGGGTCTCGGGCGGGCAGGCATCCAGGAAGTGGCGGATGCACCGGGCCATGGAGTTGATATGGCCAGGAGTGCCGGTGACCGCCTGGGCGATCATGTAGCCACGCGGATCGAAGACGCACGCAGAGAGATCTCCCGCCTCGGCCACGGTCGGGCTGAAAGCCGTCCGCATCAGCGACGTGGCCTGTTCATTGACCGTCGCAATCAGGCGACTCCAGAACACCTCGAGGGTCAGTGGATCAATCATGGGGTCACACTCCGCGGTGAGGTGGCTTCGCCGGATGCGATGACGAGAGCACCGGATATCTCGAGGGAAACCGACCACCCGGGTGGCACGACGGTGGTGCTTTCGCGTTCCTCGATGATCACTGGACCAAGAATCGCGGGCGCGCCGGTGCGGAGGTCAGCGCGCTTCACGACCGGCGTATCCATCCACGCCCATCCGCCCCGTCGCCCCTGATTTCCAGGCTTCGCCCGGGATCCGGAACCATCAGGCCAGGCGACCGGACGGACGACGGGTTGGTCTGGTCGTGTCTCAAGCAACGTGGTCTCGCCCGTCGGTTCTGGTGCGACAGGGGTGGGGAGGGCAACGACAGGGACTGGCCCGGATGCCACGACGCGCCAGTTGACCGCCTCGATGGCAACAGGGGGGGCACTGCGCCGGTACAGGGCACGGTAGGTAGTGTCGAAGGCATCCTGAATGACTTCGAGCGCCCGGAAACCATCAACGTGACCTGGGCGGAGGGCATCCAGAACTTCGCGAGGCAGATCCACGGTCACCTGATGGGCCTGGCCGACGAGGCGGAGTTCGGCACGATGCGCGAATGTCACGTCGCACGCGTTGACCCCGGCATCGGTCAGGAGGTCGCGACCCTCGGACTCCATCGTGGCAAGCAATTCGGCGACGGCATGCCAGTCACATGTATCGAGGCGGGTGTAGTAACTGCGGACGAAGTCGAAACTGACTGGTGCGACGAGGAACCCGATCGTTGAACCGACGCCGGCGCCATAGGGGACGACGATTTCACGACTGCCGAGGATGCGGGCAACCCCGGCAGCATGGACCGGCCCGGCACCGCCGAATGCAAAGAGGGGCACGGCAGACGCATCCTTGCCCCGTTCCACCGCATGCATGCGCGAGGCAGCGGCCATCGCCTCATTCACCACCAGATGAACTGTCCACGAGGCATCTTCGATGGTCAGGCCGAGCGGTTCGGCAACGTGCATCCGGATTGCCTCACGAGCGGCCTGGACATCCAGACGCATCGTGCCTCCAAGGAAAAACCCCGGGTCCAGGTAGCCGAGAATAAGGTCGGCATCGGTGACAGTCGGATGCGTACCGCCGCGCCCGTAGCAGGCGGGACCGGGGTCGGCGCCTGCACTTTCCGGACCGACCTTGATCAGGCCGAAGCGGTCGACACGGGCAATGCTGCCACCACCGGCGCCGATCTCGATGAGGTCGATCGAGGGCACCCGGACGGGCAGGCCACTGCCGGCCTTGAAACGGTAGACACGGTCGACTTCGAACTCGGTGGTGACCGGAGGAACACCCCCGGTGATGAGGCAGGCCTTGGCCGTGGTGCCACCCATGTCGAATGAAAGAAGGCTCGTGCGCCCGGTTTCGCGCCCGTGCGCAGCGGCCGCCAGGGCACCGGCGGCCGGGCCGGATTCGACCAGGCGGATGGGGAAGCGACGGGCGGTATCGACCGTGGCGGTACCTCCAGCAGACAGCATCAGGAGAAGACGTGCCGGCGATCCGGAGGCCGAGAGGGCATCCCGGATGCGGTCGAGGTATCCCTCCATGAGGCGTTGCACGTAGACATTGGCGAGGGTGGTGGTGGTACGTTCGTATTCGCGGATCTCGCCGGCAACCTCGTGCGAGAGGGCGATGCGAACACCTGGCAGGGAGGTGCGCAGGTGGTCGCCAACGGCGCGTTCGTGATCGGGATTGGCATACCCATGCAGGAGGCACACCGCGACCGCGCCGGTGGTGCCTCCGAACCCTGCCTCGCGCAAGTGCGACACCACCAGGTCGACGCTGGCCATGTCCAGAGGGGTATGGACCGATCCGTCGGCACGCATGCGTTCACCGACCTCGAACCGGAGATGCCGTGGCGCGAGAGGCCGTGGCAGGTCGAGGTTCAGGTCGTACATGTCGTAGCGGTGTTCCCGTGCAATCTCCACGGCATCGCGGAACCCGCGAGTGGTGACGAGGGCGGTGCGGTCACCCTTGCGTTCGATCAGGGCATTGGTGACCAGAGTGGTGCCGTGGATGACCGTATGCAGATCGGTCGTGGACGCGGTGGCATCGTGGAGGACCTGTGCAATGGCGGATGCGACGCCTCGTGCCGGGTCGTCCGGCGTGGTGAGGGTCTTGCCAAACCACGATGCGCCAGTGCGCTCATCGAGGAGGAGGATGTCGGTGAAGGTGCCGCCGATGTCGATCCCGGCACGCCAGTGTGCCTCGGGTCCATGTCCCCCCAGATTTGCCAGGGTGCCGAACGGGTCGGATTGGCGCATACCGCCAGTGTACCGATGGTGAACCTGTCTCCTCGGTGGCCCGCCGGGGCGGTGGTTGGTCAGCGAAGCACAGTCAGACCGGAGGCGATGGGGTAGGGGGAAAGCGAAGCGTATGTACATCGGGGGCGATGGCGGTAGGGGGCGGGAAATTCCGGCCATTTTCGGGCGTTTCAAAGCCCTTCGGAGACTTTCCGGGCAATCCGGCACGGAGGACTGTAGAGATGCACGGGGCCGTCGATAGTGATCATGACGAACTCGCGGACAGTGATGGCCGTCACTGTCCGCGCTTCGCCACAACAGGAAGCCGCGGCCGCGCAATTGTCGTCGGGCCTCGCCATCGTGTTCGATCCCTGATCGTTCGCACATGGTTTGGCGAGCTGAACGCCTGCGTGATCGCGGAAGGTGAGTCAGCATGGCATTGCGGATCAACTACAACCAGGCGTCGCTGTCGGCCCAGCGTTCGCTTGGGTCAACGCAGGGACAGTTTGCAAGCGCCATCGAGCGTCTCTCGAGCGGGTTGCGGATCAACCGTGCCTCCGACGATTCCGCGGGACTGGCCGTCAGCGAGAAGCTGAAGAACCAGGTCCGGGGTCTCAACCAGGCGCAGCGCAACGCGCAGGACGCGGTCAGTCTTCTTCAGACCGCCGAGGGTGCCCTCAATGAGACGCACAGCTTGCTGGCGCGCATGCGTGAACTTGCCGTGCAATCGGCCAATGACACCCTTTCCAACAATGACCGTGCACATCTCCAGAACGAGGTCAACCAACTCGTCTCGGAGATTGACCGCATCGCGGCATCAACCCAGTACAACAAGATCGCACTCCTGAACAAGGACAGTGCGGTGACCCTGCACAACTCCGGCGACGCCCTGCAGTTCCACATCGGTGCGAACACCAA